>DASQPN010000168.1:0-11255 GCA_035643915.1 Terriglobales bacterium | reverse complement strand
GCGCGCGATCGGTACTTGTTCCTGGACGCGGCGTGGGCGAAGTGATGAAGTGACCGGCAAAGGAAAATTCCTTTTCGTGGCGATGGCTGCGCTCGCGGTTCTGTAGCTCACGATTTGGCCGCACGAGCTCGGGCTACCGTGCTTCACTCTATCTATTCCTGCAAGAAGAATTGGTGGAAGACCGACACGTCTCCTTATCTATGGGGCAGCTGGATCTATGGGGCAGCTGGGGCGGTAAATACGGCGAGAACAAGATCGACTAAGGCTGTCTGGCGGCGCGGGGGCGGTTTGCCCTGGCGGCAACCGACTTCGCGGGGATAGCTGTCAACTTGCTGTTGCTTGCGTTTGCTTCTGTCCTGGGCGGCTGGTGGAGGCGTCGTGAGCCCGCCCGACCCTCCCGGCGGCACTGGCTCCTGCTATTCGCGTTCCTTTGGGCGCTGGCCAACTACGCGGAAGCATTCTTTTACCTCGTGCTCAGTGCAGTCTGGCTCAAGTCGGACATGGAGACGGTTGTGGTCGCGTCGGGCGTTAGCCGATGGGTGTGGGCGGGAACGGGTTTGTTGTTGACCATCGGTGTCGGTCGATGGCTTCGGCGCCCAGCGACAGAAGCAGCGACCTTCCTCGGCGGGGATGGCCCCGGCAAACAGGTTTGGCCGGTCCTGTTCGTCGCCTACGTGGCAGCGGTCGGGACGAGGATGGCTGCTGCCAGAATCGTGCTGGCGTGAGCTTTGTTACTGTGTCGGGTACCGCTTATCGCACCCATCGCGCGCACAGCCAGACTCTGCTGACCGAATGAGGGCGGCCGCCTGCTCGGCTTCCAACCGTTGCGAAAAGAAGTACGCTCTAACCAAATCTGCAGCCCGGGGGTCTTGAGCGCTCTAACGTGGGCCGCTTTTTTTCTAAGCCCTCGGCCACTACCTTCTTGTTCACTTTCAGGGCCAGGGTGAGGATCAAATCCACTCGTCCTAACTGACCCGGTCGGCGAGCACGTTGTTGGCGAGGGACCGGTCCATTTTGAGCGCATCGACTCGTGGAGGGCGTTGTGGGCAAGCTGTTCCTCTGCTTGTTTGCGCTCGGTGATCTCTGGATTCACGATGACCAGCTTTTCGACTTCTCCCCTGTCACCTCGAATGAGTGCTGGCCGTGGATTCCAGAATCCTCCAGCTGTCGTTGTTGTGAGGCAGGCGATATCCCAAGCTGTTGCCGATGCCGGTTTGCCGCGCTTCCCGGACGGCCGCGAGGACTTTGAAGCGGTCGTCGGGATGAATCTGCTCGAAGACCGGGGTCTTCGCCAGTTCAGCAGCCGAGTAGCCGAGAACCTCCTGGTCATCGGGGCTGTCGTACGAAAAAAAGCCCACGTTTCGAGGCCGTGGGCTTGGGGTGCGTCACCCCTGAGCGAACGCATCCCAACGGTTCTTCGCGACAAGCAAACAGCAGAACCGTATCTGAGTGGGGTGATTGTGAGGGACTAGGCGGGGCGTGTCCATACAGCGTTTTCTGTAACACTATCTGGATGGAGGTAGTTCTTGAGAGCAGCAAGTTCGAATTTCTAGAGTCTAGAGTGATGTGGAGCTCCTCGGGGGATGGGGATGGGTTCGACCCAGGCAGCAATACGCTCAAGCTGCAAGGCATGAAGGCAACTCCCGGAGGCGGGCAAGTTGGTAAGCGGTGCTCCTGTAGAGGGGTGTTTTCTGGGGTTGGCTACGCCGAGCGCAAGTCCCGGGCAGTCGCCAATCCTGAAGTCATCTCAGCGAACGCAACTATGCACCCAGCTTGGCCCGAGAGAGCGGCAGCTCGCGGACGCGCTTTCCGGTCGCCGCGAAGATCGCGTTGCACAACGCGGGCGCGAAGGGCGGCACGCCGGGTTCTCCCACACCCGCCGGTGGCGCGCTGCTCTCGACGATATACACGTTGGTCCGGTAGGGAGCCTCATTCATGCGTGAGACAGGATAGCTGTCGAAATTGGACTGATCGACGACTCCATGGGTGGCGGTGATCTCGCCGAAGCGAGCCAGGCTGGTGCCGAAGACGGCGGCGCCTTCGAACTGATTGCGCGTAGCTTCCGGGTTCACGATCAACCCAGCGTCGACCGCGGTATCGACCCGCGGGATGCGCAGCTCACCCTGATCGTTTACTTCGACCTGGACGACCGTCGCCACATAGGTGAGGAAACTGCGGTGGACGGCGATGCCCATGCCCTGACCCTTGCCGAGATTCTTGTTTCCCCAGCCAGACTTTTCCGCGACAACTTCGATCACATGGCGGTAGCGGGCGGTGTCGATAGGGTAGGTTTCGAGCGATCCGCCGTAATTGGGGTAGTCGGGGGCGGATTTTTTCACGTCGACGATGCGGGAAGGTCCGATCAGGGCCAAGAGATATTCGAGAGAGTCGCGGCCGGCGGCGTGCGCGCACTCATCGGCGAAGGACTGCGCGGCGAAACAATGATAGATGTTGGCAACCGAGCGCAGCCAGCCGATGCGCAGGTGTGCGGCGGCGCCGCTGTTCTCCGCGCGCATATTAGGAATGTTAAAGGGGAGGTCGGTCCAGCCTTGTTGCAGTTCACCAGCGCCCGCGGCGGTCCCGTTCACGTTGAAAGTGGAACCGATGCTGGGGAACACGGAACGCTGCAGCCAGGCGGTGGGCAGGCCATCGGTGCCCAGCGCCGCCTTCATGTACATCGCGGAAACGGTGTGGTAGTAGTCGAAGCGGATGTCGTCTTCGCGGCTCCAGACAACTTTGACGGGGCGGCCAACTTTCTTCGAGAGGATGGCCGCTTCGGCGGCGTAGTCCGGCTTCGACTTACGGCCGAAGCCTCCACCCAGCAGCGGGACATGGCAAGTAACGTTTTCTTTAGGGACGCCTAATTTTTCGGAGACGACTTCCTGCACAGCCTGCGGATTCTGCGTGGACGCCCAGATCGTAACTTTGCCATCGCGATAGTCGGCGAGGGCGACGGGCGGTTCCATAGAGGCGTGCGCCAGGTGCGGGACGTAGTACTCGGCTTCGATCACCTTACCGCCCTGGGCAAAGGCGGTGTCCACGTCTCCCTGGTTGCGCGCGGCCTTGGCGGGCTGGCGAGCGGCTTTCTGCAACTCTTTCTTGTATTGATCGGAGTTGTAGACGGCGTGGGGACCGTCGTCCCAGACCGCTTTGAGCTTCTGGCGGCCTTTCATCGCAGACCAGGTGTTGTCGGCGATGACGGCGATCCCGCCGAGCGGCTGGAAGTGGTGGGGCGGCGTGAACGGGTCGATGACGACGGTCTGGCGCACGCCCTTCACGAGCAGGGGTGCCTTCTCATCGAATGACTTCAGTTTGCCGCCGAGAACCGGTGGGTGCTCGATGGACGCATAGACCATGTCTTCGACGCGAGCGTCCATGCCAAATTTCGCTTTGCCGGTGCAGATGTCTTCGAGGTCGTAGCTGGCCTGGCCCTTGCCGACGTAGCGCCAGGCGGACTGCGGCTTGAACTTGAGTTCGTTTTTCTTGGGGACCGGGAATGTGGCGGCGGCGGTCGCGAGTTCTCCGTAGCCGGCTTTCTTACCGCTGGTTTTGTGAACGACGACGTGCGGATCGGTCGCACACTCCGCTTCGGGCACGCCCCACTGTTGCGCGGCGGCGCGTAGGAGCATTAAGCGAGCGGTGGCACCCGCTTCCCGCATGGGTTCATAGAACTCGCGGATGGAGTGGGAGCCGTCGGTATCCTGCGAGCCATAACGCGGATCGCCCATCGCCTGCTGTACTTTCACGCGACTCCAGTCAGCGTCCAGCTCCTCGGCCAGCACAAGCGGAAGGGAGGTGCGGCTGGTAGTGCCCATCTCGGAGCGGTGGGCAATGATGTAGACGGTTCCGTCGGTGTCGACTCCTACGTAAACGTGCGGATGCAGCGCGGCCTGGTCGGCGCGTGAGCCGGACGGGGTGTCCGCGGCCCAGAGGGCTTCCGGGACGAAACGCACGCTGAGAACCAGTGCGCCGGCGGACAGAGCGCCCTGTAGGAAGCTGCGTCGGCTGACATTGGTGATAGTGTTCATGCGCGTTCTCCGCCCGCAGCCTTGATGGCCGCTCGAATGCGTTGATAGGTGCCACAGCGGCAGATATTGCCGGACATGCCGTCGTCGATGTCTTCGTCGGTGGGCTTCTGCTTCTCATTCAGCAGAGAGATCGCCTGCATGATCTGTCCCGACTGGCAATAGCCGCATTGGGGCACATTGACTTCCATCCAGGACTTCTGCACGGGATGCAGTCCGTTGACGGCGATATCTTCGATGGTGCGAATCTCACTGCCGGCAGCCCGCTGCATGGTGGTGATGCAGGAACGGATGGCCTTGCCATTCTGGTGCACCGTACAGGCACCGCAGAGCGCCATGCCGCAGCCGAACTTGGTGCCGGTGAGCGCGAGAACGTCGCGCAGATACCAGAGCAGCGGCATGTCGGGTTCACCGTCAAATGAGCGTTGGACACCGTTGACCTTGAGCTGGACCATGGTTGATCTCCGAACGAATGCGAGTATTTACAGCGGTGGCATTTTAACGCAGAGTGCGGGGGCTGTGCGAGAACTGCTGCCCCGACCGACCGATCCCGGGACGACCAAGAAATTGACAGCCCAGTCAGCGAAACGAATTGCAAGGAAGCTGCGGACCTGTTGTACGATAGCGGCGCTGAAGCTGCACGTTCGCGACACGAACCATGTCATCGTTGGGGCAGACGCGTTTTCGTGTCACTGGACGAATCAAAAGCTGGCGGTGACCTATTTGGAGACCAGCGCGAGGGCGTGAGAGGTGAAGTCGGTGGAGGTGCAGTCACGGAACTTTCGGGGGAGTTGGGCATCCAATGAGCATGGCGAATGAACAGACCGCAGTATTTGGAGGAGGGTGTTTCTGGTGTGTCGAGGCCGTCTTTAACCGGCTGACGGGGGTGACGGCGGCGGTGTCGGGGTATATGGGCGGGCACGTCGACAATCCTTCTTACCGGCAGGTGTGCAATGGCGACACGGGGCACGCCGAGGTCGTGCAGGTGACCTTTGATCCCAGCCAGATCGGCTATCGGGATCTGCTCGAAGTGTTTTTCGCGGTGCACGATCCGACGACCGTAAACCGGCAGGGCAACGATGTCGGCGAGCAGTACCGGTCGGTGATTTTTTATACGTCGGACGAGCAGGCACGAGAGGCGGAAGAGACCATCGCTGGACTGAACGCTGCGAAGGCGTTTCCGGAGCCCATCGTCACCAGTGTGGAGCCGGTGGCGAAGTTCTACGCGGCCGAGGACTATCACCAGCTGTACTACGACAACAACGCAACGCAACCGTATTGTCAGTCTGTGATTGCCCCCAAGTTGAAGAAGTTCGAGAAGAAGTTTGGAGAGAAGATGAGGGCTTAAGTTCCGTTGCAAGTTAGTCGGGAAAGGGCACCGCGTGGGCGGCGCCCTTTTGGTCTCGCTGATCCGCCGTGACATATTTCACGGCAAAGGTCCATAATCGTGTACCGAGAGGGCAGGGCCATTGAGTATTCTCCCGGACGCAGATGAACCGCAGGAGCTCACTTCAGCGGATTGAGCCTGTGTTTTCAAGAGCGCGTTTTCGGCCCAGCTGAAGCTGCACCCTTTCAAAGCCATCGATTTCAGAAGCCGATATCCGACGCACGACATTAGCGACTAGGAGGAACTTCGTGGCGCAATTACTTCGGACCTCAAATCCCGCACTAAATCAGTCCGCGTTCGAAACCGAAGGCTTGGTGCTCGGCGAGCGGATGACGGTGTCGGGAACTGTCAACAAGACTGGGGTCCTGTTGATTTGTACGGTTGCGACGGCAGCGTGGACCTGGAGCCGCGTCCCGAATGTGGGGGATCCGGAGACCGCGCTCTCGTCCGTCGCTCCTCTCGTAGCCCTGGGGGCTATTGGCGGATTCATTGTTGCGCTGGTGACCATCTTCAAAAAGTCCTGGGCGCCGATAACGGCTCCGATCTACGCGTTGCTGGAAGGCTTGGTGCTGGGCGGCGTCTCGGCGATGGCGGAGTCGCGCTTTCGAGGAGTTCCGATGCAGGCGGTGGCGCTGACGTTCGGGACACTGGTGGCGCTCCTGCTGGCTTACCGGTCGGGAATGATCCGGGTGACGGACAAGTTCCGCCTGGGCGTGGTGGCTGCAACCGGTGGAATCGCATTGTTCTATGTGGTCAGCATGATCATGGGATTTTTCGGTGTCCGGCTATTTCCATCAATCTCCGGGGCAAGCCCCCTGGGGATCGGAATCAGCGTGGTGATCGTCATCGTCGCGGCTCTGAACCTGGTGCTGGATTTCGATTTCATCGAGCGGGGCGCCCAGGCCAGCGCGCCCAAGTACATGGAGTGGTACGCGGCCTTTGGGCTGATGGTGACGCTGATCTGGTTGTACCTGGAAATCCTGCGTCTGCTTTCGAAATTGAGGAGCCGGAACTAGGGTCGTGCCTCATTCTTCCTCGGCTTTGGCAGAGATCTGCGTTGAAATCTTTTGTCTGAAACTGCCTCGCGTCCCCGGTCTTTCGTGTGGGGTCTGTCCATTTTTCAACTTCCTGTCGAAAGACGTGGAGAAGGACCTCAACCGAGCGGGTGCCTGGTTGCATTCCTTCCAGTAAGAGGGCGATGCATCCCAGAGATCGGGGGCGCATGGGACCCTGTTGGAGTCTCTGAAATTTCTAGCCGGGGATGTGTTCCCAGGGATCGGGCCAATTCCCAAAATTTCAACTCCGCACGCAGGACCCCTTGGAGTGTTCGTGTACCCGTGCGTGCCTTTCCGCAGACATGAGTCGCGAGGTCGCCAAGCTCGCGGGAGCAATAGCGATCACTTCCCATAAGCCGACTTGAACGAAGCCGCTTTGCGGCGGACGCGTTCGTGTGGCGTTGAGTCGCCTTTTAGGCGATGAGCTAAATTGTGTCACAGAGAAGGAGGTATCTCCGTGACACATCTACGGCAGATCATGCTGGAGGAGCTGCAGCGTCGCAACTACTCCGAGTCAACCATCCGCCCTTACATTCGAACAGTCGAGCACTACTCCCGACACTTCCACCGTTCCCCGGATCAACTCGGTCCAGAACATATTCGCCAATATCAGGCAGCCATGTTCCGCGAGTGGAAGCTGGCTCCCAATACGGTGACCCAGAAGCTGGCGGCGTTGCGTTTCTTCTATGTCCAGGTCTTGAAGCGAGGCTGGAGCGTTGCCGAGACACCGTATCCGAAGAAGGTGTTGCACCTCCCGCAAGTACTCAGCCCACAGGAGGTCGCACGTCTAATCGATGCGGCCGAGATGCCTTTTCACTGCATCCTGCTGATGACGCTGTATGCCACCGGCGCCCGTCGCGCAGAGGTGGCTCGTTTAAAGATCAGCGACATCGACAGCGAGCGGATGGTCGTCCATATTCAAGGTGGCAAGGGACGCAAGGACCGCGACGTCGGGAAGGGTACGAAACTGAGATGGAACAGGCCGGCGGGGACACTTATTCGGAGATGGGAAACGGCGGACCCCTGCGCGGGCCCTCCGCTGGAATTTTGCATGACAATTGGACATAAATCGTTTTAATATCCCGCTGACGCCGGGCATAGTCCCGCGTCGGAATCGGTCCGTTGGAAAGGGGAGCGGATGTCTTCCATTACTTCGAAACATGACGATCGTCGCTATCGGCTGCTCGCTGCCACTCTCATCATCGCAAGCATCCTCCTCTCGCCTAGCCTGCTTTTGGGCCAAGCGTATTTCGGCACCGTCAGCGGTGTGCTGACCGATACAAGCGGTGCCGTGCTGGCGCACGCCAACGTTGTCCTGACTGATCAGCAGAAGGGATTCACGTTCAAGACGACCACCGATGGCAACGGGTCGTACCTGTTCCGGTCGGTTCCGCCGGGGGTGTATTCGGTGACGGCGGAGATGCCGGGGTTCGAGAAGACGATTCGGCCCAATATAAAGGTGGACGTCAACGAGAATGCAACCGCGAATTTCACGCTGAAGGTGGGCGCCTCGACGCAAACGGTGGAGGTGCAGGGGGCGGCGCAGGGAGTAGCCACCGAGGATGCGGAGACCGGCCAGGTCGTCAATCGCCGGTTCATCAATGACCTGCCGTTGATTGACCGCAACGTGATCGCATTGACTTCTCTGGCGCCGGGCGTCACCGAGATGGACGACCAGTGTGACGCCACCTGCACCGGCACGAATTTTGTTTCCAACGGCAGCCGCGGATCAACGGCGGACATTCTGACCGATGGCGCTTCGGTCACGAATTCTGAGCCTAACGGGGGTGTCACGCAAGCGACCTACCTCCCATCTCCGGAAGCGATCGAAGAATTCAAGGTGCAGCAGACGAACTTCAGCGCGGAGTATGGTTTCTCGGGGGGGTCTGTCGTCAATATGATCACGCGCTCCGGGACGAACAAATTCCACGGGAGCGGGTACGAGTTTTTCCGCGACGATAGCCTCGACGCGAACAACTGGTTCGCCGATCGGAATGGGCAACCCCTTCCTCCGCTGCGCCGTAACAATTACGGCTTTACCATCGGCGGTCCGATCATCAGGAACAAGACTTTCTTCTTTTTCGATTACGACGGCTTACGCTCATCCGGGCTGCGCACGGCCACGTTTGGAGTGCCGTCCGATCTGATGCGCAACGGAGATTTTGGCGAGGTGTGTGCGGCGCAAGGTGGTACGTTCGACAGCACTGGACGTTGCAGCGCTGACGCCGGTCAGATCTGGGATCCCTATCGTCGTTTCTACGACTCCGGAACGGGTTCTGCCGTAAGAAACGACGACAATTCGTTCATTCCCTTTAACAACCTTGCCATTTACACCAGTCCCGGCAGTTCGAAGCCAGGGTTCCCTGCCAATCTCCAACCGCCAAGCGGTCCCGGCAATCTCATCGATCCGGTAGGGCAGAACATGTTGAAGAACTTCCCGGAACCGAACGCACCGGGCCAAGGTATTTACAACAACTGGTTTGGATCAGGGTCGAGGCGTGACTACAACGATCAGTTCGACATCAAGGTCGACCACCGTTTCAACGAGAAGAATCTGGTCAGCGTGAAGTTTTCGTACGAATACAGCCATGGCATGGGCCTCAACTGTTTCAAGAACTTCACCGATCCGTGTTCGGGAGGTCCCGGTTGGACCAACGCGCACCTGTTTGCCATCAACGATACACACACCTTCAGCCCAAGCCTGCTGCTGAATGTAACGCTCGGCTTTACTCGTGGCGTATGGCACATCGATGCCTATAACCCGCAAGGTGTTTCGGATCCTCTCGGCAAATTGGGGTTCCCCTCGTATCTGCAGAGCAATGGATTTGCCGGCGTTCCCGCCATTTACCTCAGTGAGTACGTGAATAACGGCTCGACAAATGACGGCACGGACCCATATGGCAACTATCGGCTGGGCCAGGACACAGGACAACTCACGGCCACGCTGGACAAGGTGCGTGGCTCGCACGAGATGAAATTTGGCTTTGACGGCCGCATACACCAGATCAACTACATCCAGACCAACGCGCCCAACGGCATCTTCACCTTCGACCAGCACGGTTCGGATGGCTGCCCGATAGGATCCACAGACTTTGCCAGTTGCGGCGGCGATGCTATGGCCAGCTTCCTCATGGGCACGATGGCCAATGACGACACCGGCAACTCTTATTATGAAATCCAGTTCCGGCCCGCAACTTCAAATTACCAGTACGGGTTCTTCGCCCAGGACAACTGGAAGGTCAATCATAAACTGACCTTGAATCTCGGTCTGCGCTATGACGTGACACTGCCCCGCACCGATCGCCATAACCGGCAGAACTGGTTCGACCCGAGTGTAAGGAGCCCACTGAACGGCGGCAGTCTTTCGTACAACGACCAAGTCACCGGCCAACCGGTGACGCTCCAACTGCATGGCGGCGAGGTTTTCGCCTCCTCGAAGCAGCGCACAAACTATGTGACGGACTGGCGCGACATTCAGCCGCGCTTCGGGTTCGCCTATCAGTTCGCGCCAAAGATGGTGGTGCGGGGAGGGTATGGCATTTATTACGGGCAGTCGCGGTCGGGAGTAACCGGCGTTGTGCCTTATGGCGCACAGGGCTTCAACCAATCCACCAACGTGGTCGAGACTTATCAGAATGATCACGCAACTCCCTACCTGCACCTGAACAACCCTTATCCCAGTGGATTGATTCAGTCCGCGGGGAATTCGCTCGGTCTGATGAATGACGTCGGGTTCAATGCCAATGGTCCACTTCGCATCGCAGCGGCGAACCGGACGCCATACGAACAGAGCTGGAGTTTGGGTATTGAACGCGAATTGCGCGGGAATGTGTTGATCAATGCGGAGTACGTCGGCAAGAAAGGGACGCATCTTCCTTTCAGCGGCGCCAACCAGTTAAACACCCTAGGGCCGCAGATCGAGAGCCCTTCCGCCGACATCAACGGCCTCCTCACCTCCGTGGACAATCCGTTTTCCTCGCAGCTGGGTGGACCCATTAGCGACCCCAACAGCACCCTGTCCTCACCGTCGGTGCAGGAGTACCAGTTGCAGCTGCCATTTCCTCAGTTCACGGGCGTTGCGACTGACGTTCAACTGATTGCGAACTCCATCTATCACGGGTTGCAGTTGCTCGCCGAGAAGCGCTACTCCAATGGCTTGCAGTTCCTCGTGACCTACACGTGGTCGAAATCCATCGATGACTCGTCGCAGGCAGACGATAACGTGACTTGGCTGGGCAGCTTCACCAGCCTGCAGGATCCCAATAAGCCGTGGCTGGAGCGAAGCCTCTCGACATTCGACATTCCCCATGTGGTGCAGTTCAGCTACACCTACGATCTGCCCTTTGGACGGCACCGGGCTCTTCTCGGCAACATGCCGCGCGTGCTGGAGGCAATCGTGGGCGGCTGGAAGACGAACGGCATCTGGCGCATCGCCGACGGGCGACCGACAACCCTGACCCTTGCGGATGGAAATGCGTTGCCCACTTATGGCTCACAGCGGCCTAACATTGTCGGGACGCCAAGACGCAATCGTGGGTCAAATTGGGTGGATAACTACTTCGCTGATACCAGCGTGTTCCAGCGTACGCCCGACTATACGCTGGGCAACGCGCCTCGAGCCTTTGGGGGTATTCGGACGCCGTGGTCGTTCACTACCGACTTGTCGATTGCGAAGCAGTTCTCGCTGCGCGAAGAGATGAACATTGAGGTTCGCCTGGAGGCGCGAAATGCGTTCAATCATCCGGTGTTCGCCGGGCCGAACACTTCCGTGGATGATCCCAGCTTCGG
>DASQPN010000167.1:0-32511 GCA_035643915.1 Terriglobales bacterium | reverse complement strand
TGTGGGTTCCGGAAATTCTGGCACGCGAATTCCGGAAATTCTGGCACGTCCTGCTGCCGGCAGCAAGGCCTCCTCTAAATTTAGGTGACGCGTCCGCCCCGAGGGCCCATCGAGATGGATAAAGCGTCCGCGCTCCAAGACGCGATCCAGGATGGCGGCTGCCAGGTCTTCATCGTGCAACACCTTGCCCCACTCGCTGAGCGGCTTATTGGTCGTAAAGATCATAGGGCGTTTTCTCAGGTGGCGATCATTGACCACATGAAACAAAACATTGGCGGCATCGGGGCCGTAGGTTAAGTACCCGACTTCATCGACCACCAAAACATGAGGACGGGTATAGGTTAGCAATGATTCCTGTAAGCGTCCCTTCTTGCTGGCATTGGAGAGCTCTTCCACGAGTTCTGCGGCAGTCGTGCACAAGGTCTCGAAGCCATTCTGGATAGCGCGATAGCCGATGGCTACAGCCAGATGGGTTTTGCCGCGGCCGGTCTTACCGTAAAGAATCAGCGAGCGCCCTTCGGTGACGAAATCCGGCCCTAGGTAGGAACCGAGCAGGGACTGACGCAGTGTCGTCTGCAGACTGAAGTCAAACTCATCAATGGTCTTGAAGAAGGGGAAGTGGGCCTTGCGGGTAAAACGTTGCAAGCGCGTTTGTGTGCGATGCGCCACTTCTTCGGCCAGCAGAAGAGCAAGAAAATCACGATAGCTCCAGTTTTCTTTCTCCGCTCGATCCGCCACGTCCTGATAAATACGACGGGTATAGGCCAGGTTCAACCGTCGGAACAGAGCCTCCAGCTGCCCTTCGGCGAGCTGCGGATTTTTCGGGATGGGCCCTGAGTTGAGAGTACTCGCATTCTTACTCATCGTGGTTGCCTCCGTTCGGGCCGACATTTACCTGTTCGGACCGTTTCCCCGTTTTCCAAAGAAAAATATCGCGCCAGGATCGCCTAGGAACGACGATCCTCGACTCGGTCGACCCATAGCATCCCCCGGTTTGTGCTCCTTCCGTACTTCCCAATGCGCTCGCACACCCGTGGCTTCGCCGACCTGGCAGTTTTCCATTTTCATTGCACCACCTCCGGAAAGCTCAACTTTGATTGGAGAGATCGCTCCACGTAAAACGCACCGAACACTTGTTCCTTGAGGCCAGCTTCCATCGCTTGCCGCAGAATCTCCGCACCATAACTCTGCAAGATCTGGTGCAATCGATCGACATCCTCGTACCATTGCCGTGGCCGCCGGTGCACGATCTCGGTGAGATAACGAATCGCAGGCTCTCCCAGCTCCAACAACTGCTGCCGCTTCAGATAGCGCTTGCCGCGTTTTCCCGATACGGCTGCCACCAGGGCGGCCCGATGCTCGGCCAGCGAAGACCCTTCGTGCGCCACGAATTTCCTGGGATGCACCGCCTCATAACGACCCGCCACGATGCGCACTCGTTGTCCGTACAAGTACAACGTGGCCGGCCTACTGATCGCCTCCGGTGGCATCGAGTAAGCATGGCCATCGTGCAACACCGTTCCGGTGGGGCCCACGTAGACAGGAATACGCAGAGCCAGCTCTTCCGGCTGTACTTTCAAAGGCCGAAGTCGAGCTCTCTCTTCTGCCCAGCGTAGCGCTGGAATCACTCCGGTCGCGCGGCACGGGCGCTCCTGGTTCACTTCCCGATGCCAATCCTGCAGTTGCTGGCGAACATCTTCCTCATCCTGAAACCGGCGTACCTTGAAGAAAGAAGACTTTACGAATCCCACCAGGTTTTCCACACTTCCTTTTTGCTGGGCTCGATAGGGCCAGCACAACTCCACTCCCACCCCCAGCTCCAAGGTGGCGTAGGCAAAGACCTGGGTTCCATTCCGTGACCTCGCCATTTCTTTGCCACTGGAGAGCGATCGTCTTAGGCCGATCAAACACGCATTGCAGAGGCACCCCACCCCAACTGGCCAGATGCTCGGCCAAGGTCCTTACCAAACTCTCGACCGCCTCATCCTGGACCAAACTGACACACATGAAGCGAGAGTACTTCAGACGCGAGGCGAAGAAATGAATCCGCTGGCTGCTGCCATCGATAAACTCCACTTCCACTTGCCCAAAATCGTGCTGGCTGAACTCCCCGGGCAGACCTTCAAATCGAACCAGCGGCTTGGTCGACCGCGGGCGAAGGGAGGCCACCAGGGCGTACAGTGCGGTCTTGCCTCCCTCGTAGCCTGCCTCCCGCACTCGCCGCAGAATCTCCAACGACGCTAGATCGGGTGTTTGCTGCAGAATCTCAAGAATCGGTTTCCGGAAATTCACGACCGTACTGGGTCGGCCGATCTGTCGTTTGGCGCGCTCCGCGGCGTCATCGACGTGCACCACCGAACTCTCTTCCGCGATGCGTTTTACCGAGCGCAGCGAAACGCCGCTCAAACGCGCTACCTCGGTCTTCGGATGGCCAGCCTTCAGCAAAATCTCGACTTCGTGTCGTTTTAGCATCCCCAACATCCTCCTCCCTCCGCTCCTGGCACAGCCGGAGCACAGGGAGTTTTCTAACCCTTCTTGAGGTCCTTGAGCGTGCCAGAATTTCCGGAATGAGGGGGGTCAGAATTTGCGGAACCGACACCTAGAATCACGAGGAATCAATTGTGGGGAGACAGACGCTTATGGACGGGTGTTGACAGGAGTCTTGAATCGCTACTTGGAAGAGGAAGCTAATCTGACTCAAGGGCAGAGCGAACAGCAGAAGAAACGATACAAGGTACCTAGATTTCTGTTGAACGATATTGTTCGATTTTGGAGAACCATGGCTGTAGACTTCGCAAGCAAGCAGCGAGCCCGAGAGGGGGAAGAGTGGGGTCTCAAAGTCACAAAGTTGGCAATGTCGAGGAAGCTGATCTTTGCGTCTGGGCTTCTAGTATGTTTCGGTTGCTCTTTAGATGCTGACCTCTCCAAGGAACTCGAAAAAGCTGATAAGCCAGTCGTTCCTCTCCTTGGATATTTGAGATCACTCGTAAAATTCACGCCTTTAGAAATTGTTGCCCGTGCTTCTCTCTCCTACGCCAGCGATTCGGCAGCACATAAAATCTTTGATTCGTATGACAGTTTTCTTGCGATGATCGCAGACCCGGAGAAGAGAAATCACTTGAAGAACGTTAAGCCAGAGCAGTCGCGAACAGATAAGCTCTCCTTGGAAGCACGAGACATCAGTCGCACCTTTCAGTCGGGGCTTGAGGAGATATTCTTCGACAACCCGGAAGTTCAAAAATTAACTCGAAAGTATGGGGTTTTCTAATGCGGGCAACCGGCTTCTCGACAGGATCACTGGCATACGGAGACTTCAAAAAGGGTCTGGCAATGATGCGTGGAAAAACCACTGTCAACGCCGTTGAGCTTTCGGCGTTGCGTCAGCCAGAACTAGCACCCCTCGTCGGTTCTCTTGAGCAATTGGATTTGAGAGGTTTCGTTTATGTCTCCCTTCATGCACCTAGCAGAATGAGCGCAGAAGAAGAGCGAGAAGCAATTGTTCGGCTACGTTTTGTTGCACAACGCCGATGGCCGATCATAGTCCATCCTGATGCAATCAGCGATTGGAGCCTGTGGAGGGCACTTGGCGAACAACTTCTAGTTGAAAACATGGACAAGCGCAAGCAAACGGGAAGAACCGTGCAAGAGCTTTCAAAGATATTCGAGCAATTGCCTGATGCTTCGCTGTGTTTCGACCTCGGTCACGCTAGACAAGTAGACCCGACCATGACGGAAGCTATCCTGATCCTGAAGCAGTTCAAAGATCGCGTAAAACAACTGCATGTAAGCGAAGTTGACAGCGAAAGCAAACACGACAGGTTGAGCTTCGAATCGATTCTTGCCTTTCAGAAGGTGGCTAACTTCCTCCCGGAGAGCGTCCCCGCTATTTTGGAGACCCCGGTGAGGGAAGCGGAACTCGAAACAGAGGTTGAGATAGCTAAACAGGCTCTTTCTCATGATGCTACCGTGGTCAAGCTTGAAGCCGCAATCAAGGGCGTCTTTAGCGGGTCGGCTCAACGCAGGCATCGTCTCACTGCGTTCTTGAATACGTTACGATCGGCACGGATCACGTTATACGATGTCGATCTTGTAATTAGCCACCTGCCAATTGGTGAGCCGTTCCAGAGAGGGAATGCATTTCGAAATCCGATGGATTTGTACGCCATCCTGCCTGATGTCGAGAAGCGTGAATTGACCGAATACTATTTCGGTTTGGTGCAGAGGATAGCAGCAGAAGATGCCGACCTCACGCGTCAGTTCCCTGAACAATTTAAGCCCTCGCCAGTTTCAAATCGAGTTAGCGGACAAGCTGCACTCTCTGGAGGAGATTAAGTAATGACCGGGGACTTCGAGTTCACGAGATTCGCAAGCGTTCAGCGCACCCGCTATAGCACCCGCTCGCTGGTACGGCCACCGCGTATTTCGAGGTATTTGGCAGTCCCCGGTAGCCTGTTTAAGTCGTTGAATGTATTGGATAGGGAAGAAGTGTGAAGATGGCACTCTACCGCTGAGTTAAGCGCCCAACCTTTTATATTCAAACATTTACGGCTACTTTTGGCAACTGCTCGGGGCCACGCGGGGCCAATTGGTTCGCAGTGGGGCCAATAAGCATCCGAACGACTGCGTTCTGAGCAGCTGGCGCTAGGCGGGCGTGAAAACAACAACTTGCAAATTCGCGGAACTTGTCAAGGTGGTACCACTTTGGCCCATGTTCGGCTTTTCTGGACGCTCGTCCAGATTCTTCGTCAGCGCCATCTGAGCCCTGCCTGGCTCGTCAAGAATGTCGCTAGGCGCTATCCGCCTACAACCAAACTGGTGACTGGGTGTTTGCTTCACCGGACAAGCGCGGGGCCCAACCGTACTGGCCGACCAGGCAATAGATCACTCCGAGGAACATCCACCTCGAAGAAGATCCACCTCGAAACAGCCGGCGAGAAGGTGTAGGACAGGATGCATTTCGGTTTGATGCTCTGCAGGGGGGCCGATGGTTTCGGGCGGTTGATCGACGATTTGGGCAGTGGGTAACCGTACGCCTCGAAGTCCTTCCGTAATCTCCTGCTCTTCCATACCACAGACCATACTCGGATAGGCCCATGACGCCCCAATCGCACTCGATTCAGCGCAGTCTCCGCGTTCGGCTCCCGCGCATGACTCCAGCCGTCCTTCGATCTCAAGACGGTAGCCGCAGGCAGGGGGAATTGGAGATGGTTTCTCTCACGGGTGGTCTCCTCTGCTTGCCCAAACCACTGGATCGTGGTTCCCGCGTCAAGTTGATGTTCATGATTCAAACGGGAGCGATACTTGGCTCAGCGGAAATGCTGAAGCCCGTCTCTTGGAATTTGCAGCCGTTCCGGTTCGTGACACTCGATCGAGGCGATCAACGCAAGCTGAGAGCGGCCATCCAAATGTACTTGGCTCAGGACAGCGTTGGAGAAGAGTGGATTGGCAAGCACCAAGCCAAGCTAGTTCATAGGACTTTTTTCGGTGACCTTCTCGGCTATGACCTCGATGGAGACGACCTGCTGGGCGCGAACCGCGATCCCGAGCAAAACTGCCCGATTTGTGGCATCGCAGGGCACAATCACACCGTAAGGATGACCAAGGAGTGCGCTCGCAACCTGCTGTGCGGGGATGATCAAACGGGGAATTCGAGTGTCCCGATAGACACAAATTTGAGGAAGATGCCGACAGCGCAAAGGCTGCTTGGAATCCATCCCCAAAGGATGAAAGGCTCAAAATGAGCCGATCCGATGCCCGCCTGCTCGCGTGGCTTGACGGGTCAGGACCCCGGAATCAGAATTGGGACCTCGCCGGTGCGACCGGCCACCCTCCCCCGCCAAAACCCCGACTCGAAGGAGGTGGTTTATGGCCACCCTTTCTGAACTTTGAGTAGCCGCTCAAGGTAAAAGACTTCGCACAGTATGCAGTGATGTTCGCGGCCATCCTGGTGGTGGCAATCGGCGCAATCTGACGCGTAGTGCGCGAACAACGTCTTTTCGCAGGTAGCTAGTGCAGTGCACAGAGGAGTCTCAGGGTCGGGTAGTTGGGTAGCAGGCAAGCGTGCTGTGCGCCGGCGGGCCTTGGACTCGGGGGCCCAAGGCGCGCTGTTTATCCCTTATCGGGCTATGAGGTAATGATCGAGTAAAATCGAATAAGTCAACCGCCTGCCCGTGAACTGACGGATGTACTCTAGCCCTGCCGTGGACTCCAAGCCTGCCATCCTTGCCAGATGACACCCGCCTGCTGAAAATGTGATGCAAAGCGTGGGAACGAATCAGGGAACGGAACCAATATCTGACTGTTCTTTCGATGTTCCTGGGTTCCCTACGTACCTGCTAAGTGCTCCGTCGGAAAAACGCCCAGCACCGCTGGCGCAGCGGCAAAGTCTGTGGTCGCTGTCCTGACGTGCTGGGGCTCCGGCCACCGATAGAGGTACGCTTAAGCATGTACACCACGATTAGGAAGATGGCAGGCGGCACTGTTATGACATGCAAGGACTGCGGGCACGCGATCAGCATGGACAAGATTTGTGAGAAGCCAATTCAGGCAGCAACAGACATGTTGAAGCATATGGCTGCCCACAACGCCTCCCGCGCCTTCGCACCGTTTGGGCCCGTCCTCCGACCGGAACCGCAAGAAGTCCCTTTAGTTGAACTAGCCCGCGCTCTCGGCGTTCCAGCACCAGTGGATCGGTTCACGCCCCAAATCACCCAACCAAACCCGTTGCCCCAGAACGCAGACTCGCCTGGATACTCCTTCGACCAGTTGAGGCTCTCCGAGTCTCTGTTAACCGTGTAGGAGTTGCCGGGCCGGATCGGCCGACCAAGCGGCTAGCCTGCCGCCCAAGGCGAAAGCCCATCTGAGCTGCCGTAGTCTTGCTATATGTGGGCGTTATCGACTTTCGCGGAGAAAGCTGAAAACGAAAAAAGGGTCACGTCAAAGGTGAACCCTTTTTTTCTTGGAGTCTGTTATGCCACACCTGTATTGCTTAGCTTCCGCCTGAGGCTGCACCCGAAATTAAGGTTGCGGCATGGGATTTCTCTTTGGCCTTGGGTGGTCTTGAGATGCCGGGCCGTCAGAATCCCAGCAATGACGCCGAGCACGTGTTTTCGTCCTTCGTCCATCCCGAAGCAATCTAGCATCTTCGATTTTTATTCGCCACAGCGATTCATGCCAAAATGCAAGTTTATGCGGGAGGGTAGCCCTTCATCGATAGGGCTGGCCCGATTGAGCACGATTCAAGTGGGTGATAGGATACTCGTACACTCGATACTCCTTCACCTCTGGGAGGCGGGTCGCGTTGCCTCCTGGGGGAGGCGAATCGTGTCCATGCACCAGAAGGAACATTGGCGGGAACTCTGCGAGCAAGCCGCGAAGGAAGGTAACCCAGAAAGACTTCTGCAGCTTGTAGAGGAAATCGTGCGTGTCACAGAACCCCTACGGCGGAAAACGCCTGACAACAATTCCGCAACGCAAACCGACCACTAGCGGGTACCTTGCTTCGCCTTGTCCCGGGACGGGAATCCCGCGCCGGTACAGGGGAGGTTGGGGTGAACCCTGCATTCAGCGCGGGGGTTTGCAACGCTCGTTGTCGAAGACTTGATCAAAGCCTACTTCTAGGCAGACTTTCCAGCAATACCGTGAACCATGTAGCTGCCACGATGCCTACATTCTCCATGGTATTGACAGGTCTACAGTCGCACCTAAATACTGTCAGGTTGATCATTTGCGCCGCGAAGGAAGTCGTGTTCAATCCTGCCATCATAAGACGTGTATGCCAGCAGTTAGCGACGGAAACCGACCCTCAGAGAGTCCGCGACCTGCTGTCCTTGTTGCAGGCGGTTGTGCGGGATGACCAAGAAGAAGTCCGGTTGCGATTGCATTACCTCGCCAGGCGATACAAACCCTTTCTGCAAGACGAAGAGACCATAAACCAGTTACTGGAGAACGGCGCGGCATGAAACGCCGCCTCTTCCTTCGCAAAGCACTGCGCGCGGTAGGAATATTTTCTCGCGGCCTGCGTCGCGCTAAATCGCCGCCCGACTTGCGACGTTACATCCGGATCAGCATGATGTAGACGCGTGTACGCGCACCTCCGACCAGGCGGGACCACAAACGCGTCGTCGATCTCTCGCTCGGAATCGAGCCTCAGGCCGATTCCACATCCGCCGAGGGATGCATTCGAACAGCAGGCCGGAGACGTCCTCAAGGTCCGTCACTCGGCCTGAAGGACGCTTGCGCTGGTGTCGGCAGGGCTTGAGGTCGAACTGCATGGTTAGCCCTTCTTTTGTGCCTTCCGCCACTTTGCCCAGCGTGCTTTCTGTGCAGCCGCAATCTTTCTCCGGGCGGCTGGGGACATCGTGCGTCCTTTGCGGGCAGGGATGGAAACAACCTCTTTCCCTTTTTGTTTCGCCCATCTTGCGCGTTGAGCGGCTGCGATTCGGGCACGACCGGCAGCGGACATTCTTCTTCTCGTGCTGGTTGCGCTGCTGCGTGCACCGTTCAGCGCCGAGATTGCGTCATTGAGACTTTCAAGTTGAGACGCGAGACGGATGCGTTCGTGCTGGAGTTGATTGAGCACCGAGGTGAGATTGGGCATGGCAGACATGGTATTCGAGGCGTGTCATTCAAGGCGGTGCCGCGCCTGAAACTTGCGACGCCGTTCCCTGACGAGATCAATC
This sequence comes from Terriglobales bacterium, assembly GCA_035643915.1. GTDB lineage: Bacteria > Acidobacteriota > Terriglobia > Terriglobales > Acidobacteriaceae > Gp1-AA133. Next base: position 23,830 of record DASQPN010000167.1, on the reverse strand, counting down.
GCAAATTTCACGCCGAGCCCAAATGCACCGACCAACAAGACCAGGCTTGTCGTGAACGAGATCATGCCTCACACCACCTCCGATCTTGACAGTATTGCGCAGCAAATTCACTTTTCGGATCGAGTGAACGCTGTATTTAGGTATGGCTGCAACTGTAAGAATCGGAACGCCCAGTTGGGTGCTGTTCGCCTTTTTGGCGCTGCAATTCCGCTGTATTGCAATCAAACGAGTGCGGCAGCAGGGCGGGCTGAAGACAAGGCGGAAGCGTCCTTCGGCCTGCTCGTCGATGGTGTCCCAGGAGCGCCGGTCCTCACCTGAACGGGCTTTGTCATCCGGCGGTCACATCCGGCGAGCAGGCTCTTGTTTTGACTAGGCGAGTGCGCAACCCGCCCAGAACTTGGGTGCTGTCATGGTCAAAAGCATCCCCCAAATCGTTGAAACATTCGCGGAGTTGATGAGGCAGCAGATCGATGTGTTGAGGGCAGTTAAGCCTGGAACCGTTAGCGAACACGATCTCGCGGCCTATCATTCTCGCGATCTAGAAATTCGCTATCTTTTCGACGAACTGAACGGTCAGCGGACTGATAGAGAGCCGATCCCGCCCCCCCAGTGAGGCGACTGCTCAGGGCGACAATTGGGTGCGCATAGATACCGATCGATAATAGATAAACGAAGCGCCCCAGACACGTGCTCCAAACTCTGGGACGCATCGCCGAACGGCCTCTTTCCCCAAGTTAACCGTTCTGTTCCGGCGTTACGATGAGGATCTCTGACCAGACGGCGTAGCGCCGTGCCTCCGTTTGGGCGTGCGAGAGTCTAGACCTGCACCGCCAGGAGTTGCTACCCCCAAACCGATGAGATGGAGCAGGTTGACGGACGCGAGAAGTCGCGGCTTATCGGACAGGCTGCGGTCGATCTGCTCCATGACCTTGTGCGCCCACTGAACTGAGGCTTAGATCAACTTGTCACTCTCGGGAGGCCCGCGGGCGACGTCGCACGGGTGCGCCGGGTTGGCGCGGCCCCTAGCCAGATTGTTCTGGCTCTCCCGCCGACGCAATCGGCGACATGAAACCACTTGGGCCAGTTTTTGCATTTGAAAATTCGCTTGTTGGGCCGAATACGATTGTGTTTGCGAGTCGTCCCGCTGGCAGGCTTCGATATCGACGGATTGATCAATCTACCGCTGAGTTAAGCGCCCACTCCGTGCGGTTCACAGATTGATAGCAAACGACCCGTTCTCCGTGGACGGGTGCCCGTGGTAGCCTTGGGCGCAGCAAGTAAATACCGGCCCGCCTGGCTGGGGCGTGCCCGATGCTCTCAAGTCTAGGTTTTCGAGGCCGATGGCGTTCCCGTCCGATCCCCCGCGACCGCCCGTAAACCCTTCCTCCAAAGGGACTTCCGACGACTTGCCGGACGAGCAAGACGTGCAACTTTCTTCCTCCGGCGGGGTTGATACCGATGTGAGCAGCGTTGCCATGGACCGGGGACTCCTCGGAATGGGTTCCGTCGGGCCCCAGCCCACGGCCGAGACCCATACCCCCCTGCCTGGATCTGCCGTTGGGCTCACCGATGCGGAAATCATGTTGCGAGTGAAGGCGGGCGATGAGCCTGCCTTCGAGTATCTGGTGCAGAAGTATCGCCGGGCGATGGTGGGCTTCATGTTCCGTATGTCGCATAATGCTGCGGCGGCGGAAGACTTGGCCCAGGAAGTGTTTCTGCGGGTGTATCGGTCGCGCTCGGGATACGAAGCGAGCGCGAAGTTTACGACCTGGTTGTATCGGATTGCGACCAATCTGGCCGTGAATCATGCCCGCGATACCCGGCACGAACGGCCGGAGAAACTGGTCAGCCTGGATGAGCCGGATGAGGAGACTGGGACCACGATGGATGTGGCCGACAGCTCCCTTACGGCGGAACAGGCGATTCTTCGGCGCGAGCGCATGGCGGCGATTCGCGCGAAGGTGCAAGGCCTCCCCGAGCGACAGAGGCTGGCAGTCATCATGCACAAGTACCAACAGATGGATTACCGCCAGATTGCGGAAGTCCTGAAGCTGAGTGAATCGGCGACCAAGTCATTGTTGTTCCGCGCGTACGAAACGCTGCGTGAACAACTGAGAGAGTTTGCGTAGAGGGAAGTGGAATCATGAAGTGCTCTGACATCAAGGAAATGATGCTGGATGTAGCTACGGGTGCCGGTGAGCCCACGCCTGCGATGAACGAACACTTGCTCGGCTGCCCGGATTGCGCTGGCAAGCTGGCAGGGATGCGCCAGACCATGACGCTGCTCGATGAATGGAAGGCGCCGGACCCTTCCACCTATTTCGATACGCGTCTCGCGGCCCGGATGCGCGAGGAACGAGCGAAGCCGGTGCGCGCGGGATGGCTGTCGTGGTTCCGCGCTCCAGCGCTGGCAGGCGCGTTGGTTTTGATCTTGATGGCGGCAGGGGGTATTCGCTGGTATCCCGGGAACCCACCCGCTCCTCCTCCGATCGCTCATCAGCTACCAGCGCCTCCCGGAACCGCAGTAGGCGATCTGCAGGCGCTCGACAAGAACGAAGACCTCTACGCAAACTTCGATTTGCTGGATGATCTGCAGGTGCAACCGGACGTGGATGCGGATCAGAACGAGACTCCGTAGCTGGGAGCCAGAAGTTAGTAGCCTAGGAGCTGGGTTGTGAAGAACGGATCCATGACGGGGATGGTGGCGGCAGCCGGCTTGCTGCTGGCTATGGCGTTGCCTTGTCTTGGACAGCGTCGCAACCGCGACCAGGCTCCCACGCCGCGGCGGGAGTCTCCACGGGTGCGGCGGCAACGCCCCGCGCAGGAGAATGCTCGTCCGGTGCGGGAATTCCGGCAGCCCTCAGAGAGGACACCTCGGCCAAATGCGCGGCCTGAAATCGAGAGACGCTCGCCGGGGTACATGCCCGGGCAAGGGCGCGAGACACCGCATCCGCCGTCGCACGTTCAGCCGCGTGAGCAAGCTCCGGTTTCGTCTGACGTGCGGGAACAGCGGCGCGAGGTGCCTCGGCCACCGACGCGGGGCCAAGCGCGTTCGCAGGGTTCAGGGTTTGCGCAAGAGCAACGGCGCGAGGTGGCACATCCGTCGTCACAACCTCCATCGTATCCGCAGAGTCAGGGGTCTGCTTACGGACAGGGACAACCGCATGAAGTGCCGCGCCCCCCACAGGCAGGGGGTCAGCAGGCGCATGAGGTACCGCGGCCACCGGGATTGGGTCAACAGCGCCACGGCGGGGACTGGCTGCGAACGCATCGAGAACTTCCTCTGGCGGATCAGCGGAAAGCGCTGCAGAACGATCCGCAGTTCCGCAAACTGCCGCCACAACAACAGCAGCGACTGGAGAATCGGCTTCAGCACTTCAACAGCTTGCCACCCCAGGAGCAGCAGCGCCGGCTTAGTCGGATTGAAACATGGGAGCACCTGACGCCTCAGCAGAAACAGCAGGCGCGGCAGCTTGCTCCCCAGTGGCAACAACTTACCCCGCAACGTCGGCAGATGATGAAGACGGCGATTGGCGATTTGCGAGCGATGCCTCCCGATCAGCGCGAGCGGGTGCTCGACTCTCCACGTTTCAAGGGCATGTTCTCAGACCAGGAGAGAACCATGCTACGGGAGACCACCAAACTACCTCTAGCGCCGGCGGAATCGGGGGCGCAGCAGTAGGAGGCGAGTTCTCGATTCTCGGTTCTCGGCAAAACCTTCGCTCGGGCAACCTCAAAACGCCAGGACAAGGTCCTTTCGCGCCACCCTTCCCCGCATGGGGAGCGTAAAGACGCTTCTCCAAGACGACAAGCGGATGGAATTCCTTTCTGTGATTTCCTAAAGCCGACCACCACGAAGGACGAGCGGGCGGGCGAGTTAAGAACGACCCGACCGCATCTCTGCCTGAATTCCGACCGCTAGTTGCGCAACAGGTTCCTCGCGATGAAAAAGACATTGGCGGGGCGCTCGGCGAGGCGGCGCATGAAGTAGGGGTACCACTCGGTGCCGAACGGGATGTACACCCGCATGCGCCAGCCGTCCCGCACCAGGCCTTGCTGCAGATCTCGCCGGATGCCGTGCAGCATCTGGAATTCGAAAGCATCGCGTGGGATGTTTTCAAGCGTGGCAAAAGCCTTCGCCTCTTTGATGATGTTCTCGTCGTGCGTGGCCAGCCCATGATAGATTCCGCTCTTCATCAGAATCTTCATCAACTTGATGTAGTTCCGATCGACCTCGGATTTCCTCTGGAAGGCGATCTCGGGCGGTTCCTTGTACGCTCCCTTGCAGAGCCGGATACGGATGCCTTCGGCGAGAAGCTTTTCGATGTCCGCCTCGGCGCGCAGCATGTAGGACTGGATCACCGTGCCCACGCAACCGGCGTGACCTGGCGTGCGATGGAGTTTGTGGACGAAATCGAGCGTGCGTTGGGTGTAGGGCGAACCCTCCATGTCGACCCGCACGAAGTTCGGCGGGCTCATGCTGGCGGCCTTCTGGACAAGGCCGGTCACGAGGTCGCGAGCGAGGTTCTCGTCCACGTCCAGACCCATATGGGTGAGTTTCAGGCTGACGTTAGCGTCAAGCTTGCGTGCAGCGATCTGGTCGAGAAGCTGGTGATAGAGCTGGGCGCTGGCGCGTGCTTCCCCGGCGTTGGTGACGTTCTCGCCCAGGTTGTCAACGCTGACGGTGGCGCCTTTCTGGTTGAGCTTGCTGGCGACTTTGAGCACGTCGTCGACTTGCGTCCCCGCCACGAATCGGCTGGAAAGGCGCTGCCCGATGGCCGATTTCTCGGCCGCGGCGCGCAGCGTTCGGCTCTCCGACAGAGAGATGAACAGGGCTCTCAGCACGGGTGACCGTCCGAAACAGAGGTTGTAAGGTGATTCGCGCCTGGGACGTACATGAGGCTCACAGGAAGTTGTATCACAAACCCCCCAGCTACCGAGGTGTGAGGGCATCACCGTCAGCGGCCAGCCGCGTCCTGTCCGCGGAGGGTCATACAGGTGCTGGAGGCTCGGGCGACCAGGCTTCCCTTCTGGTCTGTCACATCGCACTCGGTGAGGCCAATCGTGCGGCCGCGTTTAACCACCTTTCCTTCCGCGGTGAGCTTGGCATTCCAGACTGGCTTCAGGAAGTTGATTTTCAGCTCGAGCGTCGTAAAGCTTTCGCTTTCTCCGAGCGTAGTGCTGTAGGCCAGCCCCATGGCGGCATCCGCAATGTCGCACAGGATCCCCCCGTGCAGCGTGCCTCGTGGGTTGGCGTGCTGCGGTCCAGCGTCGAATTCAATTCTGGCACGGCCCCGGCCTACAGTGGTGAGAGAAAAACCGATGAGTTGTGCCACCGGAGGTTGCGGGGCCTCTCCGCGCACCACCGCATGGAGGTAGTCGATAAATCGCCCGTTGGGCACTTGTCTCTCAGGCATGTGATTGCGTCAACCCGTCACAGGAAAACTTCGTCTACGTAGCACCAGCGCCAGTCTTCCCCTGGCTCAAACGATTGCACGATGGGATGCTTGGTCTGATGAAAGTGTTTCGTGGCGTGCTTATTCTTGGAGGAGTCGCAACAACCGACGTGGCCGCATTCGAGGCAGAGGCGCAGGTGAACCCAGCTGTCGCCCATCTCGAGACATTCCTTGCAGCCTTTGTCGCTGGGAGCGACTTTCTTGATTTCTTTCAGGTGTGTGCAGGTCTTGCTCATGAATCACCTCTTTTCTAGTCCGGGTGTTCCTCAAGAAAGCGCTCGGATTCGATGGCGGCCATGCAGCCGGTACCGGCTGCGGTGACGGCCTGGCGATAGCGGCGATCGACCACGTCGCCGCAGGCAAATACGCCAGGAACTCGCGTAAAAACATAATCGAGCGTCTTCAGATAGCCGTCGTGGTCCATGTCGAGCTGGCCTTCGAAGATCTGTGCGTTGGGTTCGTGGCCAATGCCGAGGAAGAGTGCGCTGGTTGGGAAGTCGTAGCTCTTCTCGGTTTTCAAGTTGCGCAGCTTCAGGCCAGTGACTTCCTTCTTTCCGACGTCGTAAACATCCTCGACCACGGTGTCTGTGACAAAAGCAATCTTTTCGTGTTTCCTCGCCCGGTCAAGCATGATTTTCGATGCCCGGAAACTGTCGCGGCGATGGATGATGGTGACCTTGGTCGCGAAGCGAGTCAGGAAGTTCGCTTCCTCCATAGCCGTGTCGCCGCCCCCGACCACCACGATTTCCTTCCCGGAGAAAAAGAAGCCGTCACAGGTCGCGCACGAGGACACTCCGTGGCCGATGAGCTGCTGCTCGTGCGCCAGTCCGAGCCACCGCGCCGAGGCACCGCTGGCGATGATCAGAGACTTGGTGTGGACCTGGTGCTTGCCTACGTGCAGTGTGAGGGGGTGAGTACTCAGGTCGGCGCTGCTGACGTGGCCCATCTGGTATTCGGCTCCGAAGCGTTGCGCCTGCTTGCGCATGTTCTCGATCAGCTCGGGGCCCTGGATTCCATCCGGGAAGCCCGGAAAATTTTCCACCAGTGTGGTGATGGAGAGCTGGCCTCCGGGTTCATGGCCTTCGATGATGAGCGGCTTCAGGTTGGCGCGCGCGGCGTAGAGGGCGGCGGTGTGTCCGGAACAACCGGAGCCGATGATGACCACGTTGCGAATGTCCATAGTGTCAGGTTCTTAGATTGCGAATTTTGGAAATGGTTTCAGGAGCACAACGGTGGCACTCAACTTCCGAGTTATGCATGCGACCGCAGACCTCGAACCGCATCGGGAAGAAAGGCCGCAAAGAACGCGGAGCTTGAGGTTGTGCAGGACTCAATTCTTGTCTGGATTCTGCTTTTCTGGGCTGTGCGCCCGCTTACCTGTGCCCGCCTTCCCCGGTGGCGACTTCCCTGCCGGCTTTTGCCCCGTCGCCGCGACCGCACTGACTCGCGACAACTCGTCCGGGACGGTGTGTCGCGCATTCAGCGAATCCCGGTAACTCGTCAAGATGGCCGAGGCGCTCGCGAACAACGGCTCGTAGGCGTTCTGGTCGGGGGAGGGAGCGCCCTCCGAACCACTACAACGCGCCAGCACGACCGATGGCTTTCCGAAGCGCTCCAGCTTGATCCGGCTGGCGGGCGAGGCTGCGCCCAACATGGTGGCAGGACTGGTCACCGCCGAGGCGCTGTCCTCGATCGAAAGCTGCACCAGGTCTTTCGGATCGCGCACGTGCAGAACCAGGGTTTCGATCATGTTTTTGCCGTCGTGGCTGAAGGAATACTGCACGGTCGAGAACACGGCCTGCACGGCAAATTCGCGGCGCAGGCGTACCCAACGGGCCACAGACGGTTCGTCCGAAAGCTGCGCGCTTTGGCCCGCCTGGAGGAATCCCGCTCCCTCGGCCAGGCTCGAGCGCCCGCGCGCGACTTCGAAGTCCTGGCTGAACAGCGGCTGCTTAGGCACCCGCGCGAGCGCCGAGGAGATCTCCTTCTGCTCCTCGGGCGAGGGCGAGCAAACGTTCAGGACGTTGACCTTCACCTGCGGAGGTTGCTGGGCGCAGACCCTAGTCACACTTGACAGTGTGATTACCGTGACCAGAAAGAGGATTTTGGGGAACACGCGGGACATTCTAAATGAGCGGACGGGAGCGACGCCCTAAATTTCGAGTGCCCACTCGGAGCAGTCGAGGAGAGGACAGATGGGGCCGGTTTGTCTAGAATCCGTGCATGGCGAATCTGACATTAGTTTACGGCCTGCGACTGCTGCCTTCCGATGAGGTAACGGAGGTGGGCGACGCGACCGTGAAGTTGAAAAGCGGCCGCCATGCCCACGTCACCATGCACGTGCTCGAGGGCAGCAAGGAAGACATCGAGAAGCAGTTAAAGACGAGCTTGGAGGCGTTCTTCGATTTCTATCCGGAGATCTAGGGGCACCGGAAACCCTCGCCACTGGGTCGAGCCGGTCCTCGGTTCGGGTGTCGGAAACGAGCGATGGACTGGGTTGCTACCAAACCATGGGTGGAGATGCCGTGCTGGGAATTGCGAAGGCGCCGTAGGTGGCCAGGCCCAGACGCCCGCACTGGGCTAGTCCGGAAAAGTGGTTGTTTAGCTTCCCAGAGAACCCAGCCCATCAGGGTCACGGCACGTGGCCCGGTCCACGAAGAACCTTCCCTGGCAGCGCTCCGGTCATCTTTCCCTGATCAATCACAGCCGCCCCGTTCACCAGCACGTACTCCATCCCCTGCGACAACCGGTTGGGCTCGGCGAAGGTCGCGACGTCTTTGACGGTCATCGGATCGAAGACAACGACGTCGGCCCACATGCCGGCCTTCAGGACTCCGCGGTCGACAAGGCGCATGCGCTGCGCCGGTAACGCCGAGAATTTGCGGATCGCATCTTCCAGCGTGAGCTTCTTTTCTTCGCGGACGTATTTACGCAGGATGCGGGGAAACGTCCCATACGCCCGCGGGTGGGGGTGCTCCTGCCCGAGGATGCCCTCCGGTGAGGTGCCCGACGAATCGTTATCGACCGAGATCCAGGGCTGCTGCAAGGCCAGCGCAACGTCAGGCTCCGACATTCCGAACACCGCGACGCTGGTGAACGCGTCGTCTTCGATCAGCAGATCGAAGAGCGCATCCATCGGGTCCTTGTTCCAGAGCTTGGCCACGTCGGCGAGTGTTTTGCCCTGAAGCGGGAGCAGCTTGGGATTCTGAACCGCACAAACGATCACGGCCTCGGGCCCCGGGATTTCGTGCCATTCGTTGTCCCAGTCGTTCGACGGCGTCAGCATGTCTTTGCGAATGCGGGCGCGGGTCGCGGGATCTTTGAGGCGCTCGATCAGCTTCGCGTCGCCTCCGTCGTGGGCCCACGGCGGGATGAACGCCGAGAAATCATTCGACCATGCCGGATAGGCGTAGGTGTCGGCAGTGACGTCCATGCCTTGCGCCCGCGCCCCATCGAGCTTCGCGACAACCTCAGGCATTCGGCCCCAGTTGGTCTTGCCCGCAACTTTGAGGTGCCAGATCTCCACAGGGATTTGCGCTTCCTTGCCGATGCGCAGGGTTTCGTCGAGGGCCGTCATGATCGCGTCCCCTTCGCTGCGCATGTGGGTCGCATAGACGCCGCCAAACTTGGACGCCTCAGCGGCCAGTGCGATGATTTCCTCCGTCCTGGCATAGGGCGCGGGAGCATATTCAAGGGAGGTGGAGACGCCGACGGTTCCGTCTCGCATGGCGTCGCGCACCAGCGATTTCATCTGCTCGAGTTGAGCGGCGGTGGGCTGCACGTCGGCGTCGCCGAGAATCACGCGTCGGACCTGCGTGGCGCCCACGTAGCTGGCCAGATTGATGCCCATTCCCTGCTTCTCAAGCCGCGCAAAATATTGTCGAAAGCTGCGCCAGTCGGGAGTGATCTTCAGGTGGTCGTATTTTGTCTTGTCGGCCGTGATGATCGCGTCATTGAGAGGAGCAATCGAGCCGCCTTCGCCGGTGATCTCCGTCGTGACGCCCTGATAGATCTTGGACGGCAGGCGCGGATCGACCAGGATGGTGTCCTCCGACTGCCCCAGCATGTCGATGAACCCGGGCGCGACGACCATGCCTTTAGCGTCGAGCGTGCGCTTGCGGGCCGCCTGGGAGAGATTCCCGATGGCCGCGATTTTCCCGTCGCGGATCCCCAGGTCGCCCGAGTACCACGGCGAGCCCGTGCCATCGATGATGTGTCCATTGGTGATGACCAGGTCGAAGGAGGGCAAGGTCTGTGCAGAACAAAGCAAAAACACGCCGAAGACGTCGAGAACGAAGAATGCTGCCCGGGAAGAACGCATTGAGATTTTCCTCAGCCTGGTTATGAACTCCAAAAATCCTCGTTCTAGGACGCCAGCGGCCGCCCGCGCCCTCGCCATCCCAGAATGGCGCCGAGTATGACCCAAATCGCCAGCGCCAGCCATTCGTAGCCCGTGAAATGTCCGGGCACCACCGGAAGCGCCTTCATCAGGATCATCATGAGGCAGACTGCGAGTCCGAAAAGCGCGATCAGCCGTTCGCGGGGTGCGGGACCCATGGCGTAGTAGGCCGCGCACGTCGCAAGCCATCCGCTGGCCGAGGCGACCGACCCGACCTCCGAAATCGGAACCAGAATCGCGTCGCCCAGGAACATGCACAGCGCGGTTGTCAAGCCCACACAAAAAACGGAAACCGCGGGCGTCTGATTCACGGGATGCACCGCAGCCACACGTGCGTCCAGCAGGCCGCGCCGACCCATGGCAAACAGCAGGCGGCTCGCGGCCACGAAGTTTCCATTAAAGCACTTGAAAAGCGAGAGCAAGGCCGCTGCCAGGATGATGTTCACGACCGAACGCGAACCAACCGCCCGCTCGAACGCAACGGCTGTCATGAATTTCTCGCCCGTGAGCTGTTTCCAGGGCGCGACGTAGCCGACGGCGGCGATCACGATCGTATAAAAGAGGATGCCCACGACAATCGCCATCCAGATGGCTTTGAAGAAGCTGCGCCCGCGGAAGTCCGGGTTGGCCTCTTCCGCTGCTTTGCTGACCGATTCGTATCCGGTCATGTAGTAGGGGACGATCTGCATGATCAGCAACATGGAAATCAACGGCGTGTGCGTAAAGAGCGGCGGGAAATTCGCGGGCGAGCCCCGGCTGACGCCGAATGCGACGAAGACCACAAACAGGCCCAGGGTTCCGAACGCCGTCCAGTTCTGGAAGGTCGCGCTGAGACGAATCCCGCGAGCGTTCAGCAGCGTGAGCAGACCCGTAAGCGCAAGTCCGACCATGAGGCGGGGCAGGAACACCGGCTTGCCGGCAATACGGTACAGCTCCATCGAGTCGAGAAACGGAAAGATGTAGCTCGCGATACGGCCCACCGCCACCGCTTCCCAGGGGCAAACGATGAAGTAAGCAAGCACCATCATCCAGCCGGTAGCGAAGCTGACGGGCTTCGGAAAGACCTTCGCGGTGTAGGCAACCTCCCCCGAGGCGTCGGGCATCGCCATCACCAGTTTGCCGTAAACGTAGCCGATCGGCAGCAGCAGCATACCGCCGAGCGCGAATCCCAGGATTCCACCCAGCGGACCGCCACGCAGCAACCAGTCGTCCATCACGACCAGCCAGCCGACTCCAACCATCGTGCCCCAGCCGAGAGTGAAGTAGTCGGTGACGCGGAGCCTGCGGGCGAGTTGAGGCGGGGGCGCGGCGTCGGACCGAGTCGCCGAGTCGCCGAGCGCAGCGCGGGATTCCCCGGATTGGCGGTTATCGGTCAAGTCAGGCCCGGTTCAGAATAAACAGATCAACTCGTAGAGCAAGTTTGCTGCGAGCAGCGAAGTGATTTCTCCCGTATCGTACGGCGGCGAGACTTCGACCAGGTCGCAGCCCACGATATTCATGCCACGAAGACTACGCACCAGGTCGATGATCTGGGCGCTTGAGAGTCCGCCGACCTGCGGTGTGCCGGTGCCGGGTGCGAATGCCGGATCCACCACGTCGATGTCGAGGGTGACGTAGACGGGTCGCCGGGAGAGTTTCTTAAGGTGAGGCCCCACCCAAGCGACTCCGGCGCGATGCAATTCTTCCGAAGTCACCACCGTGAAACCGTGTTTGCGGCCGAAATCGAAGTCATCTTTCGAGTAAACCTGGCCGCGCAGGCCGATTTGCAACACGTCCTTGGTCACCAGCAGGCCCTCTTCCACGGCTCTGCGGACCGGCGTCCCGTGCGAGTGCGGACTGCCGAAATAACCGCCCCAGGTGTCGTTGTGTGCGTCGAACTGGATCAGGCCGACCGGACCGAACCGCTTGTGGACTGAGCGGAGTATGGGCAGCAGAATGGAGTGGTCGCCGCCCACGCAGGCCGTGCGCGCACCCGATTTCAGAACTTCGTCGAGCTGCCGGGTGATTCGCCTGAACGTGACTTCGATGGACAGCGGATTGATCGAAAGATCGCCGAAATCGCCGATGCGCCACTTCTCGAACGGATTGAGGTGGAGAGCCGGATTCCAAGGACGAATGATCGAAGACTGGTCACGCACGTGGCGGGGCCCGAACCTCGGCCCCGGGCGGTACGTGGCGCCACCGTCGTAAGGAATCCCAATGATCGCGATGTCAAGTTCCTCCGCGCGCGGAACATAAGGCAGGCGCATGAAGGTGGCAATGCCCGAGAATCGCGGATAGAGCAGCGCGTCAACCGGCTGCGGACGCGCCATCCCGGTCTTGTTTGGTCTTGAGGACTTTTTCGGCTTCATCAGGCGGGCGAATTATAAAGCATGGCCTCGCGCCGCCAGATTTGAATGTGGGATGAACCGGGGCGCTGCCAGGACTGCACAACTCGAATTGCGCTCGAGCACACAACCTGGCGCGACCGGGGTAACCGTGAAGTTGATTCGACTGAGGGACTCTTGGAAGCGTGGCGCGTGGAAGAACCGACTACGCCACGGCGCGATTCACAGTTTGGTCTGCGTGATGCGAAGTGCAGAGGATCTCCACCGCATCGTCCACCGACGAAATATTGAACACGCAAGACAGCCGGGTGCGCTCCAGCATTTCGCGCACGAAGTTCGACGGATTCACCAGCTTCAACTGAATCGCCTGGTCACGAGTCCAGCGATGCAAAAAGACCAGCATACCGAGCCCGCCGCCGTCGAGCATCTCGACTGCTGACAAGTCGAGTACGACAACTCGCGGCTGCTTCAGACCGATCACCGCGTCCTTAAGAAAATGGAGTGCCTCACCGCGCACAACTCTTCCAGCACACTGCAGCACCGCCACGTCACCCGTTTGCTCGCTCTTGATGTGTAACGACATAACTTCCTCGTGTGGCTGGCCGGACAGTGGTTGTGGGTTACTCTGCTTGCGGAGCCTTTATATTAGACGAAGCAAGCCGTGGAAGGTTTGCTGATTGAGCACATCGCACTAACCTCTTTGCTTCCATCGAGTTCAGAATCTGCGGAAAGGTCTCCGGTCGCGCGCTTGCCGGTCGAGGCAGGGTAAGAGGGCGCCACGTCCTCTGCTAGAATCGAGTGCAAACTCCGCATGAACCTGAACGGTGTAGACATTGTTGGCATTGTTTTCCAGCTGATCGCATTCCTGTTTGCGATCAGCGTGCATGAGTCGGCGCATGCCTGGACCGCCAACCGCTGCGGTGACCCGACTGCTCGCATGCTGGGGAGAATTTCGCTGAATCCCATTAAACACATCGACCCGGTGGGTACCGTTCTGTTGCCGCTGGTTGCGGCGTTCGCACATGTTCCTGTGCTCGGCTGGGCAAAACCGACGCCCGTAGACCCGAGAAATTTCAAACACCCGGTGGCGGACGACATCCTGACCTCGGTGGCTGGGCCGATCAGCAATTTTCTGGTGGCGGCCGGCGCCCTCGTCGGTATGTTTCTGGTTGCCAAAACGTCCGCGCTTGGCCACGGACTGGTGCAGACCATGCCCTCCACCTACACCCAGGGCATGGTTGGCGCGGAATCGTCATCCTTCCTGGTGCCGGTTACGCTCTTCCTCTATGAGCTGATGTTGATCAATGTTGTGCTCGGCGTTTTCAATCTGATTCCCGTGCCACCACTCGATGGCAGCCACGTGCTGCGCCACTTCCTCTCCGATCCGGTCCGGCGCGCCTATGACACGATCGGGATCTTCGGCCTGATCGCACTGGTCTATTTGGGCCGAGGGCTGCTCAACCAATTGATTTCGCCGCCCTTGCAATTCTTCAACTGGATACTCACGAGATTCTGATGCCCACTTCCAACCAACGCAAACGCGTGCTCAGCGGCATGCGCTCGACCGGGAAACTGCACCTTGGGAACTACGTCGGCGCCCTGCAGAACTGGGTGCGCATGCAGGACCAGTACGAATGCTTCTTCTGTATTGCCGACTGGCACGCACTCACGACCGACTACGCGGACACGTCCAAGGTGAGAGAGAACTCCGTCGAGGTACTGCTCGACTGGCTGGCGGCTGGGCTAGATCCGGAGCGCTGCACGATGTTCATCCAGTCCCATGTGCCGCAACACGCGGAACTGCACCTGCTATTTTCGATGATCACGCCGCTGGGCTGGCTGGAACGTGTACCCACCTACAAGGAACAGCGCGAGAACATCAGCGAGAAAGACCTGGGGACCTATGGATTTCTCGGCTATCCGGTGCTGCAGGCGGCCGACATCCTCATCTACAAGGGCGATTTTGTCCCGGTGGGGGAAGACCAGGTGCCGCACGTAGAACTGACCCGCGAGATTGCGCGACGCTTCAACCAATTTTACGGCAAGCAGGCTCCGGTGCTTCCCGAACCGCAGCCCTTGTTGACCCACGCTGCGAAGTTACCCGGCACAGATGGCCGGAAGATGTCGAAGTCTTACGGAAACACGGTCATGCTGACTGATCCCGAGCCGGTGGTGCGGCAGAAACTGAAGACCATGGTCACGGACCCGGCGCGCGTCCGGCGCAGTGATCCCGGAAATCCCGACGTATGCCCGGTGGGCGATCTGCACAAGATTTTCAGCAGCCAGAAAACGATGGCCAAGGTGGACGAGGGCTGCCGATCGGCTGGGATCGGATGCATCGAGTGCAAGGGGTGGGTGGCCGATGCCCTGGTTCAGGTGCTCGAGCCCATGCAGGAGCGTCGCAAAAAATACGAGGACAATCCGAGGCTTGCCTGGGATATTCTGGAGGCAGGCTCGGCGGCGGCCGGCAAGGTGGCCGACGCCACGATGTCTGAGGTACGCGCCTCGATGGGCATGTCGCTCGAGTACGAACCTGCGCGCAAGTCCGACAACGCGAAGGGGTGGGGACGATCACAAGGATGAGTGAAGAAGTAAAGGCAGTATCGGGAGTGCTGCTTCCCTTCGAGCCGGGGGGGGCACCGGCCGCGCATCAGCCTTCGACGGCCGGCAAACCGGGCGCGAGGAAAGGCGCCAGCGACTCCCCATTCGCCGTAGCGGTCGGTGATGTATACGAAGGCCCACTTGACCTGCTGCTCGACCTGATCCGCAAGCAGGACATCGATATTTACGACATCCCCATCGCGCGCATTACGGCGCAATATCTCACCTACGTCGAGCGCATGCGAGAACTGGATGTGAACGTGGCGGCTGACTTCATCTATATGGCCGCAGTCCTGATTCACATCAAGTCGAAGATGCTGCTGCCGCGGGATCCGCTGGCCCCTGCCGAGGCCCAGGACGATCCGCGCAGCGAACTGGTGAACCGGCTGCTGGAGCATGAGAAGTTCAAGTCGGCAGCCCAGATGCTCCTGCAAAAGCAACAGATCGAAGATGCGGTCTGGTCGAACCCTGCGCTGCGGGAGTTTAAGGACGCCGAAGGGACCGAGCCCGAGTTAGCGGCGGACGTCATCGACCTGGTGAAGACGTTCCAGCAGATTCTCGACCGCGCCCGTTCCCGTCCGATCCTCGAGGTAGATGAAGACACCGTCACGGTGGGACAGATGATCGATTACCTTCGACGTCGACTCTCGCTCGAAGACAAGCCGGTGCGGTTGAAGCAGATGCTGCGCAATATCGAGTCTCGTCCAGCGTTGGTGTGCATGTTTCTGGCGATGCTCGAACTGGTGCGCTTGCAGGCGATCCAGTTGCGCCAGGAGCGCTTGTTCGGAGAGATTCTGATTCGCAAGCACGTGGGATTTGACGCCCTCATGAACGAACAGGCCGCGGTGCGGGACGATTGGAAATGAAAAGCGGTGGTCCGTGGTCATTGGTTATCTATGAGCCTGAAAGCCAAACTCGAAGCGATTGTTTATGCCGCCGAGACTCCGGTCACGTTGGACCAGATTGCCCAACTCGTGAAGGAGTCCGTGGTCGCGGAAAACGGTTTAGTTGACGACGCCGAAGTGAAGTCTCGGGTGCGGGCGTCCATGGAAGAACTGCTCGCCGAGTATGGGACTTCCGAGCATGGGATCGAGATCCGCCAGGTTGCAGGCGGCTATCGGATGTCCACGAAGCCCGAGCAGCACGATATGGCGCGCGCTTTTGCGAAGAGTCTGAAGCCGCCGATTCGCCTGTCGCTGCCGGCGTTGGAAACGCTGGCGGTGATTGCCTATAAACAGCCGGCCACCGTGCCCGAGATCAGCGAGATTCGCGGCGTCGATTCCGGCGGGGTGATCGCGACCCTGCTTGACCGCAAGCTGATCACGACGGCGGGTCGCAAAGCTGTCATCGGCCGGCCGATTCTCTACAAGACCACCAAGGAATTTCTGCTGCGCTTCGGACTGAAGGATGTGAGCGAACTGCCCAGCATGGAAGAATTCGAGAAGCTGGTGGCGGAATCTTTCCAGAGCGATCTGCTGCCGTCCGACACTGCCGAATCGGCTCCGACGGGTGCCCCTGAGGGGGAGCCCACCTCGGACTCCGAAACCGGAGACCTCGCCGAGGCCAGTCGAGAAACCAGCGTTGATTCCAGTGCCGCCCAGGAATCCCCGGATGAAGCCGTGGAGACGCACGCCGGGAAGCCGCACGACTAGCGCCTTCCCGAGTCGCTGACATCTGACCTTATCGGAGCGTGCATGCCCGCCGAACGCCTGCAAAAGATCATCGCCGCTGCCGGAGTTGCTTCTCGCCGAAAAGCGGAAGAGTTGATCACGTCGGGGCGTGTGCTGGTGAACGGCCAGCCCGTCACGGCGCTGGGCTCAAAGGCCGATCCGGAAAAAGATCACATCCGCGTAAATGGCAAGCTGCTGCTGGGTGCGCAGCGCCACGTCTACCTGCTGTTGAACAAACCGAAGGGATTCGTGACGACCGTCAGCGATCCGGAAGGACGCCCGACTGTCATGAGCCTGGTGCGCGGGGTAGGCAGCCGGGTTTACCCCGTGGGACGCCTCGACTATGCCAGCGAGGGGTTGGTTCTGATGACCAACGATGGGACGCTGGCCCATCGGCTGATGAAGGCCGCCTCGCATGTCCCGAAGACTTACGTAGTCAAAGTCAGCGGCCAACCCAGTGTAGAGGCGATCGCGAAGCTGCGCGGAGGCCTTTCGATCGCCACCGATGACGGGAAGCGTGTTCGCACATCGCCCGCCAAGATTCGCATCGTCAAGGAAGCGGCCAATCCCTGGTATGAAATCACGCTGATCGAAGGTCGGAATCGCCAGATTCGCCGCATGTTCGAAGAAGTCGGCCATCACGTGGAAAAAATCAAACGCGTGAAGTATGGGCCGCTCGCGCTGAACGTACCCCCGGGAAAGTTTCGCCCTCTGACGTTGCAGGAGGTCGATCGGCTGCGGACTGCGTCCGGCCAGACGACCCAGGCCGCCCGGAAGCTGCGGGACGCGGCTTCCTGACCCTCCCCATGGGACGGTTCTTCGATCTCGTCGCTGATCCCGTCCGCTTGCTGGGCGAATCCACGCCGGAAAAGCCCGAATCGTCCACAAAATCTGATCGAGCCGCTCCTGTCCTCAAACTGAACGCCAACGAGAGCCCCTATGGTCCCTCGCCCAAGGCAGTGGCCGAAATGCGCGTGGTGCTCGACGGTTCCCACTTATATTCGGATGATGACGCTCGGGCGCTGCGCCAGAAACTTGCAGAGGTGCACAGCGTACATGCCGAACAGATCCTGATTGCCAACGGAACGACCGCTCTACTTGGCGTGATGGCACGCACGCTGCTGCGGCCGGGACTGAACGCCATGACCAGTGCGTGTTCGTTCATCTCCTACCCGATGGTCACGCAGGCGGCAGGGGCGGTCCTGATCCGGACGCCGCTGCGAGACGGTGGATACGATCTCGACGCGATCCTGGCCGCGATCGATGACAAGGTCCGCATCGTGTTCGTCGCGAATCCCAACAATCCAACCGGAACGCTGCTCGATGCGGTCGCGGTTGACCGCTTTCTGAAGCGGGTCCCTGCGCACGTGGTGGTGATTCTCGATGAGGCCTACTACGATTACGCGCAGTATTTTGCTGGTTTGCGGGGCGTGGAGTATTCCCGTTCCCTCAACTATGTTCGCGAGGACCGGAACGTGGTGGTTCTACGGACGTTTTCGAAGGCGCACGGACTAGCGGGACTCCGGGTGGGCTACGGAATAGGCCCTGCCGAGCTGATGACCTACTTCACGCGCGTCCAGGACATGTTTGCGGTTTCGTCCGTGGCCCAGGTGGCGGCCTTGGCGGCGGTGGGAGACCAAGCGCATGTGCGATATGCCGTCGAGAATAATGCGAGGCAGGCGGAGTGGTTGGCCGGACAAATATCAAGACTGGGGTACAGTGTGATTCCCGCCTGGACGAATTTCCTGTGCCTCGACGTCGAGCAAGATGCCCGCGAAGTTGCGCGACGCCTGCGCACAGAAGGCGTGCTCATTCGGCCGCTGGCGGCATGGGGTGCGCCCACTTCGATCCGGGTGACCATAGGAACCGCGGACCAGAATCTGAGATTCCTGCAGGCGTTTCAAAAGACGATACGGTAGCCGTCGTCGAGGCTGAGAACTCGGCTCAGGGTCAGCAATGCGCGCCCTGGGAGCGGACCATGGGCAGCCGGGCGGCACCGAACAGTCCAGCGTCGCTCCCCAGCAAAGCCCGGGTGATGATCGTCTTCCGGCCTGCTCCCGGCTCAACCTGCCCCGAGGCACCCGATGACATGCGGAGCGGATCGGAGGGCGCGGTTGCGGCGTACACCATGGAACGCTGGCGCAACTCTTCGAAAATGGAGGGGGAGAAGGCCTCCCATGCGCTCGAGACTCCGCCGCCAATGACGTACATCTCGAGGTTGAGCCCGTTCACCATCGTGGCAAGGGAGATTCCCAGGGCCCGGCCGACCCGACGGAAAATTCGACGCGCCTGCTCGTCGCCCTGAATGGCGAGGTTGTGGATTTCCTTGGCGTTGAACTCGACGTCCGAATTTGCTCCCATGGCCAAGCCCGGGGCGGTACCGGCCGCAATCGCTTCCCGCGCCATGCGCATGACGGCGGTTGCCGACGCGTACTGTTCGAGGCAGCCCCGATTGCCGCAGCCGCACTGCTGCCCTTCCGGTTCGACCGTCATGTGCCCGAACTCACCAGCCATGCCGGTCATGCCATGCCAGATTTTTCCACCCAGCACAATTCCCCCGCCGACCCCCGTGCCCAACGTGAGCATGGCCATGTCGCCCACATGGCGTCCGGCTCCCAGCCACTTTTCTCCGAAGGCCGCGACGTTGGCGTCATTTTCGAGAATCACGGGCGCGCCCAGGCGCCGTTCGATCTCGGACCTCACCGGATAGTCCGCCCACCCGGGCAGGTTGGGGGATTCCCGCATCATGCCGGTTTGTACATCCATGATTCCCGGCACACCGATGCCGACGCCCAGCAGTGTCGCGGTCCCTTGGTACTTATTCGAAGCCTGCTGGACGGCCTCGCACATGTCGTTCAGCACGTGGTCACGGCCCAACACGGTCTTGGTTCCGAGCGTGATTTTTTCCATGAGCCGCCCCTGCTCATCGACCGCCGCGATGCGCAAGTTCGTCCCGCCCAGATCCACACCAATGGAGAAATTAGGCATAAGGCAGCAAGGGAAACCAGAGTACACCGGGCAAATTCGATTGTCGATTTTCAGCGGCCCATTGCACAATTGATAAGAAGCGAGCTTGGGGTATTCCATCGACCATTGGAGAGCGGCCATTGAAAATTTCTTATTTCTGGCATTTCGGACAGTAGTGGCTGCTTCGCCCCACGATGACCACGCGCTTCACGACGGTCTTGCAGACCAGGCACGGTTCTCCCTCGCGGCCGTACACGCGGTGCTGTAGCTGGAAGAAGCCTTCTTCACCATCGGCGTCGACGTAGTCGGAGATCGAGGACCCACCCAGCGCGATGGCCTCTTTGAGGACTACCTGCACCGCCAGATGGAGCCGCTCCAACTGCGCGCGGGGGATGGTGGAAACGCGGCGCCGTGGACGGATGCCCGCACGGAACAGCGATTCGTCGGCATAAATGTTGCCAACTCCCCGCAGCAGCTTCTGGTTCAGCAGAGCGCTCTTGATAGGCGTGTTTCGGCCCCGAAAGAGCGCGAGGAAGCGCCCCTGGTCTACCTCAAGCGGCTCCACGCCGACGGCGTCGAAATCGCCCTTCCGAGCAACACTGAGGCGCCCGAAGCGGCGCGGGTCCACGAAGCGGAGCTCCCGGCCCGAAGCGAGCTTCACGATCGCGTGGGTATGCTTGACGACCTCAGCGTCCGGTTCACACAGCAACATGCGACCCGTCATGCCAAGGTGGACGATCCACTGGGAGTTGGAACCCGGGGCAGGTTGGAGTGTTCGGCTTTTCGCAGGCGAAGACCGCGCCGCGCCGGCTCGACCCGACACCTGCTCCAAACCATTACGTTCCAGTTCGAAGACAATGTGCTTGCCCATGCGCCGCACCCGGGCGATGCGGGTGTGTTCCAAAGTCGTCGCGATCTCCGCCGGCGGCGACTTCATAGTCTGCGGCTTCGCACCCAGCCACACGGACTCAATGGCATCGCCGGCCACGCGCTGGTGCAATCCACGCGCGATGGTTTCGACTTCGGGAAGCTCGGGCACGGAGAACAGTTTATCGCCGTTGGTCTTGAGTCGTCAGCTTCTGGCCGCAGAAAAATCTTGATTTTCCGGTCCAAACCTGCGGCTTGCCGACGACCAACTGCCAATGACCAACGACCGAATTGCCCATCCCGCCCCGGCAATGTATTCTTACCTGTACACACCCGCTCCGCTCAAATCCCAGCAATTTCGAAACTGCGACGAACCCGCGGGCGGAGAGAGTGTGTGCGACCCCGGAACCGGAACATCTTCTGCAGGGAGCTGGCATTGAAAAAGGGTAAGGCTGCGGTCATCGTGGGCGCGCAATGGGGCGACGAGGGCAAAGGCAAAATTGTCGACGTCCTCTCGGAGGGCTTTCCGGTGGTGGCGCGGTATGCCGGTGGACACAATGCCGGCCACACCGTCATCATCAGCGGCAAGAAATTCATCCTCCAGCTGGTTCCGTGCGGAGTGCTGCGTTCGGGCTGCTGCAGCGTGATCGGCAATGGCGTCGTGCTCGACCCAATGGCTTTTCTGAAGGAAGTGGGCGCGCTGCGCGAGGCCGGCGTGCAGGTCGATGGCACGCTGTACGTCAGCAACCGAGCCCAGGTGATCCTGCCCTACCACCGCATGATCGAACTCGCTTCCGAGAACGCTCCCGGCCGCGTGAAGATTGGAACCACCTCGCGCGGGATCGGGCCCGCCTATGAAGACAAGATGGGCCGCCGCGGACTTCGTGTGGCCGACCTGCTCGACCTCAAACTCCTGAAGACCCACATCGAAAACGCCGTGCGCGAGAAGAACATGATCGCGCATGCGCTCTTCAACTCCGAGCCGCTGGACTCCGACAAGATGTACCTGGAATATGCTGCGGCCGCCGGGAAAATCGCGCCTTTCGTCTGCGATACTGCCGCGTATCTCAACCGGGCGCTGGCGGACGGCAAGTCGATCATTTTCGAGGGCGCCCAGGGGACGATGCTCGACATCGACCATGGAACCTATCCGTTCGTCACCTCATCGAGCGCCACCTCCGGGGGTGCAGTGATCGGCACCGGCGTGGCACCGACCGCAATCGACATGGTGATCGGCGTGACCAAGGCATACTGCACGCGGGTAGGTGGCGGCCCTTTCCCGACCGAAGCCCTCAACGAACAAGGCGACCTGCTGCGCGCCCGCGGTAATGAGTACGGAGCGGTCACGGGGCGCCCGCGGCGTTGCGGCTGGTTGGATTTGCCACTTCTGCGTTACGCTGGCATGATTAACGGAATCTCGTGGCTGGTGGTGACGAAACTGGACGTGCTCGACGAACTTGCGGAAATCCCGGTTTGCATCGGCTACAAAATCAACGGCAAGAGGACCGAGGAGATCCCGGCGCAGGCCAGCGGCTACGACAAGATTGAAGGCATCTACGAGAACAAGCCGGGGTGGAGGACGTCGACCCAAGGCATCACGACGATGGACAAATTGCCCAAACAGGCGCAGGAGTATCTGGCATTTCTTGAGAGAGCAAGCGCAGCGCGGGTTGGCATGGTATCGACGGGCCCGGACCGGAACCATACGATCTTTGTGGAGGAATTCGCCGCAGAGATGAAGGCGGCCGCCGGGCGGCAGGTGGAAGCGAAAGCTTAGACGGAGCGAACGGAGCTAGCGATGGTCGTCTTGGCGGTGACGTGGATGGCAAAGGTTGGACATGAGAGCGAAGTGGCAGCTGTCTTCGGCAAGTTGACCGAAGAGTCTCGCAAGGAACCTGGCTGCGTCATGTACGTCGTTCACCGGCACAAGACTGAGCCGCGCCGTTTCTTCATCTACGAGCAGTACAAAGACGACGCTGGCCTCGAAGCCCACCGGGCCGCGCCCCACTTCCTGCAGTTTGCCAGAAAAGAACTACCCAGGATCGCAGATCGGGTCGAGGGTCAATTGTTCGAGCCGCTGTCCTGACGGCGGGGGGCGGGGGCGGGTACTCTTGCCCGCGCAACGACTCAGCAGCCAGTTCTGCAGTCACTTGTTCTTGTCAATCATCAGCACGCCGCCCGAAGCGTAGCTTTCCTTCGAGAGCTCGAGGAAGGTGACGACAATCGCCTCCCGCCGCGCCCCCGCCTCTTCCACCATGGCGTCGGTAATGCGCTCGGCGATCTTGCGCTTCTGTTCGACGGTACGGCCTTGGAGCATGGTGACCTGGACCAGAGGCATGAATGAGCTCCTAGCTCCGGGCTATTCGCCTTTCGCGTGCGAGATAGTTCACTTCGCCTGAAGGGGCGGCTGATTGGGCCCACCACAATTATTTTGCCAGTTCATAGCCCGCGAAAAAATAGCTAAGTTCGAACCGAGCCGTCTCGTCGGCGTCCGAGCCATGGATCGCGTTGTGCTCGATGCTGCTCGCCCATTTTTTGCGAATCGTGCCTTCCTCTGCGTTCGCGGGATTGGTAGCCCCCATCAGCTTGCGCAGATCGGCGATGGCGTTCTCCTTTTCGAGCGCCAGCACGACGATCGGACCGCTGGACATAAAGTCAGTGAGTGAATTGTAGAAAGGCCGATGCGCGTGTACCGCGTAGAACTGCTCCGCCTGGTGCTTGGAGATTTCCAGCATCTTCATGCCGAGGATGCGGAACCCGTTCTTTTCGAACTGCTCGATGATGTCGCCGACTCCATTTTTCTGAACGGCATCGGGTTTGATGATGGTAAGTGTACGTTCCAGCGTCTTCATTGTTAGTCGTTGGTCCTTGGTCGTTGGTCGTTGGTCGTTAGCAAAATTCGGAGTGCTGCACAATTGCAAACTGGCTCGTGGTATATCTGAACCGGGTTCTTGCCGAGTACTCAGTGCTCAGCGCTCAACTACGCTTTCCCGACGCTGGCGCCCAGAACCGACACAAGCGTTTCGGCAATGACCGCGGGCGACTTCGCCACTTTGATACCAGCCGCCTCCATCGCTTGGATCTTTTCCGAGGCGGTGCCCTTGCCGCCGGAGATGATCGCTCCCGCGTGGCCCATGCGGCGTCCGGGAGGCGCGGTCTGGCCGGCGATGAAGCCGACCACGGGCTTTCTCATGTGCTTCTTCACGTACTGGGCGGCACTTTCTTCAGCGTCGCCGCCGATCTCGCCGATCATGATCACGGCCTCGGTCTGCGGATCCTTGTTGAACAGTTCCAGTGCATCCGTGAAGTTGGTGCCGATGATCGGATCGCCACCGATGCCAATCGCCGTGGATTGTCCGATGCCGCGCGTGGTGAGTTGATAGACCGCCTCGTAGGTCAGTGTGCCCGAGCGCGACACGATGCCGATCCCACCTTCCTTGTGAATGTGCGCCGGCATGATGCCGATCTTGCACTTGCCGGGCGAGATGATGCCCGGGCAATTCGGCCCGATCAGGCGCGAGCGGCGGGTCTGCAGAAATTCCC
>DASQPN010000166.1:0-7102 GCA_035643915.1 Terriglobales bacterium | reverse complement strand
ACAAGCTCCACATCCTGGAACGTCCGATCGCGGCACTTCATGATCTGCAAAATGTCATTTCTCGAGGCAAAGGAGGAGATTCTGGCCTGGAGATCAACATCACCAACTTCATCCAAGCTGGTTTGTCGCTCCTGACGCCGGCCATAGGGGAACTCGTGCTGTTTTTCGGGACCTTATTTTTCTTTCTTATGGGCGGCCCCAGACTGCGTGCGTACCTGGTGCTTCTTTCGCGGAACCGAGATGCTCGACTGCGGACATTGCGCATTTTGGATGACATTGAACATAACCTCACCCGGTATATGGGCACAGTGAGCATCGTGAACATGGGCGTGGGGCTGATCACGGCAATCGCTGTTTACCTGATGGGATTTCCCAATCCGGTTCTATGGGGAGTTCTCGCTTTCATTTTCAATTATGTGCCGTATATCGGCCCCGCAGTCATGGTTTTCGTGCTGTTCTGCGTTGGACTGGTGGTTTTCCCGTCACTTGGACACGCATCGATTGCCCCACTTTTCTTTGTCGCGCTCACGACGATCGAAGGTCACTTCGTGACCCCGAACATCGTCGGCCGGAATCTCAGCCTAAGCCCTTCGATCGTCTTTTTGGCTCTGGCATTTTGGACGTGGTTGTGGGGTCCGATTGGCGCGTTCCTCGCTACACCGATTCTGATCATTGGATTGGTGGTGTCGAAGCACTTTCTTCCCGAGGAAGAGAGCGAAGTTGGTTGAGGAAGTTTCCGGATGCGAAAGTTCCCGCCTTTGTCGATGTTTTGAGACGATTCCCATGACTTTGATCAACCTGCTGGTCGCTCCGATACGACGCGTGGCGAATTTTCCGCTGTTTCAGCTCATGACCGCGATAGCGGTCATTCTGTTGCTACAGGCAGCCGACAGTAGATCTCGGCGAAATATTCAGCGCGCCCATGGCGCCGATCTCCCCAGCGGACATGCCGGTGCGGTTTCCACATGTCCATTGTTGAGGGATGAACGGACCTGTCTCGGACGCGACCCAAGGTCCGTTGATGACCCCGAAGCCGACCATCGCAACAAGCGTCAAACTAGCAGAAACATTAGCTTACGTTAAACCGCTGCGGCGGCGACAGTGCTTGCGACTTCATCAAGCTTCTCGGCGGCATGGCCGCTAGTGGCGCGGGCCTCGCGCATGTCTACTCGATCAGGATCAGACCGGGAGGGAGTGACTCGTCGTATAGACTGGCCCGGTCGGATCGTCCGATCGGAACGAACCCTTTGATTTTTGCGGTCTGCAGCGCAGGGACGCCGGATTTCTCCAGCTTGCTGGCAATCAGGCCGCGCAAAGGCATGGGTAGGTCCAGGCTCCGATCGTCGACGACGCGCGCGGCCCGGAGGAACAGAATCTGCAGGTCGAGCAATTCCGGCGTAGTCCAATCGAAGCGCTGGAAAGCCTGATACGCGTGCTCGACGAGATCGGGCGAGACGACAGTCTCCGGCCCTGCGTAGAGCGGAGTTCGGTTGAGCAGGAGCCCGAGCGCCGCAAGATAAGGAGCGCAGTGCCGCTTGGCCAGTGCAAGCGTCACCGCTGTGTCGCAGAAGCAACGCACCAGTTCCGCCTTGGTGTCGTGGTGGATCAGTTCCAGGGATCCAGCCAGGCGCACGAGTTCGTCGGGCGCCCTGCCGCTGCGGATCCTGTCGATCTCTCCGGCCATAAGCCTGGTCTGGCGTTCGCGCGTGAGCCCGCCCGCCACCCGGCGCAAGAGGATGTATTCCTGGCTCTTGATGCGCCGACCGGGAAAACACGGGCCGCCATCGTGCACCCGCCACAGGGCATCGATACGAAGGTCGTCCCGGACAACGCCGAAGCCCGGGCGCAGCAGGAATCCAGCCATGATGAGCCATGCCTCTTCGTGGTCCGCCGAACGTCGTCTGTCGTCCCGCCGCTCCTCGAGCGCAGGCCAAAGGGCGCGCAGCAGGGGCCCGTTCCATTCACTTCTGGCAGACGCGAGGATGCGCTCCACACCCTTGAGGATCGTGGCAGCAGTAATCTTGTTCTTCTTGCTGTTATTGGCAGGCTGGGTGAACACGATCCCGATCTGCCTGCGTGCCGTTTCCAGCGCGTCCGCTGAAGCGTTCGGTTCAATCGGAGCGTTTGCTTCCCGCGCCCGCCCCGCGCCGGGCGCGCCCGCGACGCCTTGGACGTGCTCGCGCATGTTGAATTCCAGCGGCCAGGACTGCTGGACGGCGGGGTCGGCGCTGACGCACGAGATCTGGAGCAGCCCCAGTGCGTTCATCCGCGCCGTCAGACCGACGGGCAACATCCCGCCCGCTTCCGGACCGGATAGCTCAGCCGTCCTGACGATGGTCTGGAGCGGGGGCAACGGGTGAAATTCGCCTTCGGACCAGGAAACGATGTCTCCGGCCCGGCTGACGCTCTTCCGGGTTGAGGAATAAGCCTGGAAGCGCACCAGCTGATCGGTGCGGAGCTTAAGCCCAAGATCAGCGATCTCAAAAAGCTGCGACGGCGCTGCACCCTGAGGAAGAACGCATACGAGGGGCGGACGCACAGTCTGGCGATCCGTTGCCTGTATCCCCTCCACTTCGAGAAAGATCGCAGCGGCGGCCCCAGCGGCGATGCGACCCGAACGGTGGTGGAGAAGGGCACCAAATCGCGCGGCTCCGCGCGCCACCGCCAGATCCGGCTCCTCGTTCTCCAGAACCTGCGGTACGAAGCCGTCCTGCCAGCCTCCGATCTGCTCGCGGAGTCTTTGGCGCAGGAGCGGCGGTCGGACGGATCCGCCGTTGAACAGGACGGCATCAATGCGCGGGCGATCGTTGAGGAATTCGGCAAGGTGTCGGGTTATCGCGCTGTCGGGAGGATAAGGAAGCCCCCATTCCCTCAGTGCCGCGCGCGTCCGGTACGGCCGCGCCGCCGCGTCGCAGAAGGGAAAAAATCCGTCCAGCAATAGGCTCTCGATTTCCGCCCGCATCACCGTCGCCGCCTGCGAGCCGCCGACCATCCCCGACCCGCGACCGGCCAGTGCAACAACGAACCGCTCATCCGGCGGCCCCGTAGCGGCCAGCGCGTGCTCTTTCAGATGACGGCAGGCGGCGACGAGCTGATCCCATTGCGGGCCGGAAAGCCGGCCGCCCGCCCCGGCAAGCCGCGGCTCCAGGAAATGGGCGACGGCAAGGTCGATATTGTCGCCGCCGAGCAGCGTATGCTCGCTCACCGCGACACGCCTGATGTCAGGGTCCGGCGTTTGCTCGTTCAGGCGAACTTCAAAAATGCTGAAATCCGAGGTGCCGCCGCCGATATCGATGACCAACACGTGTCGCAGCCCGGCATCACCGTTGTCGGGCCGCTGCCATAATTCGCGCGCTGGGTCGTGGCTTTCCAGCCAGCAATAAAACGCAGCCTGCGGCTCTTCGAGCAGTCGCACATCGCCGGGGAAGCCCGCTTCCTCGGCGGCGGTAATCGTCAGCCGCTGCGCCGCCGCATCGAAGGAAGCCGGGACGGTAACCGTGATGTCCTGATCATCGAACGCAAACCCGGCCTGGGCAAACCGGCTGTTCCAGATCCCCCGCAGATAGTTCAGAATCAGTGCCGAGGCGCGTACCGGTGAGATTTTCTGCTCACGTGCCAGAACCGTCGATCCCCATGGCAGAAAGGGTGCCGACCGGTCGGCGGCGTGATGGCAAAGCCACGACTTCGCGGAATGGACGACCCGTCCGGGCGCTTCGCTTGCCTTCATGCGTGCAAAAAGGCCGACGATCCATTGCCCGGCTCCGACCTCCTCACCGCGCAAGTGTGCTGCGACCGCTTCCTCTGGCAGGTACAGGAAAGAAGGTAGCGTTGGCTTCTCGGTCAGACGCGCCAGGCCTTCCCATTGTGGGACGAGAAGGACCTCTGGCGCCCCCTCGCCGACCAGTGGCGCGAATGCGAGTGCGGAGTTGGTCGTGCCGAGATCAATACCAATGGCGAAGCGGGCGCGGTCTTTCGTCAAGAATTACCTCCAGAGGCGGTCCGGCCCCTATTCCGTGCGGACCTGGAACTCAACCTTCCATCGGCGATCGGAGTTCGTGTGCCTCATCCAAAGCTCAAGGATGCCAAGTTCGGTGACGACGGGGCTGACGCGGACCGGCACCACCTGCCCCACCGGGACGTCCAGTGCCGGGATCGCGACTTCGAGCAGGCCAGCGTCATCAAGGTCACGCTCGGCGTCGGGGAGGATCTGTCCCGGCGTATCGCCGCTTCGTACCGAGGAGGAGAAAAACCGAAACTCCGCCGTGCGGCCGGTGACAAGGCCGAACTCGCGTCCTTCGATCAGCAGTTCCGTGCCTTCCTGCATCCCCTGCGGGACAACACACAATGCCTTCAGCGGCGGCTTGTAGCCCGGAATGGCGGGCATCGACGTTTCCAGGCCGATGTAATAGGAGCGCGCCGCGCCGGCCTTGATGCGCATGCCCTTGCCAGTGGCGCGGTGACGTCCGTAGATCGCGCCGCCGCGTGCGACGGCGAGGTCTGGTTCGAAACCCTGCAATTCGCGGACTGGCTGGCCCCCATTCCAGGACGCCAGCAGATCAAGCACCCGGGCACGGATTGGTGCGGCCTTGAAAACGCCCCCATTGAACAAGACCGCGGTCGGCATCAGCACCTGCGTGCCAGCCGATGCTCCCACCAGAGCGGCAAGCTTTTCGCTTGCCTTCACGTTCTGCAGGCTCTGAGCGAGAAACCGGGCGATATGCTTGCTGACGATCGGATCGGAAGCATAGGGCAGACCGAATTCCTGCAGCCCTGTCGTACGGTTCTCGCGCGGCAGGTCGTCAACGCTGGTTCTGGCGAAAAAACCGTCGACAACAACTTGCTCCAGCGTCTCGCGATCGAGAGTCGTTGAGACAGTCTTGGCAAGCAGGCTGGAGCCGCGCGAGGGGACCGCGATTGGCGCCTGCGCCAGCCCGCCATCATCAAACAGGACGATCTTGGCTTTGGAGGCGGCATGCACGAGCGCCAGGAACTGCCAGGAGTCCAGCCGTTTGCCCGCGGCCTCCAGCTTGGCGTTCAGCGCATATGCGAGCGCCAAATCCATATTGTCGCCACCTAGCAGAATGTGCTCGCCGACGCTGACACGCTCAAGTTCCAGGCGGCCTTCGACATCTGTGACCGCGATCAAGCTGAAATCGGCTGTCCCGCCACCGACATCGCAGACCAGCACGATATCGCCATCAGCAATCAGGTTTCGCCATTCTCTGCTCGTCTGCGCCATCCAGGCGTAGAATGCAGCCTGCGGCTCCTCCAGCAATGTGACGTCCTCAAGCCCCGCAGCCTTGGCGGCCTCGGCGGTGAGGCTTCTTGCGACCTCATCGAACGAGGCAGGAACGGTTACAACGATCTCGCCTTCCGAGAGGTCCCAATCCCGCCCCTGCGCCCGTTCGGTATGCAGGAACGCGTCCCTGAGATGTTGGAGGTAAAGGCGTGAGCATTCGAATGGCGAGAGCTTCTCTTCCGCGATGTCGGATCGCCAGGGCAGGATCCGCTGCTTCGGGTCGATATGCGGGTTGGACAGCCAGGATTTGGCGGAGGTCGCGAGGCGATCAGGCACGAGCGCCCCCCGCTCGCGCGCGAACTGGCCAATGATCGCGCGCTCCCCGGCATCGTTCCAGGGCAGAGGAAACGAACTCTGCGGGAACTCCTCGGAGTGCGGAATATAAATGGCGGACGGCAGTGTCGGCATCTCGCCGATCTGATTTGGTCCTAGGGTCTGCGCGATTTCGATAATCCTGGTCTCACCACTCTCGAGATCGGCGATCGCGATTGCGCTGTTGCTGGTGCCGAGGTCGATAGCAAGACTGAAACGAGCGCTCATGAGGGGAGGGTTGTCCTGGTTGTCGTGCTGTCAATTCGCGTCATTAGCCGCGCGTGATGGAAAGCACCGGTTGTACGTGATCCGACTCGGGCGTCCGGCAGCCGGCTGATGCCAGCCCGCTTATCTCAGTTCCACCTCCGCCGGAGCGATTGCCGGAAGTCGATCGGTCGAGCTCCGCAAAACGCGCGGTAGATTCACCGCATCCGTTTTCCAGCCGTGGTGGACAAGCACTCCCGAGAACGGCGCCGGGCCGCTGATCTTGCCCAGCAGTCGGTACTCGTCCGGCGAATAGCCAGCGGCGACCTGCACCGTCGATCCCTCGCTCTCTGCGCGCACGGGGGAGATTCGGAAGTGCTCCAGCAGGGCGGTCTTGCATCCGGCATGGACCACGCGCGCGGCTGCCCCAACCTGTGCGTCATCATGCGCGTTGATGTCGTCCATCAGGAAATCGACCAGCCGGCCCCTTGCCTGCAGCATCGCCAAAAAGCTGACGATCTCGGCGTCTGCCTGGTTTGCGCGAGTCGTAACAGGCATCGGTCGGGCCGCCTCAGCGCCAGCACTTCGGTTATCCCGTGACGGGCCGCGCCCGACCAGGATCGCTATCAGCGCGACAAGGCTCAGCGCCACCGCCCCACCCGATAGATACATTTGGAATGCGCTCGCTGCCGGCAGCAATTCCAGAGCGTTCACCACGACCAGGAGCAGGACCACTATGATGGCGATCGCTTTCATCGCATGCATGTTTAGCCGCAGCTCCCTTTTGAGACGCATCAGCGTTGATTGACGCACGAAGAATATAGGAAATCGACGGTTGTGGAAACCTAACCGAGTCCGCGCCCGCTAATTGCGCAAGCGGCACAGCGCTGCTCGGAACTTCCCAGGTCAGTCGGATCGGAGCGTCCTTGGCCTAATTGGGGCGACTCACGCGACGGCGCGATTTCATCGAGCTTGTCGAGGGCACAGTGGCGTTACCGCGCGCCCAACTGCCAGCGTTTTCCTCCGCTCCTTCGGCGGCTTCGCCCCGTTGTATTCGATCACCTTGTCAACGTTCGCAAGCAACCTTGACGGAAGTTTTAGGCCGAATGTCTTGGCGGTCTTGTCTCGAAGGTTTAGCCTGTCGGCGCCGTATTGGCTGCCTTGGACTTTCGTTCATTTGCAACGAGGGGGAGCTGACGATGAAGACGATTTTGGTACCAACCCAAAATATCCCAGCCATGAAATCCACGCTCGAGACCGCGGTGCTGCTCGCGCAGCGCACCGGCG
>DASQPN010000165.1:0-37554 GCA_035643915.1 Terriglobales bacterium | reverse complement strand
CCTTCCGGTACTCCCGCGGATAGCGCATCTCGGTGTCGGTCAGCAAGTGCTGGTTGTCGATGACAAGGATGGGTAGGTTCAGGTTGTGGCCCACATGACAGGAGATTGGTTCGAAGTCCGTAATCACCAGGTCGAGATTCCAGCCCTGGGCCTTGCGTCCCAGCGCGCGAACACTGCGGGCGGCTCGGGAGGCGCGCTCCCGGATGACGCGCCTCCCCAGTCCGCTTAGGCGAGCGACCCGCGCGCGGCTTGACCGTGGCCTCGCCAACTGATATCAACGTCCCTTCCCCAGGAGGCAACCCTTTGTCCGCATGGCGTGCTTATCGATTCTCGGTTTCATTGCTCTGCCTATTTTTCTTTGCTCCTGCCGCACTCGCTCAGTCTCCCCAGCCTGGTCTCCGCTTCGAGATCTCGTTCCCGAAGTCAGCCAGCGCCACGCCACTCGACGGCCACGTGCTTCTTCTGGTCTCGACCCAGGACAAGGACGAGCCCCGCTTTCAGATCCAAGAGGAATTCGCGGAATCGCAACAAGCCTTCGGCGTCGACGTCGACGGGCTGGCTCCCGGCGCCCCCGCGGTCATCGACGCCACCACCTTCGGCTATCCCAGTCAAAGCCTCGCCCGCATTCCTGTTGGAGACTACTACGTCCAGGGCCTGATCAACATCTATGACACCTTCCATCTGGCCAACGGGCACACCGTGAAGTTGCCGCCCGACCAGGGCGAAGGCCAGCACTGGCAGACCAAGCCCGGCAACCTCTACAGCAAGCCGGTGAAGATGCGCATCGATCCCAAGTCAGACCAGGTCATCCGAATCGCACTCACGGAAAAGATACCGCCGGTCGAGGACAATTTGCCCAAGGTCGAAGACAACCAGTGGGTCAAGCACGTCCGGATCGAGAGCGAACTGCTTTCGAAATTCTGGGGACGCCCTACCTACCTGGGCGCTGTCGTGCTTCTTCCCGGCGGCTTTGACGAACATCCCAATGCACGCTATCCGCTCATCGTCGAGCAGGACCACTACCATCGCGAGCTCTCCCTGCCGACCGGGTTTCGCACCGATCCTCCCACTCCCGGTTTGAAGGAGGGTGCGCTTTTTGAGGCCCGTTACAGTTACAAGTTCTACCAGGACTGGGTCTCCGGCCGCCTGCCGCGCGTGATCATGATGACCATCCAGCACCCCACGCCGTATTTCGACGACTCCTACGCGGTGAACTCGGAGAGCCAAGGTCCCTACGGCGATGCAATCACCAAGGAACTCATCCCTTACGTCGAGAAGAAATTCCGGGCCATCGGAGAAAGCTGGGCGCGCACCGTGTACGGTGGGTCGACCGGAGGCTGGGAAGCTCTCGGCTCACAGGTTTTTTATCCCGACTACTACAACGGAGCCTGGGTCTTCTGTCCGGACGTGGTCGATTTCCGCGCCTACGGCACCGCCGACCTGTACAGCGACAACAACGCGTACTTTGTCGAGGGGTTCTTCGGCCGGGTCCCGCGACCAGAAATGCGCCAGAGTGATGGATTGGTGCTGGCCACCATGGAGCAGGCCAACCACTTCGAGTTAGTGCTGGGAACTCATGGGCGCTCCGGGGAACAGTTCGACATTTGGCAGGCCACCTTCAGCCCTATCGGCGCCGACGGCTACCCCAAGCCCATCTTTGACAAACGCACGGGCGAAATTGATCACGAGGTAGCCAAGTACTGGAAGGAGCATTACGACCTCAGCGCGATCATGCAGCGCGACTGGAAAACACTTGGGCCGAAGCTCACAGGGAAAATGCACTTCTACGTGGGTGAAGCCGACACCTGGTACCTGGACCGAGCGGTGCATCTGTTGAAAGACTTTCTGGACGGGACCCAAGATCCTTACTACCACGGCACCTTCGATTTCGGCATGCGGAAGCCGCACTGCTACTCGGGCGCCGGTGACTCTAACGGTCCGGCCGGATACACCATCCCGCAGCGTTTCCTGCCGGAGATGGTGAAGCACATGGAGGACACAGCGCCAGAGGGCGCCGACTTGAGCACTTGGAAGTATTAGCCGCTTCCGGTCGGGCGGCAACGGGATGAATGGTTGTAACAAATTAAAGGACGAGCTTGAATTGCTCGAACATCATCCCGGCCGGCAGGTCATTATTTTCGGGGCTGAGATTCCCAGATGTGAACCGCCCGAAGGGACCTCCGCCAGCGAGGGAGTTGTCGGGATTGAACTGGGCTGCCCCCTGTACGGGTTGCCGCCCAGAGCGAGCCCGATGGCAAACACACGGCGAGGTAGTGTCAGGTTTCATCTCCTTAGGGGGGAGGTGGATCCGTGAACCATGGTTGGACGAACATTGAGAGTGACGCCTTGCAAGGGGGGGCAGACAGGAACCCCGCAGGGTTATCGGGGGCCGAAGTGGGCCGATGTTGCCCCCTGAGCGCCTCGACCAGGTGGTCTCCGGTGATCTCGACCCGGTGATCTTTTGTAAAAAGTGCGCCTGGGGCGGCCCTGGCGATATCCGCACACCATCTCCTTGTCGGTTCCGCTAAGATGAATTCGTGTCGACCCGGGCCCCTCTAAAATCCAAACTGAACATCCTTCAAACCAGCCATCTTCAGAGACTGCCGTGGCTGGTCCATGGCTTCTCCACCCGACCAGGAGGGCACTCGCGTGTCTACGGTGGCGAAGCGCTGAATCTTGGCTTCACGAAGCAGGACTCAAAGGCCGCGGTCGAACGCAATCGTGCGACTTTTCTGCGGAGGCTGGGGGCGAACGGCAAGCATCCCGGGCCGCTCGTGACGCTGCGCCAGGTGCACTCCGATGTGATTCACTCGGTCGCGGCCCTGCCCGACCACCAGATCGTCGGCGATGGCCTTGTCACCGCCACGCCCGGACTTCTGCTGGCCGTCGAGACCGCGGATTGTTTGCCGGTCATTGTGGTCGACCGGAAGAAGCGCGCGGTCGGTGTTTTCCATGCGGGCTGGCGGGGAACGGTGAAACGCATCGTCGAGAAAGGAGTTGGCGAGATGCGCCGCTGGTTCGGCAGCCAACCCCGCGACCTCGAAGCCGCCATTGGCCCAGGCGTCCACGGGTGCTGCTACACCGTTGGGGAAGAAGTGCGAGATAACTTCGGATCGCAGTTCGCCTACGCCGCCGACCTGTTCCACGATGTCAAAGAGTCGGATCCGGTCCGGGAAAAATACCCATTGCTTTTTCTGACCGCGCGCGCTCCCGGCCATAGCAAGTTGCCAGTGAACATTTTCCTTGACTTGGTCGAAGCGAATCGGCGGCAACTGGTGGATACGGGCATCCCCGCGAACCAGATCGAGGTCTCGCCGCTGTGCACCTCGTGCCGTACCGATCTCTTGTTTTCCTATCGTGCCGAGAAGGGGATCACCGGGCGGTTGATGGGAGTGGTGGGAATCAGACGGCAAATGGCTGAAAGGCCTTAAGAAAACTCAGATGGATGCCCTCTATCGCGTTGTTCTCTTGGTCTTGGTGGCGGCCTCGTCGCAACTCATGTCCGCCGCCAGTCAAGACCGAGCCGCGCAGATCGATGCTCTCTTCAGATCTGTATCGGCCACTTCTCCCGGCGCCGCCGTGCTCGCCAGCAAGAATGGGCGGCCGGTCTTCGAGCGTGGCTACGGCATCACCGACCTGCGCACTCTCCACAAAATCGATGAGCGTTCTAACTTTCGCCTTGCGTCCGTCACCAAACAGTTCACCGCCATGGGCATCATGCTGCTGGTCCACGATGGCAAACTGCGCTATGACCAGTCCCTGACGGATATTTTCCCGAACTTCCCCGCCTACGGAAAGGCGATCACCATCCGACACCTGCTCAACCACACCTCGGGGCTGCTGGACTACGAAGACCTGATGGCGAAGCAGTACGGCAATACACCCGACGAAAAAATCCCGCAGATCAAAGACGCCGGGGTCCTCGCCTTGCTGGAGAAAGTCAGCACGACGAAATTCCCAGCTGGCGGCAAGTGGGAATACAGCAACTCCGGATACTGCCTCCTTGCCATGGTTGTGGAGAAGATCTCTGGCGAACCGTTCGGCCAGTTTCTCGAGGAACGCATCTTCGCGCCCCTGGAAATGTCGAACACGCTCGCCTACGAGAAGGGGAAGAACGAGGTCCCGAACCGCGCTTATGGGAACACCTTCGAGAACGGAGTCTGGCGCGAAACCGACCAGAGCTCAACCTCGGCCAC
The DNA here is from genome assembly GCA_035643915.1 of Terriglobales bacterium. Lineage (GTDB taxonomy): Bacteria > Acidobacteriota > Terriglobia > Terriglobales > Acidobacteriaceae > Gp1-AA133. Next base: position 33,358 of record DASQPN010000165.1, on the reverse strand, counting down.
GTTGGGGGATGGCGGTGTCTACACTTCGCTCGCGGACCTCGCCCGCTGGGATGAAGCTCTGCGCAAACACAGGCTGCTCGCTGAAAGGGAAATGCAGCCCGCGCTCTGGGCTGTGGAACCCTCCGGCGGCCCCTCGAAGGAGCCAGACGGCAGGCGCGTACGCTACGGCTTCGGATGGTTTCTCGACCCCTACAAAGGTCATCCCCGCATGTGGCACTACGGAGAGACGGTGGGCTTTCGGACGTCGATTCAGCGTTTCCCGTCCGACCATCTCACCGTCGTGGTTCTGTGCAATCGCGTGGACCTCAGCGCAGCTGATCTGGCGCTGAAGATTGCAGATCTGTATCTGAAGCCGAGTCGTTGAACTTAGTCCGTCCCCCTCGAACAGCCGGCAGATCGGCCACGGAGAACCGAGAACTGGAACCTGGTTTAGAACTCGAATCCCTGCGCCCGCGCCAGGAATCCGACCAGCGGCGCCCGTTTCTTCGAGGCTGCCGTCACATCTCCGAGGAACCGCGTGCTGCAAACCTGGGCATCGGAGAACTCGAAGCTGGCCACGAAATCCAGACGCTTCAAGTCCTCAATCATGGGATGGTCATCGCGGTAGCCGCGCGGTGGCTTGCTGAGGCTCGCGCCACTCAAACGCAGTCCCCGTTTCGCTTTTTTCCACTCGTCCGAGCGCCAGGAGATCGCGTCACGAATCTTCGCGAGGTACCGCCGCTCCGGATGCCACGCACCCGCAGCCAAAAAACTCGCTCCCGGGTCCAACTGCAGGAAATAGCCCGCGCCCTGTAGTTCTTCCGTCGCACCGGCATGGGGGAAGTTCATTCCCAGGTAAGTCTTGTAAGGACTCTTGTCCGGCGAAAACCGGATGTCTCGATAGATGCGCATCAGCGAACCACCGTTCGGCTTCGCATCCGCGACCATCCACGGACTCACCTCCCGCAGCCGGAACCCAAAATCCGTGATGAAGCGCAGGCAGGGCTGCCGCACGGTCTCCTCGAAGCGATCGCGATTCTTCACAAACCACGGACGCCGATTGTTTCGCTTGATTTGTTTCAGGAACTGGAACAGTTCGGGAGTGAAGTAGGCCTTACCCATAAATAAACCACCGTCGGGAAGAGATTAGTGGGAAGAATGGAAGGGGCGCCCTCTAACCAGCGCCCGGTGTTTCCTCTGATCCGGCTATGGCGCGGGAGTCGTTGGCGCCGGCGGTGCGACTGCGGGTTCTCCCTGGCCGTGGTTCACCAGGTCTTTCAACTCCTTGCTGGGCTTGAAGAAAGGGATCTTCTTGGCCGGCACTTCCACGCGGTCGCCGGTTTTCGGATTGCGTCCCACGCGCGGTTTGCGCTGCCGGGTGCGGAAGCTGCCAAAGCCGCGGATCTCGATCTTGTCGCCCACCCGAAGCGACCGCACGATGCTGTCAAAGATCGTCTCCACAATCACTTCGCTGTCTTTGCGCGTGAGCTCCGCCAGACGGGAGACCTCATCGATCAGATCCGCTTTTGTCATACGCCTCTTGGCTCCGTAATGAAATTGACGAGTCGCCGCTGCCCCAGCGACCGTGGCCCTCTACCCGGGACCTGCATAACCTTCTCAAATTTCAGGTACTTCGCGCAAGTTCCGGGTTGAATAACACCTGCGATTCGGCCCCCCGACTTCGGCCGCATCCGCCCAAACTGAGAACCCGGAACTGAGAGCCGGGAACCGCTTTCCTTACTTCCACATGTAATAAAACCCGACGTGCTGATCCAGCAGTTTCTCGCGGGATGGGATCCAGTCGGATACGTCCCCAAAGATCAGATCGCTCAGTGTTTTGCGGTCCTTCTCCGGCCTGACAAGCACCGGTTCGCCCTTGATATTAACGGACTTAGCGGTATCCTCGACGGCCGACTGAAAGTCCGCCACCTGGTCCACCAGCTTCATGGAAACCGCCTGCTGGCCTGTCCAGACCTTGCCGTTGGCGATCGATTTCACGTCCTCAAACTTCATCTTGCGGCCATCGGCCACGGCCTGGATGAACTGGGCGTGCATGTTATCGATCATGCCCTGCAGGTATTCCCGTTCGGCGGGGGTCATATCGCGGGTGGGCGATCCGGTGTCCTTGAACTCGCCCGCTTTCAGGGTGATGTCCTTGAGTTTGGCCCATTGCAGCAGTTCGGCGTAGTTCACCCACTGGGCGATGACTCCGATGGATCCCACCACGCTCCCGTTATCGGCATAGATCTTGTTGGTCGCCGAGGAAACGTAATAGGCGCCACTGGCCCCCACGGTCTCGATCGACGCCACGATCCGCTTTTTCTTGTCGTCGCGAATGCGTTTGACTTCCCGGTAGATCTCCTCCGACGCGGCCACGCCGCCGCCCGGCGAATTCACGTGCAGGATGATCGCCTTGACCGAATCGTCATCGGCGAACTTCTTGAGCTGCTGCACCACCGGATTTGGGCTGAGGATCACGCCGTCCAGGTCGACCACGGCGATCTTGTCGCCAAAGGACGTGAGGGACGCGTCTTTTCCGGCATGCAGTGTGACATAGACCAGGGCAAAGACCGCCAATACGAAGAGGAAAAAGGCCCCTCCGCCAATCACGATCCAAAGGAATGTCCGGGAACGCTTTTCTTCACTCATAACTGAGGCGCTAGTATAACTCTTGCGGGAAGGCGGCGCGCGCGTCAAGGCGCGGGTGCATAACGCCAGGGCATGCAGCACGCGATTCTCGGTCCCGGCGGCGTGGGCGGGCGGATGGGCGCCTGTCTGGCGAAAATCGGGGAGCCCGTCACAATGGTTGTCCGCCCGGAAGCCCTCGAGCGACACCCCCGCCAGCTGCCCGTTCGGCAACTTCGCAGCGGCGGTCGAGCGAACCCCGCAGGTTCCACCCGCGGATGTGCTCTGGATCGCAGTGCAAGCCACCCGGCTGGAAACCGCGCTGCGCTCGATCCCGGCCACGGAGACGGTGGACGTCATCGTGCCCCTGGTCAACGGCATGGACACGTCGCGCTACTCGCGTTCGCGCTAGGGCGCGGACCGGGTTTTCCCCGCCAACCGTTGCGGTAGAAGCTGAGCGGGTCGCCCCAGGACAAGGCAAGCCTGCTGAGCTGGACGCAATCGGAGGGACGGTCCTGCGGGGCGCAGCCCGCCCGCGGAGTACCGGCGCCGGTGACGAGGAGTTTGGTGGCGCGGTCGCCACGAAGGCTGCCGTCTGTTGCCCTCGGCGCCGGCTCCTGAACCCGTCCGGCTCGCAAGCGCCGAATCGGACGGCATTCCCGTTCTGTCCCGCCGTGGTATTACACTGGTTTGTCTCAACCACGCATTCATCCGCACTGGACGGGGGGCGCTCATCTTCAGGGCTGATTGGGGGGCTTACTCATGGCAACGGCGACGACTCGCATCAATCCGCTTTCCTATCTCACCGACCAACTCAACGATCTGAAAGCGAAGGGCACGCATTTCAAGCTGCGCGTGCTGGAGGATGAGCAGGCTCCAATCTGCACGTTCGACGGGAAGAAGGTCATCAACCTCGCCTCCAACAATTACCTGGGCTTGACCACGCATCCCAAGCTGCGCGAGGCGGCGCTCGAAGCCACGCGCAAGTACGGGGTGGGCTCCGGCGCGGTGCGCACCATCGCCGGCACCATGAAAATCCACATGGAACTGGAAGAGAAGATCGCGCGCTTCAAGAACGCGGAAGCCTGCGTGGTCTTCCAGTCGGGATTCACGGCCAATGCGGGAACGGTCTCAGCGGTTCTGGGGAAGGAAGACTTCATCATCTCCGATGCGCTGAATCACGCCTCCATCATCGACGGTGCGCGATTGTCGCGGGCGAAAATTCTGGTGTTCCGCCATAAAGACCTGGCTCACGCCGAGGAGCAGCTGGCCAGTGTAAAAGACCAACCTGGCAAGAAGCTGCTGATTACCGACGGCGTCTTCTCGATGGACGGCGACATCGGCCCGCTCCCCGGCTTATGCGCCCTGGCTGAGAAATACGGCGCCATCATGATGATCGATGACGCGCACTCCTCAGGCGTCCTCGGCCGCAACGGCCGCGGCACGGTCGACCATTTCGACCAGCACGGCCGGGTCGACATCCAAGTGGGCACCCTTTCGAAGGCAATCGGCGCGCTTGGCGGGTATGTCTGCGGCACTCGCGACCTGATCGACTACCTCTACCACCGCGCGCGGCCCTTTCTGTTTTCGACCTCGCATCCCCCGTCGGTGGCGGCAACCTGCAGCGCGGCCTTCGACGTCCTCGAGCAAGAGCCCGAGCGCATCGACAAGCTCTGGGAGAACACGCGCTTCTGGAAGAAGGAACTGGGCCTGCTCGGTTTCGACATCGGCGGCAAGACCACGCCCGCGAGCGAGACGCCCATCACGCCCATCATTTTCGGAGACGGCGGCCGGACCATGGAATTCTCCCGCGAGCTCTTCCAGGAAGGCGTGCTCGGCACCGGCATCGCCTTCCCCACGGTTGCAGAAGGCAAGGCCCGCGTGCGCACCATCGTGACCGCGACCCACACCAAGAACGAACTGCAACAGGCATTGGAAGTGTTGAAGAGAGTGGGGAAGAGGATGGGGATCCTGCCGTAAGAGCCGCAAAGCGACGCCTGCCGTTCCCCCCGCACTCAGTGCGGGCTAAGGCGCCAAACCTACGGGGAGTCGCCGTGAGGGGACGGCGCTCAGCCGAACGGGCGGTCCGGTCGAAGGACGCACCCCCGATTTTCGTAGCAGCCCGAGGAACTCTCCGGTTCGAAATTTCGCCTTCGAGGATGTTCCGCCGGGCCCCGCATGTGGCCTTCCCCGTGGTCAGAGTGGAGGGACCGACAGGGAACGCGCCCTGGCTTTTCTGCCCTTCCAAATAAGACGCCCTGCTCGGCCAACCATCGGGAAGAGTGGAAGAGTTGGCTTTCAACTTCTGGATGGTTTCCGAGGAGCCTTGCCGTCGCTTGCAGTTCCAGCCGAATGTGAACAGGCTGGCCCTCCCTCCCACGGCGAGAAACGCAGCCGAGTTCCTTCGTGATTCCGCCCCGGGCGGTGGTCGAATGAGAGGCCTCGAAGCGCGCCCCCCTCAGGATCACGGTGATCGGTGCATGCGATGGGGCCGCTCGCACGGTGGGGAATTTCAAAACACCGACAGGGCGTTGGGGGGCGTCCCCGCAGGGGACGCCCCTCACGGCCGCGCAACTTCTCCCATCTCATCGCCAGGCACGAAATGTCGGGCGTGACGGGCGACCAGCATGCCAGTCGCCGAGCCTACTCTCCCCGGTACACCACTCGCCCGCCCACAATCGTCCCAACGACTTTCCCGGTCAACTGCCAGCCATCGAACGGGGAGTTCCGCGACAACGAGCGCGACTTCGTCACATCGAACGTCCACCGTTTCTTGGGATCGAAGATCGTCAGATCTCCATGATTTCCGCGGGCCAGCGACCCGCGGCCGCGCAGATCAAACACCCGCGCTGGCCCGGAGGTGAACAACTCCACAATCCGCGGCAGAGGAATCTTGTGTTCGCGGTGCAACTTTGTGATGGCCAAACCCAGGGCTGTTTCCAGTCCCGTGATGCCGAACGCAGCCCGCTCGAACTCCACTTGCTTCTCATGACTGGCGTGGGGCGCGTGATCGGTGGCGATCGCATCCACTGTCCCGTCGGCCAATGCCACCAGGATCGATTCCAGATCGGCGGCCGAGCGCAGCGGAGGATTCATCTTGCAGTGCGTGTCGTACTCGCCCACTGCCTCCTCCGTGAGCGTGAAGTGATGTGGCGTGACTTCGCAGGTCACGCGCGCGCGGCTGCGCTTTCCGCGCCGCACCGCCTTCAGGGAATCGGCCGCGGAAAGATGCGCCACGTGCAGCCGCGCATTCGGAAGCTGTTGGGCAAGCTGGACATCCCGGTCCACAATCGTTGCCTCGGCGGATGCCTTCCACCCGCGCAGACCCAGGCGGAAGGACGTCGGCCCGTCGTGCATGGGACAGCCCTCCGTCACCCGGGTATCTTCCGCATGCTGGACCACGGGGAAATTCAGCTCTCCGCTCAGGCGCAGGCAGTCGCGCATGATGTCGTTATCGAGGATGGGCTTTCCGTCATCGGTGACCGCGACCGCCCCGGCGCGCTGCAGTCCGCGAAAGTCCGTAAGCACCGCGCCTTTGCTGGCGTGGGTCGCGGCGGCCACCGGGAAGACGTTCACCGCCGCGCCTCGCTCCGGTTGGCGCAACCAGTTCACCCATTCCTGCGAGTCGATGACAGGAGTGGTGTTGGGCATGCAACACACGGATGTGAATCCGCCCGCCGCAGCCGCCGCTGTCCCGGACGCGATCGTCTCTTTATAGCTCTGCCCCGGTTCGCGCAAGTGGACATGCAGGTCGACAAAACCGGGCGCGACGATCAGGCCCCGCGCGTCGAACTTCTCCTCGGCGCCGCCGCGGATCTTGTTGGGCGCGGCAATCTCGGCCACGCGACCATCCCGCAACAGCACGTCCATCAGCGCGTCGATCTTGTTGGCGGGATCAACCACGTGTCCGCCTTTGATCAGCAGCGACTCCGGTTTGAACTTATCCTGTGCCATGAGAGCCGAAAGCCAAGAGCGATGTGCGACCCGCCAAGAGCTACTTCCCCTTTCCTACCGCCCGCGCCAGAATCGCCATGCGGGTGGGCACGCCGTTGTGGACTTCATCGACAATGACCGACTGCGGACAATCCGCGACCTCCCCGGTCAACTCCAGTCCCCGGATAATCGGACCTGGGTGCATCACGATCGCGTCCCGCTTGGCCAATTTAAGGCGGGGTATGGTCATTTGGTATCGGGCGATGTAGTCCTCCAGCCGGAGCTTCATCCCGGCCAGCCGTTCCTTCTGCACACGCAGCAGCATCAGCACATCCGCGCCGCGCACGGCGTCTTCGATATGCCGGGTAAGCTGCAGCCCAGGCGCCAAGGTCTCCGCCACGTCCGGCACGAACTCCGGCGGACCGCACAGCGTGATCTTTGCGCCCAGCCTGGTCAGCAGATGGCAGGCCGAGCGGGCCACGCGGCTATGGAGGATATCGCCGACGATCGAGATGTGCAGTCCCTGGCAGGACTTTTTGTGACGCAGGATCGTGTAGGCGTCGAGCAGGGCTTGCGACGGATGTTCGTGCATGCCGTCTCCAGCATTGACGACGGCGATGTCGAGGTGCTGCGCCATCAGGTGTGGCGCGCCCGCGAGCGGGTGGCGAATCACGATCACGTCAGCGCCGACCGCGCGCAGAGTATAGCCGGTGTCGAGCAGCGATTCGCCCTTCTCAACGCTCGAACCGCTCGACTGCACCAGCGTGGTCATGGCCCCCATCGACTGGGCGGCGATCTCAAAGGAGGAACGGGTGCGGGTGGATGGTTCGTAGAACAGAAGCACCACGCGCTTGCCGCGGAGCAGCGGCCGGGGCTGCTGCGGATTCATGCGCCGGGCCAGCTTCAGGATCTTGAGAATCTCCGGCCCTTCGAGCTGTTCGATACCGAGTAGTGAACCGCGCGCGACCTTGTTCATCGGTTGCCTCGGAGACAGGATCGATCCGGCCCCCGGGTGTCTTCCCCGAACTTTGCTCAGCTTTCCTGCTCCATCAGCATGACTTGTTCCGCATCGTCGATTTCACGCAAGCGCACTTCGATGATCTGGTTGGCGGTGGTCTGCACCTTGCGCCCCACGTAGGTGGCTTCGACCGGTAACTCGCGATGCCCGCGATCGATGAGCGTGCAGAGCTGTACCTGGCGCGGGCGTCCGTACCGGAACAGTGCGTCCAGCGCGGCCCGGGTCGTTCGACCGGTGTACAGCACATCATCAACCAGGATGATCGTCTTGCCGGTGATCGGGATGCCAATCTCGGCCTTCTGCACCACGGGCTTCGGGCCCGGCGTGGACAAATCGTCCCGATAGAGGGTGATGTCGAGCGTTCCCACCGGCAAGGGCTTTTTCTCAATGCGCCCGATGGTTTTCGCCAACCGCTCGGCCAGGGGCACGCCCCGGCGCCGGATTCCCACCAGTCCCAGGTCGCCGCTTCCATTATTTTTTTCGACAATCTCGTGCGCCAGACGCACCAGCGTGCGCTCGATCTCCGAGGCCGACATCAACTGGGTCTTTTCACGCACGTTAGGATTGCGGGCCAGCTTGGAAGTCATAAACGCTGCATCATACGCGTCGGCAGTGCCGCCGGGCAAGGTTAGGTTGGCCGAATCTGCGGGGCCGACGCACGAGCACGTCATTCCGTCGGGGTGGCCTCCGCCTTCTTCCCATACCCGTCGCAAGCCAGCACCGGCAGGCGCGGATATTTCCGAAATCGCGAATCGGTCAGAGCGAGTTCGCACAGAAGGAACACCGAACCGCGCTCGGACTCGATCCGCCGGGCGTGGGCGCAATCAGCGCACAGGCCGGCGTTCGGCCGATTCCGGGTGGGGTCGGAGGGAGAAGTCACACCCGCAAGATAGCAGGCGGCAGTAGGTTGGTGGCGCTACCGGCGCCCCCGTTTACGTATCCAGGCGCCATACCATGCGCCACCGATGCTGGACCCGACGACAAGGATCACAAACATCACGAAAAGCCCAGAGGCGACGAAGAAAGCCAGCCCGCCGGGCGCCTTCAGAAGTTCCAGCATCTGCTGCATCTTTTGGGCGTCGTAGCCGCGGCTGACCAGCTGGGGCACGCTGTCCGCCATCAACTTGTGCATCTCGTCTGCGCGGTAAACGACCATTGCGACCACCATGACCGCGAGAAACAGGAAACCGAATCCACCACTGGCCGCTCCCAGCTGCACGCCGGCGCCGGGCGTGACCGGCGCGTCTTTCGCTTTTCGGAGGTAAAGCCTGACAGACCAGGCGCCGCCCGCCATGAAGGCGAGCCCAAACACCGCGAACGGAGCTAACGCAGATCCGGCCCCAAGCACTGCCAACGGAATCACCAGCAAGAGGGAAAAAGCTCCGCCCAAGGCCGCGCAGGGAAGAGCCTGGGACCACTGGATGCGGGCCGATCGAGCTTGCGGCAAAAGCTGGGAAGGAAAGACCGTCGGGTGGCCGGCAAGTTCAGGGACGTCGGGAACGACGAGGGGCTGGGGCTCCATCCCGACTACGCGAATCTGGGGAGCGCGGCACTGCTTGCAAAACGGGACTCCGTCTTCCACGGCTGCACCACAGTTTGCACAGGGATGTTCCACGGGACTTCAAGGTACCGCAGCGCGCAGAACCGAAGCAAGGAAGGGACCGGGAAATGCACCGGATGGGTCCGGGGAGCCCCGGGCATCCTCGCCCGTCGGCTCGGGGGGCCGAGAGCGCGCGGCCGCTCGCCCTCGCCGGGACTCCGCTAAATCGTATCCTTGTCCCCGCCGCGGGTCTGGACGAATACCAGGGCGAAGTCGGTGCCCTTGCCTTGGTCTTCTGGTGAAATGGAGACCAGGTGCTGGTTGTCCCGGGTGCCGACCTTCAGTTCGAGCGTGGTGCCGCTCTCGTGCTCACACCTGAGTTTCTGCGAGTCTTTCTCGACCCGGTCACTATCTTTGCCAATGTGTACATCGACATCGCCGACGTCGCCGTGTCGGCCACTGGTATGGCACTCCAGGATGGTTCCGTACTTCTTCAGCTGGTCCTTGTAGTAGGCGGCGACCTTCTCAGGCGGATCGTCAGACCGGTACTCGATCGCGACCACCTTCAGGCCGAAAAAGCCGGCCGAGATGTTGACGTTCGCGCTCTTCTGTTCCCCAGGCTTGTCAAGGTCTTTCTGACGGGCGCCCGGGTAGACCGGCAGACCGGTATCCCGGACGTCAGCGCCTTTGCTGACGTGGATTCCAGCGATGGGCGTCTCGATGTCGATCTTCTTGTCCTCGCCGTTGTCAGCCTTCTTTACGTTGATGCTGCAGGCGGGCAGGGCGAGGAACGCCACCAGAGCAAGCGTGAACCGGAACGCGACACTAGGGCGCGGAAATCTTTGCATCTTGCGATCCTCCCTCTCGAAGCTGGGCGTGCCGCTCGATACCGGCGCCGCGCTCGGCGACGTTCGGAATGCTGACCGGCAGGCGTCCGCGTATCGGGATCTCTCCAAACAAGGCCTTCACCGCGCTCAGCTCCGAAATCGTCGCATTGGAAAACGTGCACAAATAGTTCTGGATCCCCGGAAAATCCGCTCCCACATAGGGATTGCCGAGGGCGACCACGGCTGTCTTCTGGGCGGCATGCTCCATCAGTTTGCTCAACAGGACGCCGGTCGAGTCCGCGACCGCGACCGAGTTCTTGAGGCCGCCCGGGGTTGGTATCACGTAGACACCGGCAATCACCGCTTGCGCCTCATCTGCGGCTTTGAGCACTTCATCCGTCATCGCGGCCGCGATGCGCGGATCCACATAAATCACATTCGCATCCGGCACGCGGCTGCGCACCTGGCGTGCCAGCATCCGGCCCGCATCGGTCCGTACGTCCTCGGAGAACACAACAACCACAAGGTGGTTGTGTATCTCCTCTGTCGTCATATACGGAAGGCCCCCCTGCGCGGTTCCCACGGACTTGAGAGGCAGGAGCTTGCCATTGTCACGCACCAGGGTAACGGCGTCGTCAGCCACCTGCTGGCCGACGGCCATACTCTGCGGCTTGCCCACTTCGCTCGAAATGCTAGCAATATCGACCAGCCTGGCTTTGTGCAGTCCGAGGGAAGCTTTTGTCCTCAGTATCTTGAGGACCGATTCGTCGAGGCGCGCCGTCGAAATTTCTCCGCTCCCGATGGCCTGCAGCATCGCCTTGTAGGAGGCGTCGAGGTCGGCCGGGATGAGCAGCAAGTCGTTGCCGGCCTTGAACGCTTCGACCGCCGCTCGGCCCACATTGGAGGCGTAGAGCCGGGTCAACCCGGCCATGTCGAGGGCATCGGTAGTCACGATTCCCTGGAATTTCATCTGCTTCTTGAGGAGATCGGTGACCACAGGCGCCGAGATGGTCGCGACCCGATTCGGATCCGGTTCGAGGGCGGGGACGCTCACATGCGCGACCATGATCGAATCCACACCGGCGTCGATCGCTTTCTGGAAGGGGGGCAACTCGATCGACTTCAGGTGCGCCATGTCACCGTTCACGCGCGCGACTCCCAGGTGCGAATCGGTTGCGGTATCTCCGTGGCCGGGGAAGTGCTTGGCGGTGGCGAGCATCCCCCCGGCATGGGCTCCTCGGATATAAGCAGCAACCAAGTCGCCGACCTGTTGCGGGTCTTCGCCGAAGGAACGCGTGTTGATTACGGGATTGACGGGATTCGAGTTCACATCCGCCACCGGAAAGAAGTTCCAGTGAATGCCGATGGCGCGCGCTTCCTGCGCGGTGATGCGTCCGAAAGCTTCCGAATACTCGAGCTTCCCGGCTGCGCCAAACGCCATGGCGTGGGGAAAAACCGTCGGCCCGTTCAAGCGCATGGTCAGACCGCGCTCGAAGTCAGCGGCGAGCAGGAGCGGGAGCTTCGAGTCTTCCTGCAGCCTGTTCAACAGCATCGCGGCTTCGTAGGGCTCGCTCTTGATGAGGAAGGGGCCATCCAGGGGAACAGTCATCGCGAACGAGCCGACGTGATACTTGTGGATGGCGTCGCGCAGCGGCGCGTACGTCTCACTGTCGCTGTTCAGGAATTGCGCGCGCACCCACACCATGAAAAGCTGTCCAACTTTTTCTTCGGTGGACAACTGCTGCAGAGTCTTCTCGGCCCACTTCTCCCGGTTGCGGTCGAGATGAATGGTTCCGGGCCGCTGATAGCGGTCTTTCGCGAATGCCGCAGTCATCACAAAGAGAAGAAACAGAGCCGTGGCGGAACGCATAGGCAGACGATAGCACGAGACTCAGGCCTTGGGGTCTTGGGCCTTGGGGTCTGCGGTTCGGACGACCGAGAAGGCCCGTTCGCCCGAAGCCCGGCGCCAACCCTGAAGAGCCGAGACCTGACGTCCCGGGGACAGGACCTTAACACCTGCGACCTAAGACCTCGCTCACGCGTTCCATGGCCGCCCTCTGCATTCCCGCTTCGTCCCCGAAGCCTGAAAGCCAGACAACTTCCGGCTCGCGCCGGAACCATGTCATCTGGCGCTTGGCGTAGTTGCGATGGGCCTGCTGGGCGGCGGCCACTGCGGAATCCAGGGTCACCTCTCCGCGCAATAACTGCACCGCCTGCCGGTAGCCGAGCGAGGCGAGCGGGCGAGCGGAGTCGCCGTGCAGCTCGAGCAATTGCTTGGTCTCTTCGATCAGACCTTCGTCGAACATGCGGCGCGCGCGCTCGTTGATGCGTGCATAGAGCGCGTCGCGCTGCGGCTTCAGGCCGAGGCGGAGGATGCGGAAACCTTGTAGCGGGTCGCGGCCCTGCTTCCACATCTCGGTCATCTGCGCGCGGCTGGCGAGGCAGATCTCAATCGCGCGGATCAGTTTGGGCGCGTCGTTGGCATGAAGTTTGTCGGCCGCTGCGGGATCGAGACGGCGAAGGATGCGATGCAGATAGGCGGAACCCTGTTTGGCGACGCGTTCGCGCAGGCGCTCACGCAACTGCTCGGAGCGCTGCGGACCTCGAAAAAGTCCTTCGAGTAGGGCGCGCAGATAGAGGCCGGCGCCTCCAACCACGACCGGCAAGTGACCCCGCGCCTTGACCTCATCGAGTACCTGGCGCGCTTGGCGCCCGTACTCGCCCGCCGTCATGTATGCGGCAGGCTCGACGATGTCGAACAGATGTTGGGGGAGCCGCGAGCGCTCTTCGGCACTGGGCTTGGCGGCGCCGATGTCGAATTCGCGATACATCGCGACCGAGTCACAATTGATGATTTCGCCTTGAAAGCGTTCCGCGAGGACGAGCGAGAGCGCGGTCTTGCCGCTGGCGGTGGGGCCGAGGATGACGACCAGCAGCGGGTCGGGCAACGCCGTCAGCGCAGGCTCCAGTGCATCGCCTGCCAAAAGCGAACCAGCGTGATCGCCAGCAGCGTCCCCGCGATGATCAGCAGACCGGTCGTTTCCATCGCGTAAACATGGTGTCGGGGATGCCCCGCTTGGGGGTGCGCCTTACTCTCGATGGGGGAGGTCATACCCACATTGTAGCGCTGGAGGGGGCTGGGAAGAACAGCCGGTTGTGGACCGGGATACAAAATTGCGCAATGTTGCCCGCGCGGCCTTCGGTCTGGAGCCTCAGGTCTTAAGTTGGTAACCGCAGGAACCCTTCGCTCGGAGGCTCTACCCGGGAAGCCTGGTGGGAGAGAGCGCAAGCCGGAGCAAAACCTAGACCGATGGTTGCCGGGGGGGACGCTGAAGCCTGCAACCCAAGAAACAAGACCCGAGACCTCGAGACACCTGCGAGCCAAGAGCCGAGCTTTTGCGGTGATAAACTACCGCGTCGTTGCCATGCCTATGCCGGAAGCCAGTTCGGCCGGGAAGATTGTGCGCTTTGGGGTCTTCGAAGTGGACCTTGTCTCCGGAGAACTGCGCAAGAACGGCAGCCGCATCCGTGTGCAGGAACAGCCCTTCCAGGTGCTCACCATGTTGCTGGAGCGGCCCGGCGAGACGGTCACGCGCGAAGACTTGCGCAGTAAACTCTGGCCCGCCGACACCTTCGTTGATTTCGATCACAGTCTGAATACCGCGGTGAACAAGCTGCGCGAGGCGCTTGGGGACGCAGCCGCGAACCCGCGCTTTGTCGGGACAGTGGCGCGTCGTGGATACCGCTTCATCGCGCCGGTAGAGGAGAAGGGGGGAGATTCGGTGGCGACGAAACAGGCGGGGGCTTTGCCTGGAAGGCCAGGCGAGGGGGCGCTTCGCTCAGACATCGGGCTGCTCCCGGAGCTGGCTGTTCCCGTTCCCCGGCGCGGGCTCACGCGGGGATTGTTCCTGCTTATCCAGGTCATGTACCTGATCTTCTACCTGGAGGCCCTGTTTCATTGGCAGGAGGCGCACAGGATTGCGGACTCGTTTCTGCCTGGATGGAGTGCGGTGGCGATCGTAGTGGCAGTGCTGGTGACAGCGGGAATCGGCATTCCGCTGCGCTGCTACCTCATTTCGGCGGTGGGATTTGATCATCGGCTCTTGGGGGAGAAGTTCCAACGGCTGTTCCCGGCCATCCTGGCCATGGATCAGTTGTGGGCGGTGGCGCCTTTCCTGCTGGCGCCGCAAATTGGATTCGGGGCCGCTTTCGCGGCAACGGCTGGGTTGCTGTACCTTCCTTTCTCGGAGCGGACTTTGGTTCGGATGGCTTATCCCGATGGGGAAAAAGCTTCCCCCCGCTAAGGCCGAACCACGACCAGAGGCGCGAAATCTCCGATCCGGGTCTGGATCGCCGGCCTGGAAAAGCTTGCGCCGCCGAGGAGGCGGAGGCGCCGAGAAACCGAAAAACATGCTTTGGTTTCCGGCCGAAATTTTGGGAACTCTGCTTACCGGGTTCGCGTATCTGGGTCTGAGACGTGGGGAGTGGTGTGCGCACCTCGCGTCCGAAGGAGTGACCATGCGACGCTTGCTTTGGATGGGAATGGGATTGTCGATTCCGTTGTCGCTGTCGCTGCTGGCGCAGGGCGAGGAGTGGAAGAAGGCGTTCCCGATCGCCGGACAGGCGGAATTGCGGGTGGAGACCTCCGACGCCAACATTCGCGTCGATACCTGGGACCAGAGGAGCATCGAGGCGCGGGTGACCTCTGAGAAGTGGGGGGTCGGGCAAGGGGGCATCCAGGTGTACGACCACCAAACGGGCGATGCGGTCGAGATCGAAGTGCGTTTCCCGCATGCTGTCGAAATCTTCAGCATGGGGAGCCGGCGTACGCTCATTGAAATTCATATGCCGCGCGCAGGGAAGGTTCGGCTGCACACGGGGGACGGCGAGATCCGGCTGCGCGACGTGAAGGGCGACCTGGACCTGGAAAGCGGAGATGGGCGGGTGGAAGTGGAGGGCACCGACGGTGTGCTGAGAGCGCACTCCGAAGACGGCCTCATTCGGGCCAGAGGACGATTTGACAACCTGGATATCAGCACCGGTGACGGGAGGATCGAAGCCGAGGCGATGGCAGGATCGACCATCGGCAAAGGCTGGAACCTCAAAACGGGGGACGGCGGTGTCACGCTCTCGCTGCCGGAAAATTTTGCTGCCGAGATCGTCTTGCGCACCGGCGACGGGCACATCACGCTGGATATGCCGGTCACCGTGGAAGGCCGGTATGACGACCGCAATATCCACGGGAAACTGAACGGGGGTGGCAGCGGGCTCTTGAATGTTCACACGGGAGACGGATCAATACGATTGGGAAAGTCGTAGGGAGCGAATCGCTTTTGGTTGGCAGCGGTGGGCTTGGGGCTTCCCGGTCACGGTCTGGTCCGCTCTGCTCAAGTTGCTTTGCGAACGAAACCCATGCGCTCTTCAAGAATTGGCGTTCTGTTGCGGGCGGGAATTCTGATTTCCTCATGCTGCGCGCAAGATCAGCCACCCGGGCGCCACCCGCCCGTGCTTGACGTTTCCTCGATGGATGCGAGCGTCGATCCATGCGTGGACTTCTATGCCTACTCGTGCGGCGGATGGATTAAGAAGAATCCTATTCCGCCGGACCAGTCGAGCTGGAGCGTTTACGGGGCACTCGCGGATGATAACCAGGCGCGCCTGCGGGGAATCCTCGAAAGCGCCGCGGCTCGAAGCGGGGAGCGCACGGCCTACACCGGGAAAATCGGGGACTACTACGCCTCCTGCGTGGACGAGACGACCGTCGATGCGCTTGGCGCAACGCCCCTCCGCGGACCATTGGAGACGATTGAAAAACTCGCGTCCAAAAGCGGGATTGCCGACGTGGTTGCCGGCTTGGCTTACCAGGGGGCGCTGTTCCGATTCCGATCGGACCAGGACTACAAGGATTCGACGCGCGTGATCGCCGAGGCGGACCAGGGTGGGCTCGGTCTTCCGGACCGGGACTACTACGTCAACCAGAACGCCCGGTCGGAGGAGCTGCGCAAGGCTTACGTGGCGCATGTGCAGAAGATGTTCGAACTCCTCGGGGATAACCCGGGGACGGCGGTCGCGGAAGCGAAGGCAGTGATGCGGATCGAAACCGAACTCGCTCGCGGTTCGATGACCCGGGTCGAGAGACGCGAGCCGAAGCGTCTCTATCACAAGATGACGGTGAAGGAACTCGAGAAGCTCAGCCCGCAATTCGATTGGAGCGCGTACTTCACCCGGTCCAGCTTGCCTTCGTTGAGGTCCTTGAATGTGGTGGCGCCGGGATTCTTCGCAGAGATGGGCAGGCAAATCAATGAGGAAGGTCTGGCCGACTGGAAGGCCTACCTGCGCTGGCACCTGATGCACGCCAACGCCCGCTTTCTGTCGTCCGCGTTCGTGAATGAGGATTTCAATTTCTTTGGGAGGACGCTCGAGGGGCGCGAACAGTTGCAGCCGCGCTGGAAGCGCTGCGTGGAGGACACCGACCATGACCTGGGCGAAGCTCTGGGACAGGCGTACGTGGAGACGTACTTCAGCGCGCAGGCCAAGCAGAAGGCCCTGGCGATGGTGACGGAAATCGAAGGGGCCATGCAGGAAGACATTGAGGCGCTCCGGTGGATGTCGCCCGACACGAAGAAGAATGCGCTCAAGAAGCTGCGGGCGGTCAAAAACAAGATCGGCTACCCGGACCGATGGCGCGACTACAGTCGACTGGAGATCAGGCGCGGCGATGAGATGGGAAATGTGGAGCGGGCGCGGCAGTTTGAGTTCAACCGGCAGTTGGCGAAGATCGGCAAGCCGGTCGATCCCCGGGAGTGGGGCATGACGCCGCCCACGGTGAATGCCGAATATGAACCGCAGAGGAACGAGATCAATTTCCCGGCGGGGATTCTGCAGCCCCCGCTGTTTGATCCCTCATCGGATGGGGCGCCCAACTATGGGGACACCGGTGCAACCATCGGGCACGAACTCACGCACGGCTTCGATGACGAGGGCCGCCAGTTCGACGCGCACGGCAACTTGCGCAACTGGTGGAGGAAAGCGGACGGAAAGGAGTTCGAGAAGCGCGCCAGCTGCATCTCGGATCAATACTCGAAATACGTGATCATCGACGACCTCAAGATCAACGGCAAGCTGACGCTGGGCGAGGATGTCGCGGACCTGGGCGGGCTGATCCTGGCGTACATGGCGTGGAAGGAATCTACCAGGGGCCAGAAGCTGGCGCCCATCGACGGCCTGACGGCCGAGCAGCGCTTCTTCGTCGGCTACGGGCAGAGCTGGTGCGGGAGCCTACGGGACGAGGAAAAGCGGCTGAGGGCGAGGGTTGATCCGCACTCCCCCGACCAGTACCGCGCGAGCGGCGTGGTCGCCAACATGCCGGAGTTCCAGGAGGCGTTCCACTGCCAGACGGGTGCGCGCATGGCGCCGGAGGAGCGCTGCAGGGTTTGGTGAGGCGGTCGCTGGCTGTGGGTGAGCGGGAAAGCATGCGACCCCGAAGGTTGTCGCCGAAGCGCGTCTCTCTCCTGTCGCATCGCTCTCCGGTGGGGACCGTATCCCGTGTACGCTCTCCCTGCGACCCCACATTGGCAGGCGACGTACAAGGGATTCTTCGGGTCAGCCTCGCGCGTGATCGTCGCGGTGGACTCGGACGTTCTGATTTTGAGCAGCCAAGCAGCGAACGACGGGGGATTCATCGACCGGGTGATGCCAAATGCCATGGCCAAAGCATGGCCAGAGGGATAGGAGCCTTCGGGGAAGCGTGGCCCCATCTTCCAGAGGTGCGACCCTAGCGGAACTCTGTGCCGTCGGTGTTCAGGTTGTAGTAGTAGCTGAAGCGCAGACCGAGGTAGGGGCCTGGGAACTCTTTCGGAAGCGGTGGAAACGGGTTGGATCCCGTAATGCTGCCAAAGGCAGGACGGTCCAGAGCCACGTCGCCGGAGGAGCTCATGACTTTGAGACCGGCGACGCTGCCGTCTTTCTGAATGAAAAACTCAATCACGACCTTGCCCTTCTTCATGACGGCCGATTCCGGAATCAGGGCATACCAGTTCTGCTTCACGTCGTGCAGCACGCGGGCGAGATAGGGATTGAAGTCGACCCCCATCGTGTCCGTCAGCACTTCCATCGGACCCAGGGTGCCGGCTTTGCCTTGATTTAGTCCGAAGTCTCCGCCGTCCCCGCCGTAGCCGCCGCGGTTCTGCGCCGCCGCCCGGGCGGCCTGATCAATCGCCGAACCTGCCGACATGCTGCCCCCGAACTTCACCTGCGGTGAGGGCTGCACCGGCGGTTGCAGCTGGGCGAGCTGGTTCTGGGCTTGGTTCTGCGGAGGGGGCGGACCCTGCTGGGGGATCTGCGGGCCCGGATTGTCTTGCGCCTGGGAAGCCGCGTCCGGAGCTGGTTGCTGACTTTGAACGCCGCTCGGTCGCGGCGTTCCGGGACGGCTGCTGGCCATCAGCTTCTTCAACTCCTTAGGGTCGGGCTGCGGCGTGCGCGAGGAGGCGGTGCGATCCTTGTCCGAGATCACATTCGTGTCGGGCCGCTTGGCGATCTTCTGCAAATCCGGCGGCAACTCAATATAAGTAAGTTCCTTCTGGCGGAGAAGATCCTGGACCGACACACTCATCACCGGCTGCTGATGCAGAAATACGCGGCGATAAAATCCTTCGATGCGGGGCTGGTTCACGAACAGGATGATGACCAGCAGGTGCACGATGACCGAGAGCCAGGCGGCCTCGCGGCGACGCGAGCGTGTGAGATCGTCCTGCAAGTGGAGAAGCAGCCGGGGAACCGCGTCTTCGTCGAAGTGGCGGTAAGCGGTTTCCCAATGGCGCGCGTCGTAGAGGCCCGGAGCATCCTGCGCTGGCGCCGCGGGCGGCGGCAACGGATCTCTCGGCGGTGTTTGCGTGGTGGACATCAACGGGCATTCAGCCTTTAGACACAAACCCGGGACTCCGGATTGCCGGCCACAGGAATCCGGCCGGCGGTCCTTCAGGGCGAATTTACCTTTATTCTCGCACCTTTTGCGGAAAACCGCTAAAGGTCAGAAGTCCTGAGACTTAGGGATGCATCCCCTCTATAAAGGGTAGAACACCGGCGCTGAGGGGCCAAGCAGAGATTTGTAAAGGTTTGTAGCTGGGTCGAGCACAGCCGAGGTCAGCGGCTGGCCAGCTTTTCCAGGTTGATCTTGTCGCTGTGCTTACGGATTTGGTCGACGATCCCCAGAGCCAGGGCGAGGGCGCGGCGGCCGTCTTCGAGCGGCACGACCGGGGTGGAGCGGGAGCGCACCGCATCCAGGAACGACTTAAGTTCTGCGTGCAGCGGTTCTTCGGCCGTGATCGCGGGCTTGACCCTACCGATTTGGGGATTCACGGAGGGAGTCGTCGGTTTGCCGGGGTCGTCGCCGACGGTGAAGGCGACAACGTCCTGGCGCCCGTAGTCGATCGAGATGTATTGCCGGGGCTGGAAAAAGCGCAGCTTGCGGATGCGTTCGGTGGAGACGCGGCTGGCGGTGAAGTTCGCTACGCAGCCCGAGGCGAACTCGACGCGAGCATTCGCGATATCGGTTTTCCCGGAGAGGATGGGCAAGCCGACCGCGCGCACGTCCGCGAACGGTGAATTGACGAACGAGAGCACGATGTCGAGATCGTGGATCATGAGGTCCAGCACGACATCCACATCGAGCGCACGAGGGGTGAAGACGCTGAGGCGATGGACTTCGAAGAACATGGGCTGCGTGATCAGCGGGATGGTCGCGCGCACGGCCGGGTTGAAGCGTTCCAGGTGGCCCACCTGGGCGATCCGCTGATTCGCCTGGGCCAGCCCGATGAGTTCGTCCGCGTCGTCCAGGGATGACGCCAAGGGCTTTTCGATGAGGACATCGACGCCGGCTTCGATCAGGATGCGGGCGACGTCCAGATGGTGAACGGTGGGAACCGTGACGGAGGCCGCCTGGACTTCGCTGTGGGTGGTGACGAGCTGTTCCAGGGATCCGAAGGAGCGGCATCCGAATTCGCGGCCGACGGCGTCGGCGCGGCTGACGTCACGGTCGACGACGCCCAGCAGACGGACCGGTTCGCCTTGGTCCTCGAGTTGTCTGTAGACGCGGGCGTGGTTGCGGCCGAACGCGCCCACGCCGATCACTGCGACGTTAATGGTGCTATCGGAGTTCAGGCAGGCGTTCTCAGGGGGCTGGTTGCCGTCGATTGCCGATTGTATCTGCGCGGGACGCGCAGGTATAGCGGGGTTTCTGCCTAGTTTCTCAAAAACGCGCCTTCTTGAGAATGGCGATCTGCCCAGCGTGGTACAGCCCGTGCTGCGTCACCCCGTGGAGCATGAAATAGACGTCGTAGTTCTTGCCGGGAACGGGTTCTCGGAGGCGCGCATCGGGCAACGCCGAGACGGTCTTGACCAGTTCTTTGTGGATCTTCTTGAGGTGGGCAAGGGCTTCCGTCCAGGCGGCCTTGCTCTGGTCTGTGACGGGCGGGAAGTCCTGGGAGGCGTTGAGGGTCACCGCTTTCCCTGTGACCAGTCGCCGATTGACAGCGCCATCCCAGGCAGCGATGTGCAAAACCAGCTCCCAGATGCTGTGCGCGTCGGGCAGAGGATGAGCAGCAGCGCTGGCGGCGTCGACGTCGGAGAGCAGTTCGAGCACAGCCGGACCATGCCAGGCGCTGCCTTCGAAGGCGCAGCGCAGTTGATGGGCGATTCGAACGGCTTCCGACATGGCATCAGTCCGCGAGGATGGTTATTTTAGCGTCATTGGCGGTTTGCGCGATCAGGTTGCCATCGAGCAGCAGGCACTTTCCGGCGTCCAGCGCCAGGCAGGTGGCTCCGGCGCTGCGCATCAGCTCGACGGTTTTCAGGCCGATCACCGGGACGTCGAAGCGCATGTCCTGGTTCGGCTTGGCGATTTTCACGACGGTCAGGGCGCGGCTCAGGGTGGAGGCGTCGCCTGCGAGCGAGCGCATGAGTTGCCCGGCGCGTTCGAGGGTGGCGTCGGTACCCTCCATCGCTTCGACCGCCACGCATGCGGTTTCGGCGACCACCACGGTCTGGCCGATGTCGTAGTGCGCGAGATGGCGGGCAAGGGCGCGTCCGTAGTAGATATTTTTCTTTTCTTGGTCGGTCGGGGCGCGCTCGGTGAGCACCCCGCGCTGGGCGAGTAGGGGCGCAAGCAAGGACGTCGAGTCCTCCAGGAGGATGCCTTCGTCGCCGAGTACTTTCGCAACCGCGCCCAGCAACGCATCGGTGTTGCGCGTGCCCAACGAGAGCAGCAGCTTGGCAAGTCGCCAATCCGGTTTGATGCTGGAGAAGATCTGCTTGTGCTTGACCTGGCCGGCCATGATGGTGCGGTGGACCCCTTCGCTCTTGAAGGTCTCGATCAGTTTCGACAGCTCGCCGAGCGAGAGCCAATGCACCGAAGCAGCGCCGCTCGATTCGATTTCCGGAAGTGCCTCTTCCCGGATGGCGGCGACTACGACCTCAAACCCCTGCTCCCGGGCGGCGTCGAGAATCAGGAAAGGGAACTTGCCATTGCCGGCGATCAGACCGAGTTTTCCTTGGGAAGGCATAGTGGGCAGGGATGCGTGGCCAGCGTCCTTACGTCCTCCTTCGAGCCCCGGACACTTTACTTGATCACTCCTCTTTCGGATGACTCAATAAACCGTATCAGGCGCTCGACATCCTGGTCGAGATCGGCCTCCGTCCTCAATCTCTCGAGAGCCTGCGAGGTGTTGAGCTTCGAGGCCAACAGGATTTTGTAGGCGTGATGAATCTTGCGGATGCGCTCTTTGCTGAAACCGCGCCGCTCCAGGCCCACGGAATTCATTCCGAAGGCGTGCGTGTTTCGTTCGGCCGAGGTCTTCGAGAACGGCAGGACATCCTGCGTGATGGTTGTGCCGCCGCCGACGTAGGCGTGCGCCCCGATGCGAACGAACTGATGGACGGGGCACAGCGCGCCCACCATCGCCCAATCTTCCACCGTCACGTGCCCGCCAAGCGTAGCTGCGTTGGCCATGATGACGTGGTCCCCGATGAGGCAGTCGTGGGCGATGTGGGTGTAAGCCATGATCAAGGTGTGACTGCCCACGCGGGTCAGGCCGCCGCCTTTGGCAGTGCCCCGGTTGATGGTCACAAACTCGCGGATGCGGTTGTGATCGCCGATCTCGAGGCGCGTGGGTTCGCCGGCGTAGCTGATGTCCTGGGGCGCGAGCCCAACCGAACTGAAGGGGAAGAAGCCGTTGTGGGCGCCGATTTTCGTGGGGCCCTCGAGCGCAACGTGGGAAACCAGTTCGCAGCCTTCGCCCAGTTCCACTTCAGGGCCAATCACGCAATAGGGGCCGATCTTGCAGGTGGGATGAATCTTGGCGCCAGCATCGATGAGGGCGGTGGGGTGAATGCTCATCAGCAACGAGTACCGGGTGTCGAGTACCGGGTTGCAGGTGCGTTTCTCATCGCCGCGCTAGCCCTCGGCCGCGGGGGAGGGGCTTTCCCTCTCGAGCTCTGCCGGCTCGAAGGAACGGGGTACCAGGCGGCAGCTCACGGTCGCTTCCGTGACCCGCTTGTCGCCCACGAAGACCTTTCCCTCCATGCGCACGGCATTCATGCGCCACGATTTCACTTCCACTTCGATGCGCAGCTGATCCCCGGGAACCACCGGGCGGCGGAAACGGGCGCGCTCGATGCCGGTGAAAACCATCAGTTTCTGGTCGCGGTCTTCTACCTCGGTGAGCAACAGGGCGCCACCGGCCTGCGCAATCGCCTCCACGATCAAGACGCCCGGCATGATCGGCAGGTTAGGAAAGTGGCCCTGGAAGAAGGGTTCGTTGATGGTGACGTTCTTGATGGCAACGATGCGCTCTTTCGGTGTCAGATCGACCACCCGGTCGATCAGCAGAAAGGGGTAGCGGTGCGGCAAAATACGCTGGATTTCGTGGATGTCCAGGGTGGTCTTGGCCGGCACGGGAGTTTCGGTCTCAGGGTGAGTGATATCGGTCATTCGCGAGACTCAAGCAGCCCGAAGATTATACTGTACCGCACCCTGCGCGACAGCGATGGGGACGGCCAGCCCTTGGTTTGTGCACCGCGAGGAATCTGCGGAGCTTTTTCAGAGGCTGCAGTGCATAGCTGGTCGATCACGCCAGCAGCAAGACAATCATGAAGAAGCCACCTAGCAAAGCGATATTTTCCGGGGCCGCGATTGTAGATCGACCCGCCAAAATGCGGCTCGAGTATTTCGAGCAGTGCCGCGACCAGATGGTCGACACCATACGCCGGCTGGTCGAAATCGAGTCGCCCAGCGACAACCCGCCGGCGGTCGATCGGATCAGCGCGTTCGTGGCGGAGGAATTCGCGGCGCTAGGCGGACGAGCGCAATTCCACCGCGTGACCGAGTTCGGGAATCATTTGCAGGTGGATTTCGAAGGTGAGACCCAACAGAAACCGGTGTTGCTACTCGGGCACTATGACACCGTCTACCCCATGGGGAGCCTCGCCACCATGCCGTGCCGCACGGGCAACGGACGGCTGTGGGGGCCGGGTGTACTCGACATGAAGTCTGGCATCGCGCTCATGCTCTATGCGATTCAGGGTTTGCAGGCCTGGCATGGTCGGTTGCCTCGGCCGGTCACCGTGCTGCTGGTTTCCGATGAAGAGGTCGGCAGTGCCTCGTCGCGTCACATCACCGAAGGCCTGGCAAAACAGTCCTCCGCCGTGTTGGTGCTGGAGCCTTCCTATGGTCCGAAGGGCGCTGTGAAGACCGCCCGGAAGGGCGTTGGGGAGTACAGACTGAGAGTGACGGGGGTCGCGTCCCACTCGGGACTCGATTTCGAGAAAGGGCAGAGTGCGATCCTGGAACTGGCGCACCAGATCCTGGCGATCTCGAAGCTGGTCGACCGGACGCGAGGCCTGACCCTAAACGTTGGCCTGGTGCAGGGAGGAACGCGGGTGAACGTGATCGCCGCCGAGGCGGCAGCTTCCCTGGACGTACGCATTGCCCGCATGAAAGACGCCGCCGGGGTGGACCGAAAGCTGCGTTCCCTGAAGCCCTTCAACCGGAAGTGCAAGCTGGAGGTGACGGGTGGCATCAATCGTCCGCCGATGGAAAGAAATGCAGGAGTGGCCCAGCTCTACAACCGGGCATCGGTGATCGCCAGGGAACTCGGCTGGAAGCTAAGCGAGGCGGCCGTGGGCGGAGGCTCGGACGGGAACTTCACGGCAGGCCTGGGGGTTGCGACGCTCGACGGACTGGGGGGCGTCGGAGACGGCGCGCATGCTGTGCATGAGTTTGTCCTGGTCTCGGAATTGCCCAGGCGAGCGGCGTTGCTGGCGGGACTGATCGAGGGCGTGTAAGGGTCGTTGGTCCTCTGGCGGTTGGTGGTTCGCCTTCTGCCCGAAATCAGGTTCGGAGTTTCGCTGACCATACCCCAGGCCTTCCCGTCACCCCAGGCGTTTCCGTCCATCCACGGTTGCTTTTGACTCCCGAGGGGTGGAAGCCTAGAATTTAGGCGAGGGGAATGAGCGAGTCTGCAGGCGCTCGAGCGAGCGCCAGGGCGAACCCCCGCTGGAGGTATTGCATGCCTGGCAAATTGGGTTTGCCTGAAATCCTGCTGCTGCTGGCCGTCGCCCTATTGATCTTCGGCCCAAGTAAGTTGGCCGATCTGGGCAAGGGTTTGGGCGAAGGGATCAAGAACTTCAAGTCAGCGGTCAAAGACGGCGAGCAGGATTCCGACAAGAAAAGCTGAAAATGCGCGCGCAGAGCCCCGTCGAGTGTCTGCCCTGGACAGAGGGATACAGTCATCCTCGAGAAGATCGCGGATCGCGGCTTTGTCGTCACACCACCCCCCATTCCTTGAGCATCCGGTAGACCAGAGCCATGGGTAGTCCCACCACATTCGAATAGTCCCCCTCGATGCGTGGAATCCAACGTGACGCGATGCCCTGGATGGCATAAGCGCCCGCTTTATCGGTGGGCTCGCCGGTGGCGATGTAGGCGCGAATCTCCTCCTCGCTGAGTGACTCCAGGGTGACGATGGTGGTCTCGGAGCGAACGTCTCCGAGGGACGTTTCGGATTTCGAGCCCGGATTCTCGGCGTGAGCTGAACTGGCTCCGGGCCTTGGTCCCATCAGGCAGACCCCGGTGGTGACCTGGTGCGACCGGCCGGAGAGCAGGCGGAGCATGCGGGCGGCATCGGCGGCGTCCCTGGGCTTGCCGAGAATTTGTTTGTCCACCACCACGATCGTATCGGCTCCCAGCACGAACTCGTTCGGGCGCTGCTTGAAAATGGCCCAGGCTTTCTCGTGCGCGAGTCGCTCCGCGAATGCCTTGGGGGCTTCGTCCTCGAGCGGAACTTCCGGAATGTTGGTCGGCTGAACAGTGATCGCGATCCCTGCCGAGCGCAGCAATTCCTGGCGACGAGGTGAAGCTGAGGCGAGCACGAGAGCCATCCACGCGATTCTAGCGGAAACTCAGCGCCGGCTTTCGCCCATCCCGGAGAAATGAGAATCGAGAACTGGCCACCGGCAGCCGGCTGGCAACGGCATGCCTGCTAGAATCAAAGACCAGCCGCATCGCCATGGACGCCGCCCACATCCGCAACTTCGCCATCATTGCCCACATCGACCACGGAAAATCCACGCTGGCGGACCGCTTGCTGGAGCTGACCGGTTCGCTGGCGATGCGCGAAATGCAGGAGCAAGTGCTTGATTCTATGGACCTCGAGCGGGAGCGGGGCATCACGATCAAGGCCCACGCGGTCCGCATGATTTACCCCGCCCAGGACGGCGCGACATACCAGCTCAACCTGATCGACACCCCCGGCCACGTCGATTTCTCCTATGAAGTCTCGCGCGCGCTCGCTTCCTGCGAAGGCGCGTTGCTGGTGGTGGACGCCTCGCAGGGCGTCGAGGCGCAGACGCTGGCCAACGCCTATCTCGCGATTAATCACCGCCTCGAGATCATCCCCGTCATCAACAAGATTGACTTGCCGAGTGCCGACATTGCGCGCGCCAAGGAGATGATCGAGGGAGCGGTCGGGCTCGACACCTCCGACGCGTGCCTGATCAGCGCCAAGACCGGACAGGGCGTGCCCGAGGTGCTGGAAGCGATCGTGAAACGAGTCCCGCCGCCCAAAGGGTCGCCGCAACGGCATCTGCAGGCGTTGATTTTCGATTCCTGGTTCGACCCCTATCGCGGGGTCGTGGTTCTGACCCGCGTGTTTGAAGGCACCCTCAAGAAAGGTCAGAAGATCCGGTTGTGGTGGAACGGACGCGTCCTCGAAGTCGAAACTCTGGGCGTGCTCACGCCCAAGCCGGTGGAGGTCGAGGAACTGGTCGCAGGCGAAGTCGGCTTCCTCATCGCCAACATCAAGAACGTGGCCGACACCAAAATTGGCGACACCATCACCGACGATGATCGGCCGGCCATCGAGCCGCTCCCGGGCTTTGAAGAAATCAAGCCCATGGTCTTTGCGGGTCTGTATACCGTCGATGCCCATGAGCACACCCAACTGCGCGATGCGCTCGAGAAACTCCGGCTGAATGATTCCTCCTTCTTCTTCGAGCCGGAGAGCTCGGTGGCTCTGGGCTTCGGCTTCCGTTGCGGGTTTCTGGGCTTGCTCCACATGGAGATCATCCAGGAGCGGCTGGAGCGCGAGTACAACTTGGAATTGATCACGACCGCACCCGGGGTGCGCTACCGGGTCAGAAAGACCGACGGCGAGTTCATCGAAGTGGACAATCCTTCGCGCTGGCCCGACCAGAGCGAGATCGCCCAGGTTGAAGAGCCGGTGATCCTCGCCGTGATCCTGACCAATGAGGAATACGTCGGGGGAATCCTGAAGCTCGTCGAGGAGAAGCGCGGCAAGCAGAAGAGCTTCGAGTACGTCAGCGGCTCGCGTGTGATGCTGCAATACGAACTGCCACTGAACGAGATCGTCCTCGATTTCTATGACCGCCTGAAATCGGTGTCGCGCGGCTACGCTTCCCTCGACTACCACCTTGCGGGCTACTGGGAGTCGCCCATGGTGAAGCTCGACATCCTGGTCGCGGGCGAGCCGGTCGACGCGCTTTCACTCATCGTGCACCGCGACGTCGCCTACGATCGCGGCCGTGCGCTGGTGTCGAAAATGAGAGAACTGATCCCCCGCCAGATGTTCGAGGTAGCGATCCAGGCGGCGGTGGGGGCGAAGATCATTGCCCGCGAAACCGTGGCGGCCATCCGTAAGAACGTGCTCGCCAAATGCTACGGTGGCGACATTAGCCGCAAACGCAAGCTGCTCGAGAAGCAGAAGGAAGGCAAGCGTCGCATGAAGCGAATTGGCCGGGTGGATATCCCCCAGGAGGCCTTCCTGGCGGTGCTGAAAGTGGGCGAAAACAACTCCTAATGCGAGCCTTTGTGGTGCGAGCAGAACCGCACACCCGAAAGTCCTGATACTTCTAGATGTGCAAATCTCAAGGGTTGCTTGAATGTCCAATGAATTTTGGCGGGCTCCGCGGCTGACGACTTATACCTAGATAAATCTCATATAATCAATTCATTAACGACACCCGACGCGCTCCTGTTGCCCCGACCGTCTGGTCGCTTTCTCCCCCTATGGGAAAGCGGAGACAGCCGTTCCACAGTCTTTTCCACAGCGGTATGGAACGGCGAATGAGCCCGGATCGCACGGACCCGCGGGCACGATCGGGCGGTAGTCTCACAGCCCAAAGACTGGGGCTGCCCGCCTACTCCTCGGGCGCGCTCCCGGCCTCGGCCAAGGACTCAAAGCGAGTCGAGTTCTTGAGGAATGCCAGGTTGATACGTCCGATGGGGCCGTTGCGCTGCTTAGCGATCAGGATCTCGGCTCGGCCCTGCAGGTCAGGGTCGTCCTGCTTGTAGACCTCTTCGCGGAAGATGAACATCACGAGATCGGCATCCTGCTCGATCGATCCGGATTCGCGCAGGTCGGCGAGTTGCGGCCGGTGGTCACCGCCCCGGCTTTCGGGAGCGCGACTCAACTGGGAGAGCGCGATCACGGGAACGTGCAGTTCCTTGGCGAGGGCTTTCAAGCCGCGCGAGATGGCCGACACTTCCTGGGTGCGGTTTTCAAAGCGCCTTCCCCCCCCAGACATGAGCTGCAGGTAATCGACGATGATCAGATCGAGTCCACCGCAGGACTGCTGCAAGCGTCGCGCCTTGGCGCGCATCTCACTGAGGGCGACGCCGGGCGTGTCATCGATGTAGATGTGAGAGCGGGCCAGCTCTTCCATGGCGCGCACGACTTTCTGCATGTCATCGCGCCAGAGCGATCCGGTGCGCATCTTGTGCGAGTCGACCCGGGCGCGCGAGCAGAGCAGCCGCAGCAGCAGAGCTTCGCGCGACATTTCCAGCGAAAAGATGCCGACGATCTTCTGGTCCAGAATCGCCGCATTCTCCGCAATGTTCATCACGAACGCGGTCTTGCCCATCGACGGACGCGCAGCCAGGATCACCAGATCGGACTTCTGAAGCCCGCTGGTCATTTCGTCGAGATCGTTGTAGTGCGTGGCCAGTCCGGTGATGCGCTGGCCGCGCTGGAGCAGGGCATCCACCGACCCGAAGGAATCCTTGACGATGTCCTGAATGCCCAGGAAGCCGCGCCCAATGCGCTTTTCCGAGAGCTGGAAGATGGCGGCTTCGGCGTCGTTCAGGATGTCTTCCGCAGCGTCGGACTGTTCGGCGGCGCGCGCGATGGCAGTGTTGGCAGCGTGGATCAGCCCGCGCAGCAACGCTTTGTCACGAACGATCTTGACGTAGTGCTCGATGCTCGGTCGGTCGGGGACGCCATCGAGCAGGGATGAGACGTAGGCCATGTCGCCGATGGCCTGCAATTCCTTGTTGCGATCGAGTTCCTCGACCAGGGTGATGATGTCGATCGGCCGCGAGGACTCCGCCAGGTCGATCATGCGCGCGTAAATGCGCCGGTGCGAATCGAGCGAGAAGTCTTCCGGCCGCAGGTGTTCGGCGGCCTGATTGTAGGACAGGTTGTCGAGGAGAATCGCGCCCAGGATCGACCGCTCGGCTTCGACGTTCGCCGGGAGTGTGCTGATGCTGTAGTCGGTGGTGGCCAATTCTTCTTCTACTCGTGTTCTGCTCGTGGCGGTTTTCTATGGGCGATCGTGCGACCGAACGAAATCCTGTGGAACGCGAGTGGTGATACTAAACCGGAGTCGCGTTGTGGACACCAAGTGCGTCGTTGGAAAACGCGGACCAATCCAGAATTTCCTGGCCGCATAGTTGCATGCACGGAGTCGAACTTCGACTGCCGGATTTCCCGACTTAGTATAGGCGAAGAAAAATCGAAAGGCAATGGTTGAAGCCGGGCGATTCGCAGCCCGAATCGTCAACCAGCAAGAACTCGCCACTCCCGGCCCACGACCGCCGTCCAAAAAAATGCGGCCCGGGCCAGCCACCCGAGCCGCATTGTTTGGCGGGATATCCTGTTACCCATTTCCTCGCACGAGGCATGGGGAGGTGCACGGGCCACCGACGCTCCCACGAGCAGCGACGGAACCTTGTGCTCGGCAGACCGCCTTCGCGAAGCGTACTCCACGAATCAATCTCGAGCACTGCACGGTGGCCGACGTCCAGTCCTGCCGTGTGTGGAGGACTCGGTGAGGAGGCCGCAACGCCCGGGCCAACCAGCGCACGTCGAAACGCGCTCTGGAGGGACCCTCCCGGTAGTTCACCCTCGAGAACTGCCCGGAACCGCCGGCTCTGCCGCAATGCTCTGGCAGGGCACGCAGAACATCTCGCTTGAATGTCAGACACTGTGCGCCTCGGCTCGGCAGGGCAGCAAGGGAAAAGCCGCGTGCCGCTGTGCAGAAACTGTGAATGGCTGCGATTCCTTGTGGAAAGCGCTGGAAAAAGAGGGGAATTCTCGAGACCCGACCGAGGAGATTGCGCCCCAGAGACGCTCGCTCGGTGGAGCGACGGGCGTCTGGGCCCGCATCCGTGCTGAGGGCACGGTCACGCTGCGCGTGCGGAACAGGGCGGAATTGCCCGCCCCGGGCACAACGTCGGTGGCCGCCAATCCCTTGCCGGGCTCGAACCATGCGCGGATTCTGCCAATCAATCTTTCCTGCTTCCGGGGGGAAATCATGTCATTGCCGTAAGGAAAGAACCAGGGCGCGATCCCTTGAGCCCCAGCCAGGGCAGGATCCCCCATCCGCGAAATCTGCGGTTGGCCCGCAGCTTGTGATCCGAGGCCGGATATTCTCCCCATGAGCATGCTCGGCACGCAAAACACAGGGCACGGCCTTCGGCCGTGCCCTGAAAAATCTGCGTTGCTCCCGGAAATCTGCGGCTAGTCCCGCACCCCATCCATGAATGCTCGCAGTTTCCGCGAGCGCGACGGATGACGCAGCTTGCGCAGTGCTTTCGCTTCGATCTGCCGGATGCGCTCGCGCGTGACCGCGAACGACTGGCCGACTTCCTCCAGCGTATGCTCGCTGCCGTCCTCCAGCCCGAAGCGCATCTTGATGACCTTTTCTTCGCGCGGCGTCAGGGTGCGCAGCACCTGCGAAGTTTGGTCCTTCAGGTTGACGTTGATCACGGCCTCCGCCGGCGAAACCACGCCCCGGTCCTCGATGAAATCGCCCAGGTGGGAATCCTCCTCTTCGCCGATGGGGGTTTCAAGAGAGATGGGTTCCTGCGCGATCTTGAGCACCTTGCGCACCTTGGCCACAGGAATGTCCATGCGCTTGGCGATCTCCTCCGACGTAGGCTCGCGTCCCAGTTCCTGCACCAGCTGCCGTGAGGTGCGGATCAGCTTGTTGATGGTTTCGATCATGTGCACCGGAATACGGATGGTGCGGGCCTGGTCGGCGATGGCACGAGTGATGGCCTGGCGAATCCACCAGGTCGCGTAGGTGGAAAACTTGTAGCCGCGACGATATTCGAACTTGTCGACGGCCTTCATCAGACCGATGTTGCCTTCCTGGATCAGATCCAGGAACTGCAAACCGCGGTTGGTGTACTTTTTCGCAATCGAGACGACCAGCCGGAGGTTGGCTTCGATCAGCTCCCGCTTGGCCTGCTCGGCGTCCATGTCGCCCTGGATGATCTCGCGCTGCGTGCGCTTGAGTTCCAGGAACAACACGCCCGCTTCTTGCTCGAGCTTTTCCATCTCCGCCCGGATGGAACGAGCCTGGCGGCGATATTCTTTCTTTTGGTCTTCGCTGCGGGTGGCGTCGGCTTTCCGCTCCAGGTTCTGGGCCTGGCGGTCGAGCGAACGCATGCCATCGACCGTCTTGTTGACCCGCTCGATGAGGCGCTTCCGCTCGTTGTTGGTAAAGCCCAGATTCCGCACCGCCAGCGAGACGCGCACGATGGCGCGCCCCAGTGCCATGCGGTACTTGCGATGGTCCTTGGGCCGCTTTTTCTGGGAGACCAGCGCGAACTTCTCCTGGACTTGTCCGGCTTTCTTGTAGTGCTTGGCGAGTTCGTCGATCTTCCCGGTGAACTCCTTCAGACGGTTCTGCAGGATGTCATCGGTGATCTCTTCCTCGTCGAAGGTGACCACTTCTTTGATGGAGCGCACGCCCTTTTTCAGGTCGTCGCCCATCGCCAGCAGTTCATGAATCACGATGGGCGAGCGCGAAAGCGCCTTAAGCACCCGCAACTGCCCCCGCTCAATGCGCTTGGCGATTTCAACTTCGCCCTCGCGCGTGAGCAAAGGAACCGTCCCCATCTCCCTGAGATACATGCGGACGGGGTCATTGGTTTTTTCCAGGGCGCCGGGGGTTAGGTCGAGTTCGACGTCCTCGGCACCTTCTTCAGCTTCTTCGAATTTCTTATCGAGTGCGGAGGAAGGCATCTTGGGGCCTTCCAGCACATCGATTCCTTGCGTACCGATGGTGGTGAGCAGATCGTCCAGGTCTTCGGGACTGTGCACATCGTGCGGGATCAGGTCATTGACCTGGTCGTAAGTGAGATATCCCTTCTCTTTGCCTGTGTCGATCAGCTTTTTAATGTCGTCGTACTTGTCGTCTAGAGCCAAGACGGATTATCCTCAAACGTCCCTTCGAGAAGGACGTGTGTTACTTTCTAGTGGTGGGAACGTGGCACTGCGGGATTGTGCAGTTGGCACAAACTTACGAATTATAGCAGACGAGGGAAGTGCCTGCCTATCCTGAAGTTTCTGATCTCCCTGCACCCGCGCGCTCGCATCTCCAGCCAGCTTAATCAGTTAGATGCTCTTCGCGGGCCTTTCGTTCCATTCGTTTTTCCGGCTGCTCCCCCCGGTTCACGGTCCAGCGGGCGGTTTTCGCGAAGGGCCCGGGTCCTTCTCGGGCAGGCTAGGATCCATCAGGGCTCGCTTGAGCCGAACCTTCTCGTGCAAAAGGGCCTGCAACTGGGCAGGGTCTTTGCGTCCCGGGGACCGCAATTCCTGCTGAACCTGGTCTAGCCGGCGCCGGATGCGAATCCTCTTCAGCGCCCGGACGGCTCCTTCCACGCGCTCGGCGGTGAGCTCTTCCGCGTCTCTCAGCAGAATCATCGCAAGCCGGCCCCGATCAGCTTCCGGGAGTGGCAACTCCATCAGGTCGGTCGACTCCTGCCCATGCATCATCAGAATTTCCATGAGCGACTCGGTGGCCAGCCCTTCGTGCAGGCGCTCGCTCTCGAGCGCGAACCTGGCCTGGCGGGCGGGGTCGAATTCTTCTTCCGCACCGTCACGGGCGGAGAGGCGCTCCTCGGCGATCTGCATCTGGTTGGCAGAGGCGAGGGCGCGGATCAGGATGCGCTCGGCGTCGGTGATCTGAGCTTCGGTCGGGGCCTGGATGGCGGTGGTGGAACGACGGCCGGCCGCGTGCTTCAATTCCTGACGCAACACGGCGGAGTCGATCCCCAGCTTCTGCGCAATCTCCTGAGCCAATTCATCGCGAACGATCCGGCTGGGCACGCGCTGGATATGAGGAAGCAGGAAGTTGAGCGCCTTCACTTTGCTCTCGGGAGTGCGCGCGGGGAACTGGCTCCGGGCGCGCTCGATCAGGTAGTCGAAGTAGCGCTCGGAGTGGCGGAGAGCTTCAAGGTATGCCTCCTTTCCCTGACGGCGAACGAAGAGGTCGGGATCGAAGCCGTTTTCGAGGGTCAGGACCTTGACCTGGAATTGCTCTTCGACCAGCAACCCCAGGGTGCGCTCGGTGGCCTTGGCACCGGCCGTGTCGGGGTCGAAATTCACGACCACGTTCTGGCTGAAGCGGCTGAGGAGTTTCGCCTGCAATTCGGTGAACGCGGTGCCGGAGCTGGCGATCACATTCTGGAAACCGGCGGCGAAGACCGAAATACAATCCATTTGACCTTCGACCAGGATGGCGTAGTCGAGTTTACGGATGGCCTCCCGGGCGTGATCGAGGTTGAAGAGCACGCGTGACTTGGAATAGATGGCCGTTTCCGGCGAGTTGAGATATTTCGGGCCGGCTTTCTCGTCG
>DASQPN010000164.1:0-19228 GCA_035643915.1 Terriglobales bacterium | reverse complement strand
CGAGAGCGTTGTCGTTCAGTCCTGGATACTACCTGAGCGGGGCCGCCTCTGCCGCCATCCTTCCATCCGCATTCTTTGATGAGTGATGTTGGCTCAACAAACCCGAGCCGTATCCGCAGCCTGACTGGGCGATGGCACTGGCCATCCGGATGCCACCTGCTCCTGAGGCTGTTCCTAGGGAATCGAGAGTCTTCACGATAGAATGGCGCGCTCTCCCGATTGGGCTGGGCTGGTTGACTCGAAAGCTTCGATGCATCTCCCTCTGCCGACCCGTTTCCCAAGAACAGTGAGACAAATCGCGGTCCTCATGGAGCTTTCATGAAACGTGTGCTGACGATTGTGTTCCTGCTGGCACTCGCCGGTGCGGCGGTTGCCCAAACGAGTCCTTCCCGGGCCATGGACGGGGGAAACCTCTTTTTTCCGAAGAATTTCATTTGGGGCTACAGCCAGTTTGATATTGCGCCTCCCCACAACGAGCCCGATCCGAATCTGTGCGCGGCCAACGCCGGTCAGTTCGGTGGGAAAGATGCACCCTGCAACGCATTTGCCCGCTACCTGTTGTCGGGATATGTGGAGGTGCGGCCCTTCGCGCGAACTCAATTGCGGCGGTTGTTTTTCTTCGGTGCGCCTACGTTCGTCTTTGGCAAGAACATCCCGCAGACGCTGTACACCTGGTCGCCCGCGGCCATCGGTTGGGAACGGTCTTGGGGGGCGGGCATCGAGATGGGACGTGGATTTGAATTGCGGGTGAGCCAGCATTTCCTGTTTCAGCGATTCGGGTCACGCGACCGCAACCTTGGCCAGGCGGATCTGGGAACGAACGGGCCGTGGGGGCGATACAACGTGATCGGCGTCCGGAAGTACTTCGGGCATCGCGCTCCCCAATAGCGCGGGCTATGCCTGGCCGGAGGTGGTGAGCGCCTGGAGGGCGTCCTCCAGACTCGGAAAGGTCAGAAACAGCGGTTCCACCTTGGTGATCTGAAACAGGTTTGCGACCCGCTCATTTACACCCGTGAGCACGACTTGCTGTCCGGCCTTGTGACTGGAGACATAGGCGCCCACCAGCGATCCCAGTCCGGCGGAATCGATATAGGGAACATCGCTCAGGTCGAGGATGAGGGTAGGGGTCGTCTCGCGGCGGATGGCGTTCTGAAACAGGGAAAGGTTGTCGTAGGTAAGAGGACCTCGCAGGCGAAGCACACCTTGGCCTTGGGTTTCGGGGAAGAGTCGTTCCACGACCAGTTCCGGTTCCATGCGGCGACGATTGTATGGCACGGGGGCGCAGGGATTCAAAGGAAACCCGAACCGTCAATGGCACTTTCCTGTCAT
This sequence comes from Terriglobales bacterium, assembly GCA_035643915.1. GTDB lineage: Bacteria > Acidobacteriota > Terriglobia > Terriglobales > Acidobacteriaceae > Gp1-AA133. The sequence continues at coordinate 17,899 of DASQPN010000164.1, read as the reverse complement.
ATGCCAGATTCCGTCCGAAAATGTACAATCAATAGTTTATGCCCAACTACTCGATGTTTTGCCCGAAACCGATGCTCCTCGCTGGGTTGCTTGCCAGCAGCATGATGCTTTGCTCCGCCCAGAACGCAACCACGCCTCCCGCCAGCAAGGCGGCGCCCAAGAAAGCGGTTGCCAGCCCTTCCGCTAAAACGCCTTCCACGAAGGCCGCTCCGGCACCCCTGGCGCTCACCACCCAAAAGGATAAGACTAGCTACGCCATCGGCGTCGACCTGGGGAACAAACTGAAGAGTCAGTCGATCGACGTGGATACAGCGATCCTGATGCGCGGGATGAAGGACGCAGTTGCCGGCAGCAAGCCGCTCATGACCGACGAAGACATGCGGACCACGCTCGGGGCCTTGTCGGCCCAGATCCGCCAGAAGCAGACGGCTATGGTCAAGGAACTGACGGACAAGAACAAGAGTGAAGGCGAGACATTTCTGGCGGAGAACAAGAGCAAGGAGGGCGTTGTTACCCTTCCCAGCGGGTTGCAGTACAAGATCCTGAAGGCCGGCGACGGTCCCAAGCCGGCGGCGACCGATAGCGTCGTGTGCAACTACAAGGGGACGCTCATCAACGGGAAGGAATTTGACAGCTCCTACAAGCGCGGCCAGCCGGCTACATTCCCTGTGAGTGGTGTGATCAAAGGTTGGACCGAGGCGTTGCAGTTGATGCCGGTCGGCTCGAAATGGCAGCTCTTCGTCCCACCCGACCTGGCGTATGGCGAGCGCGGAGCGGGCGCGGATATCCAGCCGGACTCTACCTTGCTCTTTGAGGTCGAGTTGATGTCGATTCAGGACAAGTCAACTCCGGACAAGTCAACTCAGGACAAGTCAACTCCGGAGAAGAAGTAGGGCGCTGAAGGGCTGTAACGCATACCGGGCCGACTTCTGCTTTGCCTTGGGCGAGTGTCTGTTCTCTTCTCCCGGACCATCGGGCGAGGATGCGTGGTGCCAGACCAACTTTGGATTCATCCATCCCAACACCAGCACGACGGTCGAGGTCGACCTGACCAGCCTGTTCGCGTCCTGTGCAGCCCCGGACACGAGAATCTTGCAGAACATTCAGGTGTGGTTCAGCGCTGGGGGGCGTTCTACATGCACAACGTGAGAACCCAGTGAGCCCTTTGCCTTCGACCCGCCATCGCGCTGTGCTCCCGACTCAGTGACTGGTCGAAGCCCCGTTTGTGCAAGGGGCACGGGTGGAGCTCAGGCCGGATGCTTCACGCGGAACAGTTCCAGACACTTGCGCGCGGTGTCGAGTTCGGAAAGACGGCTGCCTTCCTGCTCCACCAGGTAGTATTCCAGGCCTCCGATGCTCTCGGCGGCGGCGAAGATATTCGCCCAGTCCGCCACACCCTCCGAAAACAAGACTGAATAGCCTTTGCCCGCCTCGGGGGACCAGTCCTTGCAGTGCATGGAGCGAATGCGTCCGGGATTGGCTTTAATCCAGGCGACCGGATCCCCACCCGCTTCTAGACATGTACCCACGTCCAACTGAAGGGCGATGGAGGGCTTCGTGTTCTTGGCCAGGATCTCGATGGGGCGCTGACCGCCCACGGGTACGAACTCGGACTGGTGGTTGTGATAACCGACCTTCAGTCCTGAGGGCTCGAGCTGTTCCGCGGCCGAATTCAATTCGTCGGCGACACCCCTCCAACCGTCCGGCCCGGGTTTCGGGTCGGCGTGCGCCATGACCACGTACTTGCACCCAAGGATCGAGTTCAGGTCGCGAGTGCGCTGGATATTCTGCGGGCTTACGTACGTTTGGTTGTTGTGCGTCGAATAGCAGCGGATCCCCAGCTCGTCCAGCAGCTTTCTCATCTGCCTGGTCTGGCCCTCGGTCCAGTCGAAGTACGGTGCGTAGAACTCGACACACTGATATCCCATCTGCGCGACGGCGCGTACCGTGCCCTCCGCATCTTTCTTCAACGCCTCGCGCACCGAGTAGAGTTCAAGGCCGACCGGGATTGAGCCGGACGCAGCGCGGGCAAAGACCCACGGGAGCATTGGAGACAGAGCCAAGAACGAACGGCGGGACGGAAGAGTCATGCGCGGAATCCTTCTAGACGATTTGCGGCGCGCTCAAATATAGCAAGAATCGTGCCCGGAAGTGCCTCGTCGGATCGAGGATTTGCGCGCTCGATTCCCGCACCGATCTTGAAGCCTCGACAAAGCGCCTTGTTCAGAATGGCCAGCCCAGAAACGCGGTTTTCAAGTCTTGAGGACCCGCTGGTAGCATTCCGGGTCCGTGCAGGCATAGGTGACGTGGTTGCGTTGGCGGTCGAGGCTGATGATGAACATGGGGCGGCCGTGGAAGTCGCAGCGAGGTTGGTCGGGCGCGATTACCGGGGCCACGTTCCTATTCGGGGTGACGTAACCCACGCGCTCGCCGAAGCAGCGCCCGCAGAACTTGTCTGTGCAACGGAAAAAGTCGATGGAATAGTCGGCGTTGAAAGGGGCAATGCAGGCTTCCATGGTCCGGAAATGCTTGTCACAAAGGGGGAGGATGTCCGTCCGCATGACTGTGGCGAGTGTAGCATTGGGTTGCGTCAGGAACGAGTGCTGAGTGGAGCGAGAGGCTGCCCTGCGCGAAGCCGGAGTTGAGGCATTGAGCCGGCGTCCTGAGGCCGACTGTGGAAACCCCGAGCACGCGCGAGTGAGCCAACCTGGTCCCCGCCCGTCGGCGAGGGCGCAAGCCGCGCTGGGAACGTTGGCGGCTCGCAGCCGTTCAAACTGGAGTGGGTTTCGGTTGCTGGGGGTGGTCAGGCCAAGTTCTTTCTCAGCTCTCGGCGCAGGATCTTTCCGGACGGGGTACGCGGCACAGCCTGCACGAAGTGGACCTCGCGCGGCTGCTTGTAGTAGCTGAGGCGGTCGGCGACGAAGCGGCAAAGAGAGTGCTTCATGGCGTCGTCGGAAGTCTGGCCTTCGCGCAGAACGACGAACGCGCAGGGAATCTCGCCCGCCTCCAGGTTAGGGCGCGCAACCACTCCACAATCGCGCACCGCCGGGTGTTCCATCAGGACGGCTTCGACCTCCGCGGGTGCCACCGGGAAGCCCTTGTACTTGATCATCTCTTTGCTGCGGTCGAGGACGTAGAAAAAGTTGTTCTCGTCACGGCAAACAACGTCCCCTGACCAATACCATCCGTCGTGCAGGACCGAGGCAGTGGCTCGCGGTTCCTTCCAATATCCCAGCATGAATTGCGGGCCGCGCATCACGAGTTCGCCGGGTGATCCGGGCGCAACTTCTACGTCATTCCCATCGAGCACACGGCAGTCGGTCTGGACTAGGGGCTGGCCAATCGACGCGGGCTTGTAGAGTTCCGGTTGGAGGTAGCCGACATGCGTGACCGGCGAAGCTTCGGTCATGCCGTATCCCTGGCACACCAGGATGCCGGTGAGGGCGGTGAAACGGCGAGCGAGCTCAGGGGGCAGCGGTGCGGCCCCGGACTTCACCCAATGCAAGCGGTGATTGTTGGGAAACTGGCCGGCCTCAGCGGCCTGGGTAAGCGCGTTCAGCGCGGGCGGAACGACGGGCATCATGGTGACGCCTTCGGAGGTGAGCAGGCCGAACAGTTGCTGCACATTGAAGCGCGGCATGAGCACCAGTGTGCCCCCGAGCGTCAGGATTGGATTGAGGCCGACGTTGAGTCCGTAGATGTGGTAGAGCGGCAGGAAACACAGCAGGGTGTCGTTGCCTGTGATCGCGGTTCCATTCGGACCGGTGAGCTGGAAGACGTTGGCGATCAGGTTGTGGTGCGAGAGCATTACGCCCTTGGGGAGTCCCGTGGTTCCGCTGGAGTAGGGAAGCGCGCCCAGGGTTTCGTTCGAGGGCCGGTCGGGCGTGGGGAGAGGGGCGTTGGCCCTACGCACCAGGTCGGCAAAAGTTTCGGTTCCGCTCGCGTGCTGCCGCGTGGAATAGACGCTTCGCAGGCTGGGCAGTCCGGCGAGGCTGATTTCACCGAGGATGGCGCCGTCGGTGATCAGCATGGCTGCACTCGAGTTCTCCAGCTGGTAGCGGACTTCGCGCTCGCGATACGTCGGATTCAGGAGCGTCGGGATTCCTCCGGCCAGGGTCGCCGCGTGATAGGTCGCGGCAAACTCCCAGGAGTTGGGGAGGAAGATAGCGACGACTTCGCCCGGCTTGAGGCCAGCGGCGACGAAACCGCGGGCCAGTCGCTCGACGGTCTCGCCATACTCCGAGTAGGTGAAGCGGCGGTTGTCGGAAGCGTCGATGAGCGCCGTTTTCCGCGCGAACTTCCGGCAAGAGTCGAGGATGACGTTGTGGACGAAAAGGCCGGACGGGTCGGCGTAGAGTTGAGTGCGCAACATGGGTTCGATTCTATGGCAGAGAGGAGTAAGGTGCTCAGCTCTGCTCTGACTTGTACAAGGGCTTAGACTTTCTCATGACGGACGAAGAGCGGCAAGCTCGCTTTGCAGAAACTGCGTCCCTGGCTCTTTTGAACCCCTGGGGTCCGGGCATCTATCCACTCGATATGGGGTCTTCGAGTGCGCTCCAACCTCAGGAAGGCCGAGCTGGCTGTAGGTTTCTTCAGGCCTTTCCAATGCGTGGCGAGCACCATCGACCAACCCGGACTCCCGGTCTGGGTTGGGGTGCGAGTTCATCTTTCAATGCCCCCAGCAATCGCGTTAGGCGCTCTTCCTGGTGCGGCGTCTGGTTGCGTTCCAGATCCTGCTGAGTTGCGGTCGTTTTTAAGGCCGGTGCCTGTTGGAGGTATCGGACCGTGTGCCCTTGCGGGCTCCTATCGACGGAAGATCATCGCAGCTCTGCCGGGTTCTTGTAACCCCGGCTGCAAGCTTCGCAGGAGTACGACGTCTTCCGGACGATTTGAGTTCCTTCAACTTTTGGGAATCACTGGGGAGGCGGCCGATTGTGCCCGCACGAACGGAGCGATAGCCTTCTTGCATGACAGGTCGCCCAGAACGCGGCCTCGGTGACCGGTCCTCATGGCAAAGCGATCGTGTTACCCGTTTAACAAAGTCGGCACAAGCCCGGTGCGATCGCTAGCGCAGGGCAGCCCTCCGGCTGCCCGTTTTCGTCCCTACGCTTTCCCCGGAACCGGCAGCGCTGTTCGTGCCGCCAATCTTTCCGACCACCGAATCCTCCCAGTCGCCTGCATCACCACAAACAGCGTGGCGATCGAGATGATCGTAATCGCGAGCCCGGTGAAGCCTTTCCAGAAGAAGGCATAGGAGAACAGCACCAGGTAAATCAGTTGCGCCGTGCCGGCTGCAAGCGCCGCAAAGCGGATGCCCACCACCAGTCGCAGATAACTCACCACCAGGGCAATCGAGACCACCGAGGCGATCCCCATGGCGGCGTGGATCGAGATGTGGTCCACCAAGTACGCCAGCAGCAGGTGGAAGGCGAAGAAGGCGCAGGCCAGGAAGAAGTAGTTCAGCGGGTGGAGATCGATGTTGCGCAGCGTCGTGATGATGAACATCAGGAAGAAGAAAAAGAACAGGGGGACGGGAGCGAAGTAGCTGATCTGTCCGGCCAGCGGACCGGGCTGCAGTTTTTCCGGCATGGTCATACCAATCTGAAATCCGGAGAGGAGGTTGGTATGGCGCCAGGCGAGCCGCCAGCCGTTCGCGGTGGGTTGCTTCTCGGTCGGAGAGAGCGTGTCATCGGCGAAGTCGATGTCCTTGAAGTTGGTGTTCATGTTCAGTTCGAAATTATTGACCTGGGTAATACCGTCGCCGAGTTTGTAACGCCAGCTGTTCAGACCCTGCGAGCGGTAGGCGGTGTGCAACACCGAAATCTGGCCCGGGGCCAGCATGCCCTGCACGCAGGCCCCTTGCTCGTTGGCTGTGATGGGGATCTTTTGGCCGTCGACTTCCATCACCAGTTGGTCGTAGACCGCGCGCTGGGCCGGGAAGGCGAGGTGGTAGTTGACCATCTGCGGCTCGGCGGTATCGTTGCGGAACCGGTATTCACCGGCGAAGTCGACCGCGTAGGTGGAGTACCAGAGCAGACCCTTCTGGCGATGGTCAAGCCGCAGCTTGACGTTGATGTTGCTGGCATCGAGCGGCAGAGCGATATAGCGCTCCAGCTTGTCATTGCGAGTCGTGATCTTGCCCGCTTCCTGCTCGGTGACGGCGGAGATCTCGACCTTCTTGTAGCTGGCGGTCGGGGGAGATTGTTCCTGTGGCGCACCCCAGGTGGAGGTAACGCGGCCCTCGAGTTGATGGTTACGGGAGTAGGTGCGCGAGAAGATGGTGGCACCGAGGATCATCCAGGCGATGGTGGTGCAGACGAAGATAAAAACAAGCGCGGCAATTTGACGAATCACGGGAGTGGCCTCCTTGCGGTTGTGTCGAGATTGGATCAGCAGGTGGGAAGCCGAGCCCAAAGTGCTTGAAAAGGTTGGGAGTCAGTTCGGTGTGGTTGGGGGAGGTGTGTCACGGGGGACACGCGTGTATCAGAGCGGAGGCGGGCGCGGTAGGCCACACGAAAGTTTAAACAATCAAGGAGATGAAGGGGCACGAAGGAGGACAAAGTTTCGGAGAATCTCACACGCCAGGGGTTGTCGTTCCCTCAGCATTGCCACCACGGCCGCGAAACACAATGCAATGAAGAATGAATGCGGAGAATCCGGACGGGAAGGAGTCGGCACGAACGATGCCGTCTCCATGCCGCCCGAACAAGGTGCTCACGGCGAAACCCAGCGGGTTTGACCGGCTTAGATGTCCGGTGCGCGCCGCCCTGTTTCCGAAGACCTTGCGATCTAGATAGGCAGCCGCTCGGAACGCAACCGCCGCCACGCCACCCACCCATAGCCATTTAGCTGCAGACGGCCGTGCCAGGGTATCGAAACGGCGGTGCACAGGGCCCCATGCTGCGAAAACTGCGAGCCTCCACATCCAAAGGAATAGAACTCGTGCAAATCACGTGCAACGTCGAAGCCTCTTCGGCAGATGCGCCGTGATCCTATCGGCTGCCTTCCCTCAGCTGGCCAGCTTCCTCAGGAACTCGCGCTCGTCCATGCGGTACTTGAAGGCCTTGCGGCCGTCGATGAAGACGACGGGGACTTCGTCATTGAACTGCCGGCGAAGCTCATCGTCGGTGTCGACGTCGACCTCTTGCCACACGAAGCCGCCCCGGCGGGCGAGCTTCACGATGCTTTCCTTGACGATTTCACACAGGTGGCAACCCTTCCGTGTATAAACCAGGACTTTGCGGGGGACGTCCATGAGCGGGAGTGTAGCAGTTCTTGGGCATTTTGCAATATTTCGGAGGCCACAAAAACACTCTAAGCCGGGCCGGTAAAACCCCGAGAAACCCGGAAGAAAGGGTAGTCCAGAGGCGTGGTACGGGCGTACTTACTGCTCGATCACCGATCTGAGGCAGAATGTGGACCACTTGGGGGGTAAGGGTTTCCAGCTATGCCTGAAACCATTCTAATTGCCGATGACCACGAGTCCAGCCTGTCGGCGCTCGAGGAACTGTTGTCGCTCGAGGGATTCGAAGTCGTGACGGCCCCCGACGGCGAGGCCGCGCTGGCTGAGTTCCGCCGCGGGCAGCCCGATCTCCTGTTGTTGGACGTGAAGATGCCCCGGATGACCGGCTTCGAAGTTTGCCGACACATCAAGGGCGATGCGGACACGCGGCTGGTCCCCGTCATCCTCATCACCGCCCTCACCGCAACCGAGGACCGCCTGGCGGGGATCGAGGCGGGCGCGGATGATTTTCTGACCAAGCCCGTCGATCGTGAGCAACTGCTGGCGCGAGTGCGGTCGTTGCTCAGGCAGAAGGCCTACACCGACGAGCTCGAGCGCGCGGAATCTGTCCTGTTTGCGTTGGCTCGCAGCATCGAAGGGAAGGATCCGTATACCGAAGGACATTGTGAACGGCTGGCGGAACTCTCGGCCCGTTTGGGCCAGTTCATCGTCCTCGAAGCTGTCCAGATCACAGCGCTGCGGCGGGCGGGCATCGTGCACGACATTGGGAAAGTGGCCGTTCCCGACCACATCCTGTTGAAGCCCGGCAAGCTCACCGCGAAGGAACGCAAGCATGTGCAGCGGCATCCGCTGGTGGGCGAGGGCATCTGCGCCCCGCTAAAGTCCTTTCAGCAAGTGCTGCCCATCATCCGGCATCATCACGAAAAAATGGATGGCACCGGCTACCCGGATGGACTCAAGGGCAAAGAGATTCCGATCACGGCTCGCGTTCTGCAGATTGTTGATGTCTACGACGCGTTGACGACCGCGCGCCCCTATAAGAAGGCACTGCCGCCGGCGGAAGCGCTGAGTGTCATGGAAAGGGAAGTCAAGCGCGGCTGGTGGGATCCCGACGTGTTTGCCGCGTTTGCGGAGATGATGGGGCGCGAGGTGGCCCAGCCCCTGCTTTTGGCCCACGCTGCTGCGGCAGCAGCGGCGGGCGATTGAAGAAAGCTGTCGCTCCAAAAGACACTTGGATCCCTCTTTCCAATCGGCAGCTAACGTCAATCAGTTCCCGCTTTCGCCAGGCCGGAAGCCATCCAAGGGGTTCTGATTCCCCCGACGTGTATTGAAACCTTCGTGTACCTCAGAGAGATTAAACCGTATTTACACGCGACCATAGGCTTCGCTTGGCGGAGGATGCCGACTTGCTCCCGTGCGTTGCATTGCAGGTTGCTTCCTGGGGCGCTGGCCGTTCCGTCGCCAGCCGACGAAGGCCAGGATGAACTTACCGACCAGGGGGCTTGAGGCCGTGCATTTTCCCGAGTCCTGCTCACAGACGGAGCAGGAAGGTTTCGACCAGGGCGTCGCGTTGCCGCATTGTTTTGTTTTTGACACAGCAGAAGGTGTTTTCCTGCGGGTTCTGGACAACGATCCACGCTGCCCTTTCCGTCGCAGACCGCCCTCCGCCGTCCCGTAGAGATTCGCTGAAAGCGATACAATTCCCCCATGAGAAAAAGAGTTGAGGCCCCTCTGCTGGGCAAAACAGCGCTCATCAGCGGGGGCGCGAAGCGGTTGGGGCGGGCCAGCGCACTGGCGCTCGCCAAGGCGGGCGCCGATGTGGCCATCACGTTCCAGCACTCTGCGCGCGAGGCTCAGCGCACGGTGGTGGATCTCGCGGGCATTGGAGTACGTGCCTTCGCCTTGCACTGCGATATCACTAACGAGAAAAGCGTCAGGGAGACGATCAAGGAGGCGGTAAAGGAACTGGGCGGGATCGACATCCTGGTCAACAACGCCGCCAAGTACGAGACCGTGGAGTTTGAAAACATCACTGTCAAGCAGTGGGATGCCATCTTTGCTTCGAATACGCGCGGCCCCTATCTCGTGACCCGAGAAGCTTTGAAGGCGCTTCGTGAGCGGCAGGGGAAGATCATCAACATGGGGTCGCTGGGCGGGCTGCTGCCCTGGCCGCAGCACGCGCACTATTGCTCGTCGAAGGCGGCGCTGCACATGTTGACCAAAGTGATGGCGAAGGCCCTGGCGCCGGAGATCGCCGTCAATGCAGTGGCTCCTGGAATGATCGACCTGGGCGAGAAGGCCGCGAAGGCCTTCATGCGCCGTATGGGCCGGCAGACTCCGATGCGCCGGAACGGGACCGGGGAAGAGATCGCGGAGGCCGTCCTGTTTTTCGCCACCGCTCCGCACTTCATTACCGGGCAGATCCTGGCGGTCGACGGAGGGTTGGGGCTGGGGTAGCAGAGATCGCCGACCGTGCGTAAGTTTGTCAGGGCCCCCACATTTCTTGTATCGTGGCAACTTCGACGTTCCTGATCCCATGCCGACCCAGGCCTTGCGACCTGTACTCGATATCCAGCGCGTGTTGCTCCGATCCTTCTTTCTCCTCTGCATACTGGCACGCGCGCCGTTGAGCGACGCCCAGCAGGGTCCGGAAGACGGCGGGCGCGAAATCCAGGTGTGGACGGGCGGCGGCTACACCGTGCCCGGCGGGACTAAGAACACCGGCGTGTGGAATCTTGGCCTGCGCTATGGATGGGTTCTGACGCGGCCGCACGGGCCGGGTTTCCTGAAGGGAAGATTCGAGTACGCGGTGGACGCCGTCCCGATGTTTCTTGTCTTTCAGCCGGAGAATACCGCCTACGGTGTTGGCTTCAACCCGATCGATCTCAAGTGGAATTTTGCGACCCGAAGCTCGACGTTTGCGCCTTATCTCGAGCTGGATGGTGGCACGCTCTTCACCAATCACAATGTCCCTACCGGTACCAATGCCGTGAACTTCACCACCAGCGGAGTGTTTGGCGTCCACCTGCTTGGACCGAAGTACAACTGGAGCGTCGAGGGGCGCTACATGCACATCTCGAACGCCGGGCTGGCGACGCCAAATCCCGGGATCAATACCTTCCACGTGCGGCTGGGCATCGGGAAGTTCTTCCCTCGGCATTGATCGCTGGCGCGAGGACAGTCAGTTGATCTAAGCAAAGACAGATTCCTCCGCCTCCGCGGCGTCGGAAACCCAGCTTGCGAAACACGCCGCGCGACCGTCGAGATCGCGTTCAGTTGCTCTGCGCCGAGTTTGCCAGCTCCCGAACTTCTGGTTCAGTTAGGTATCCGGGCAGGGCACCACTTCCCGAGAAAACGGTCGAACCCCGCGAGGGCCGGGAGAAACGGACGAACAGGGCCGCCGGCTCAGCCCGCGAGACCCCTTACTGTAGAGCTGCGGTCTTTGCCGCAGGAGCCTCCACGTCCTGAAACGAGAAATGGATCGAGACGTTGGAGTATTCCCGCCCGTCCACTTCCACGTATGGATAGACCAAGTAGTTGAGCGGTGGCCCGGCCTGCGGGGGACTCAGCTTCAGGTCACGGCCCGTCGAAAACTGGACTCGGTTCGCATCGTGCGCGCCGAAGAAGTAGTCGTGCTTGTCGGGGTGCTTCCACGCTTCCGAGATGTCGACGGGAATCCAGCCCATCTGGTCGACGTAGAACTCGGCCCAGCAGTGATAGCCGGGGATCTCGGCGGAGTGCTTGTCCGCCGGGAGGGGGAAGCCGATTTCGAAACGCGACGGGATCTGTTGCGAGCGGGCCATCGACAGGAACACGGAATGGAAGTCGGTGCAGTTGCCGCGTTTGGAATCGCAGGCCCAGAGGGTATCGCCATGACCCCAGCCGGTGCCGCTTTTGTCGTAACGCATGGTGCGGAAGACATACTCATAGATCGCGTGAGCCTTGTCGAGTTGTGTGGTGGCGCCTTTGGTCTCCCCCACCGCGAGCTGTGCAGGCAGGCCGGTGACGGGAACGAGGCGATCGGGCTGCAGGTAGCGCGCGAGCATGAGTTTCGAGGCTTTCTCCGGGCGGGCGTCTGGCGCGAGCTTGCCGTTGACGAGTTCCACGTGTTCGCGGCGGATGACGTCGTAGTCGACGGCAAACTTGTACTCGACCCGAGTGGATTTCTTCTCTTCCGCGTAGAAGAGCAGGTTGTCGTACTCGCTCTCTTCGGCCTGGCGAAGCTTCAGATCCCCTTCCTTGCCGAGCACCGCGACGTCCTGGTGGGTGTCGGACTGTGCCAGCGGGAACCAGACGCGGACTTCCTTCCCGGCGGGTACATCTTTCACCGTGAAGGCGTAGTGGAAGGCGAGGTGGCGTTCTTTCTGAGCCTGGGCGGTGAGCGACACGGCGAGAATGGCAAAAACTGTGAGAGTTCGGCGCAGCATGGAGAATCCTTTCTATGCGGGTGCGACGCTGGATCAGGAACGATGGTGGAAACGACCGACGGGCGTTTAGAGGGCTAAATTCAGGTGAAGCCGCGTCCGGCGAGAGGGGGGAGGGGAGCTGGCATGCGCTCCAAATTTGCGCTTGGGGCGGTCGGGTTGTCAAGGCGCGGCTGCAGGGACCGGGACGGTTGCTGGCGTAAGGGTGTGAAGGATCGTGACCAATGGCGGGGGTGTTGGATGCGGAGGTTGCGTGGCGGGAAGGGAAGTCCTGCGAGCAACTCATCTCCGAATGGGCGAGGTCAAGACATACGAAGTCGAATTAGAGTCCAAGAAGTATCAGCAGGTGGAAGTTCAGCTCCTGGAAAATACTGATCGCTACGTTCATGCGGGCGTAGCGCTGGATGATGCTGGTTTTTGGGGAGCGGTGCTCCCGTTGAGTTCTAGCTTCCTGCGGAACCATGGCGGCTCCCAGTGAGTCAGTCGGCCGCCCACCTGCTGCCATCGATTTGCCTCGCTCCAACCCCGCCTTATATTCTTCCTCCTTATGTCCACCCTGGTTGAATGTGTTCCCAACTTTTCTGAAGGCCGCGACAAGGCGAAAGTCGACGCCATCGTTGATGCCATGAAGGTCCCGGGCGTCTTCCTGCTCGATCGCGAGATGGACGCCGACCACAACCGCTGCGTGATCACGCTGGTGGGCGAGCGGGAGGCGATCCAGGAGGCGGCCATCCGCGGGGTGGGCAAGGCCGCGGAAATCATCGATCTGACCAAGCATCAGGGAGCGCATCCGCGGATGGGGGCGGCCGACGTGGTTCCGTTCATCCCGATCGATGGCGTGACCATTGAAGATTGCGTCGCCATGGCCCGGCATGTGGGCGAGGAGATCTGGAAGCGCTTTCAGATTCCCGTGTACCTGTACGAGGCGGCGGCGACCACGCCCGAGCGGACGAACCTCGAGAACATCCGACGGGGCCAATTTGAGGGAATTCGTGACGAGATTGCTACCAACCCGGCGCGCAAGCCGGACTTCGGCGAGCCGCGCGTGCATCCGACCGCAGGCGCGACGGTCGTGGGCGCGCGGAAGTCTCTGATCGCCTACAACGTCTTCCTGAATACAACCGACGTTGAGATTGCCAAAAAAGTGGCCAAGGCTGCCCGCTTCTCGAGCGGCGGCCTGCGCTTTGTGAAGGGTGCGGGCTTCCTGGTGCGCGGCATGGCGCAGGTGTCGATGAACCTCACCGACTTCGAGCAGACCCCGGTGCATCGCGTCTTTGAATACGTGAAGCGCGAGGCGGCGCGCTATGGAGTGCTGCCGGTTTCAAGCGAGATTGTCGGGCTGATCCCGAAGAAGGCCCTGGAGCAGGCCGCGGAATGGTTCCTGCAGGTGGAGAACTTCGATTCGTCGCTGATCCTGGAGAATCGGCTGGCCGCCGTGATGGGCGGGAAGATGGCCGTGGGCGGGCTGCGCGCGGGCGTGGAGCCGTTCGTTGAGCAACTGGCCGCGCCGACCGCGACGCCGGGCGGAGGCAGCGCGGCGGCGGCGGCCGGAGCGATGGCCGCGGGCCTCGCGTCCATGGTGGCCGCGATGTCCCGGGGGAAGAAAGCCTACGTGCAGTACGAGAGCCAGTTGAGTACGGCGATTGCGCGCTTAGCCCAGCTGCGCGAGGAATTGAAGGCCTCGATCGACGCCGATGCCGAGTCGTACAACGCGGTGATGAAGGCTTACAAGCAGGCTAGCGAGTCGGCCGAGGGGGACAGAATCGTCGACGCGGCCCTGAAGCAGGCGACCAGAGTGCCGCTCAGCGTCGCGCAACGGGCGCGGGAAGTCACGGACCTCGCGGCGATGCTCGGGCCGATCACCAATCCCAACACGAAGTCGGACCTTACCACCTCGTCGGCGCTCGCGAAGGCGGCGATCGAGGGAGCCTTGGCCAATGTGGATATCAATCTGGAGTCGCTAAAGGATGCGGCGTTTGCGGCGGAGGTGAGGAAGAAGGCTGCGGCGCTGAGGTCTTAGAATTCCCGGTACAGGGCCGACGGGCGGGGACGCCCGTCGCTGCAACCCAGGGACGTCGACCTGGGGGTCCACTCTGTCATCGCCCCGTTGTACTTTAGTGTGTCCCAAGCCACCCCTCGCGGGCATACAATTGATCCATACCGGGTTAACGCAAAGCGCCGATTCGGCATCCAAGTGTGTATTCCCAGAGGTCATATATGAAGAATCTCAAGGGTTTGACGTGTTTCCTGCTTCTTGGCGCGGCGGCTTGGGCGATGCCCCTTGGAACCTCGTCCCGCGCGGTGATCCCTTCCGACATTCAGCAGATTATCTCGGTCGACTACCGGGCGCTGCACGACTCCCCGACCGCGGAGGCGCTGAAACAGCAGGTGTTGCCCGAGAGCCTCAAGCAGTTCGAGGTAGCGCTGAAGGGCGTCGGGATCGACTCGGAGAAAGACGTCGACCAACTAACCTTTGCGGCTTACCGCATGGGCAAGCAGGGCGTGAAAGTCGTCGGCATGGCGCAGGGATCGTTCTCGTCGAAAGTCGTACTGAAGCGCATGAAGCTGAAGAAAATCCTGCCCTCGAAGTACCGCACCGCCGACATCTACGCCATGGGCAACGGCATGATGATGACCTTCCTGGACGAAAACACGCTGCTGTTCGGCGACGATGGCGCGGTCAAGGGGTCCCTGGATGCGCGCGATGGCTACAGTCCCACCCTCGACTCGAACTCGCAGATGGCAGACATGATGGCGGCGGTGGATGGCTCGCCGGTGTGGAGCCTCCTGGACCAGCAGGGCACCCAGAACATGATGCGTGCGGCGCTGGGCGATGCTGCCAAAGTCGCGGACTACGACACGGTGAAGAAACGGCTGCTGGGTTCGCGCTACACCATGGATTTCTCGAGCGGTGTGAATTTCAACCTGGATGTCATCACATCGGATTCGATGACCGCGGCCACGATGTCGTCTCTGGTCAAGGCGGGCATGCTCTATAAGAAGATGAATGCCAGTCCGGTCGAGAAGGTCGCGATCGATTCGCTGACGGTGGATTCCGACAGCTCGAAGCTGCAATTGCACTTTAAGACCGACGACAAACAGTTCCAGTCTTTGATGCACTCGGATCTGTTTGCGGCGGTTTCGAAGTAAAGCTAAATCCACCAGGGAGACACCTAGGCACGGAGCTTCCAGGGCTTCGTGCCTTTTTCTTGTTTTTGCGGCGCAGGGGGAAAGTCAGGGAAGTGCACAGCAGTCCTTCAGGCTTCCCGGTGCCTCTCTGTCTCCGTGGTGGATTCAAGCTTTCTTGGCGGCACGAGCTTCCCGCTTGGCCTTCGCCCATCCTTCTTTCACGACCTGGCGAGCTCGGCCCACGGCCAGCGCATCCTGCGCCACATCTTCCGTAATACACGATGCCGCCGCGATATACGCGCCTTTGCCGATCTTCAGGGGCGCGACCAGCGTGCTGTCGCTGCCGACGAACACGCCATCCTCGATCACGGTCTTGTGCTTGTGCACGCCGTCGTAGTTGCAGGTGATGGTGCCCGCTCCCACGTTCACGCCCGCTCCAATCTCGGCGTCGCCCAGGTAGGTGAGGTGGTTGGCTTTCGACCCCTTGCCCAGCTTAATCTTCTTGGTCTCCACGAAGTTTCCCACCTGGGCGCCTTCGCCGATGTCGCTGCCGGGGCGCAGGTGCGAATAGGGACCAATGATCGCGCCCCTGGCTACGCGAGCCTGGTCCAGGATGGAACCGGGACGGAGCGTCACGCCGTCGCCGATTTCCGAGTTGCTGATGACGCTGTAGGAGCGGATGCGGCAGTCACTGCCGATGCGAGTCTTGCCGAGCAGTTGGACGAAGGGCTCAATCACGGTGTCGGTGCCGACTTCGACATCTGCGTCGATGACGCAGGTCTGTGGGAAGAAGATGCTCGCCCCGGCGGTCATCAGTTGCTGGCATTTGGCCATGCGCAGGAGGCCGTCGATCTCCATCATTTCGGCGCGGGTATTGCTGCCCAGCACCTCGGCTGGGTTGGTGGTCTTCATCGCAACCACTTTGGACTTGGCTTTGCCAAACAAGCCGGCCATGTCGGTCAGGTAGTACTCGCGATGGGCGTTGTCGGTCTTGAGTTCGCCGATCCGGCTGAAAAGCGGCTTGACCGCGAAAGAATAGAAGCCAGAATTGATTTCGCGGACTCTCTTCTGAGCCGGTGTGGCGGACTTTTCCTCGACAATCGCCGTCACCTGGTCGCGCCTGCCCCCTTTCCGGATCACACGGCCGTAGCCGGTGGGATTGGCCAGCATTGCGGAGAGCAGCGTCATCGCGGCTTTCGTTTGCAGGTGGAAATCGCGCAGGTTTTGGATGGTCTCGGGACTGATCAGCGGGGCGTCACCGGACAGCACGATGACGTGGTCGTAAGGCGCGAGAGCTTCGCGGGCGACCATCAGGGCATGGCCCGTTCCGCGCTGTTCGTCCTGTAGCACGAAGTTCACGCCCATATGCTGGACGGCCTTGCGAACCAGTTCGGCTTCATGCCCGATGATGGCGAAGACATCCGGCCGTGAGACGACCTTGGTCGCCGCTGCGATGACGTGAGCAAGCAGCGGTTTCCCGCCGACTTCGTGCAGGACTTTCGGGTACTTCGATTTCAGACGGGTGCCTTTGCCGGCCGCCATGATGGCGACCGCGATGCGGGGTTCAGTTGGTTTGGCCATTGGCTTCAATATACCGCGAGGGGAAGAAAACCTTAAACGGCAGAGCGCTTAGCACATCGGCCGACGGCAGAGAGAATGGCGGTGAGGCGAAGGCGTCTCGGTCAGCGCCGGGCCGGATCCGGTTCAAGCACGCTTTTGCGGCTGGTCCCACCAGCTTGCAACGCAAGATCGAGCAGATCCCTGGCGACGATGTCGGTGGCGTGTCGGGCCACCCCCTCTTCTTCCAGGTAGTCGCCAAGCACCGGGCAGCAGCCTAGCTGTTCGACGGCGTCGAGGTCGGCGACAATCTGGGCAGCACCTTCCAGAGCGTATTTGGCCTTCATTTCATCCGACGCCGGACGCCGGTTGATCAGCGCGTAGTCGAACAGCTGGGCCCGGGCATGGCGGTTGAGGGCGCGAATGTGTTCGGCGGCTGTCAACCCCAGGCTTTCGTTGGCCTGGGTCATCAAGTTGCACACGTAGATCTTTATAGCCGGCGAATTCACGATGGCCTGGGCGATCCCGCGCACCAATAAGTTCGGGATCAAACTTGTGAAAAGGGAACCGGGGCCGATCGTGATGATGTCAGCGCTGGCGATCGCTTCCAGGGTCTGGGGCAGCGGTCGTACTTCCGGCGGGATCAGGAACAGCTCCTTGATGCGGCCCTTACTGGCGGTGATCTTCGTTTCACCGCGCACGCGGGTGTCGTCCTCCATGAGCGCTTCGAGTTGAATGTTCGAAGTGGTCGCAGGGTAGATATGACCGCGCGTGAGCAGAATTTCTGAAGAGAGGCGCACTGCTTCCGAGAAGTCATTCGTGATCGACGTGAGCGCCGCCAGGAACAAGTTGCCGAAGCTGTGGCCTTCGAGGCCCGAGCCCTTTTCGAAACGGTGACGGAAGAGCTTGGAGAGCAGGGCTTCATCTTCCGACAAAGCCACGATGCAGTTGCGGATGTCACCCGGCGGCAGCATGTTGAGCTCGTTGCGCAGCCGACCGCTGGAACCGCCGTCGTCGCTGACTGTGACCACCGCGCTGAGCTCACTGATCGTGGGACGGCCCGGAGCGGGTCGGTAGGGTTCCATGGGGGCGGGCACGAAACTCTTCAAGCCCTTCAGTAGGGTGGAGAGACCGGTGCCTCCGCCGATTGCCACCACCCGTAGCGGACTGGCACGAGCGGACTTGTCCCGGGAACGCGGGTCTCGCCGCTGCGGGGGTTCCATGAATATGTCCCTAGTACGTCTCTTCCGGGCTGTCGGCTTCCGCAACGGCGTCGGCCCCGGGATCTGGATAAAGCAGTTCCGTGAAACGCGGGTCCTCGGCCAGGTTCTGAAAATCGGAGTCATTGCGCGCCTGGAAGCGGAGGGCCGGGTTCGACCGGATGGCCTCGGCCAGATTCCGCAGGGAGTCCTCGACGTGGCCGGTCATGCAGTCCAGCGCCGCCAGACCGTAGATCACGTAATCGGCCTTGGGAGTCTGCTTGTGGAGCTTGTCCAGATGCTCGCGCGCCTGCACGTAGTCGCCCACATTCATGAGGGAGACAGCG
>DASQPN010000163.1:0-34166 GCA_035643915.1 Terriglobales bacterium | reverse complement strand
CCGGATCGCCGGTGGTTGCAAACCAACTACTTCAACCCTTCAACGCCGTTTGGCTAAGTTTAGATTCGCAGAGTCCAATCGTGTCAAGGTAGGCGAAAACATTGTGATGCACTTCACACAGGAAGACTTGAGCATCCTGTTCAAGCCCTGCGTCTACGTGTTCTATAAGAATCGGGGCATTGAGGAGGAAGTCCTATACGTTGGCTCTGGCACTTGTGCCGACCGGCCTTTCGACCGCGACCACCATCTTCGAGACAGTTTACTTGGAGCGTGCAGGCTAGAGTTACATGCGTGTGATACGGTTAAAGTTGCTCTGAAACTCGAAGCCCGATTGTGCGAAGTTGAACCCATTGCTCAACAAAGTTCGGCCAAGTGTGGTAGCCCTGACGGGAATCGAACCCGTATACCTGCCTTGAGAGGGCAGTATCCTAACCGTTAGATGACAGGGCCGCTGCCATTGCTTACTTTCCGTTGCCATCACCGAGAGCCTTCATCGTGCCGAGAGACTTCGTCACAACCTTTTGCATCGCGTCGAGAACATCCTCGGTGCTCACGATATGATACCTGTCGAAGACGCTCCGAGTTTTGTACTCATCGCAACACGTTCCGGCATGCATGCGTTGACGAGGTTTCTGACCGCCCTCCGTCGCAGGTCGTGCAACGTCAGCCCTGAGTATATCGGGTCGTACGGCTTGCCTTCAACCTCAGTCAACGTGCCGAGGCCAGCGGCAGCACACGCTTTGACCCATTCCTTGCGAAGGTTCGTTCCATCGAACACTTTTCCAGACTGTGCCCCAATTTCTGCGAGCATCATCACGAGAGCAGGCGGCATCGGCAGAACACGAGCCTCGCCCGTCTTCGTCTGCGCCTCTTCCAAACGAATCGCGCGTGAATTGAGATCGATTTGCGACCATTCGATTTGCAACGCCTTACCGATTCGGTTCCCGCAGTACTAGAGCAGAGTGACGAGCGGTCGAAGATGCGTCGGGAGCAGGTTGAACCACCTAGATCAATGACCCCCGGCACACGGCACAACCGATTTTATGGTTCAACGCCTCACCTATGAAGGTGATGAGTTTTTAGACGCGGCGAGAAGCGACACATGTGGAACAAAGCCAAAGACACTCTACAAAAGAACGCCGGAGCCTTGACGCTTGAAGCATTGAAGACCGCTCTCGCAATGCTGATGAAGCACGCTGCGAGCGGAATGGGGATGTAAGAATCCTCTCCGCTGTTTTATCCCTCAGGAAGTATCGTCCCGCTGATTCTCTGAAAGCCCAGTAGAACGGAGTCGAGGGCCCCGTCTGCGGTAACGATTCGTAATCCGATTCATGGCAAGTGCAGGACTGCGGGCCGTGCCCGGCCACTACCAAGGTCGTTCTTTATCATCAGTTGGCTCGGTGTACGTTGACCCATCGCTGAACGTCACCGATACTGCATGTATCCGAAGTTGTGGTTTCACAACAAGCAGGTTGTCGAAGTCAGCCATTGTGTGCTTTATCTTGGGCACAGGAAGATACGGACCACCCCCAGGCCAACTTGCTTGAGGCAACAGAGATTCAGCAGGAGGGTCGGTTAAATCGATCTCGTAATGGCACCCTACCCCGGCATTATAGTCGAGTCAAGCGCTCCGGGATTTCCATCATCCGCACCAGAATTGTCACCATGCTTGTTCATCATGGTGACCTAATTTGGGCTCTTTTGCCTAACTTAACCTAATGCTAAATCGTTGAAAAGTATAGGAATCAGTGCGTTTTCGACTGATTGAGAATCTTCCGTCCTAACCCCTAGACGATAGCGCCGCTGGACGAGTCCAAATTATAACAAAGCCCGGATAGCCGCCGTCCTGCCGCACCAGCGGTTGCCTGGTCGTTCCGACTCCGAGACTTCCGCGGTTGGTGCTCTACTTCGGGCTCTCCAGCCGGTAGCCGACGCCGCGCAACGTCTTTAAGTAGCGCGGATGGCGGGGATCACCCTCGATTTTTTCGCGCAACCGGCGGACATAGACGTCGACCGATCGCGGCGTGACAAACGCGGTTTCCTTCCACACCGCATCGAGCAACTGATCGCGGGTGAACACCCGGCCGCGATGGGCGGCCAGATATTCCAGCAGCCGGAATTCACGCACGGTCGTGAGCACGGTTCGACCTTCGATCCTCACCGTCATGGAGGAAGCATCAATTTCCAGATCACCCAGCTTCAGGGTTTCCGGGGGAGGAGTTTCCCGGGCCGCGCGCAATACGGTTCGCACGCGAGCGACCAATTCCCGCGGGCTGAAGGGCTTGGTGATGTAGTCGTCTCCGCCCAGTTCGAGTCCCTTGATGCGGTCGGATTCATGGCCCTTTGCCGTCAGAAAGATGATCGGTATCTTCGCCAGGGTTTCACTTTGGCGGATCTGGCGGCACAGATCGAAGCCGTCCGTTCCAGGCAGCATTACATCCAACAGGAACAGGGAGGGCACTTCCCGAAGAGCTTGGCCGAGGACCGTGGTACCGCCGGTGAAAGATTGCACATCGTATCCGGCAGCCTGGAGGTTGTGGCCAATCAAGCGGGCGATATCCTCCTCGTCTTCAACGACGAAGATGCGCTGCCGGCTCACACCCGATCGAGTCGGGAAATCGGAAACGTCCATCGATGGCTGCATCGTGTGCCGCCGGGTTTTTGTCCAGGCGGGGGAGGAACCGAGGACCGCAACTCAGCGGAACACCGGACCCTGCTCGAACTCTAAGCGAGAAATGTTTCGCGATTGTTTCCTCTTTGTTAACGATTGATGAATTTCCAGCCGGCTCAGCCCATTGCAATTCCCAACCAGTGGCGGCCGCGCCGAGGTCGCTGGGCTCATTCGAAGGCCTATGGGCGAGGGCTGAAATCGGGCTTATTGAGCCGCTGTTCTCTTAGGCAGATGACGCAGAGTGTGACCTTCGATGAGGCTATAGAGTTCCTCGGCGAGATTCTTAGCGTGGTCGCCGCACCGCTCCAGCGCCTGCGCCATCAACAGGACATCAAAGCTCAGCGAATCCTTCTCGCGGGCATTGTCAGCCAGGTGCCTCTGAAACAGAGCGTGACAGATGCGGTCGAGTTCCGCGTCGGTACGGAGCACCTTGCGCGCGTTTTCCAGGTCGAGCGAAACAAATCCCCGATGGATGTCTTCCAGCATGTCGCGCACAATGGCCGACATCTGGACAAGGTGCCGGACGTCACTCCCGGGCAGTTGACCGCTGCGCGCCTGCACGCGCTGCGCGACCCCCATGACGAGATCTCCGATGCGTTCGAGGTCGGTGATGCACTTCAGGCAAGCTAGCAATTGGCGGGCCGTTCTTTCGTTGACGCGAGTGATCGCCCCCGGCAGTTGCTCGTCGATCTGGCGTTCAATCTGGTCCAGTTCTTTCTCGCAATCGCGAATGGCGAGGAAGGCCATGCGGGACGAGTTGGTCAGTAGATCCTGGATATTGAAGGTCGCATCGCGGGCAATCAGGCAGGCCCGGAGAGCCAGTCGCATCAACTGCCCCTGCGTGCTGTCGGCTTTTTGCTTGCGCTGACTCTTGGTTGACTTCGCACCGGTCTTCGGCTCAGGTGTCTTGGCCGCGGCAGCGGGCTCTGCTCCGATTTCCGTGGGATGGATGATTTTTCGGCGCATACGTTAACGGGCGACCAATTCGTGACGGCCGCTCGGCGGCAGTAAAGCTAATCTTCAATTGTAAACAGCGTGTGTGAATAAACGGTTAAAAGCCTGCTTGCACCGGCGTCTTGGCCGCTGTCACGCTCGGCGTCCACCCAGGATATCTGGCAAGATGCTGATGCACCCCCGGGCGTCGCTAACCGGGCGAAACCACGTCCCGCGGTGGCAGTCTGACAATCCCCGGCTCGCAGCCATGTATAATTCCGGCTGATTTTTCTCGTAGAGCACTCGACCAATTAAGGTCGGTTCTCAGGTGCGGAAGGTCCATCGATGAAGGAAACCCCGCAGCAGTACACCAAGCGGATCTTGGGGTATGTGGACGGAAAAGATCCGCTCAAGGTCCAGAAGAGCACAGCGAAGAAGCTGCAGAAACTGATCAAATCGCTGAGCAAGAAACAAATGAAGCGGAGACCTTTGCCGGAGCGGTGGTCGATCGCTGAGATCCTGGCGCACCTGGCTGACACCGAAGTCGTGGGCAGCTGGCGGATGCGATTGATTATGGGAAGCGATGGCACGCCCATCCTGGGGTTTGACCAGGATGTCTGGGCCAAGACCTTTGACTACGCGAACAGGGACCCCAAGCACTCGCTAAGAGTCTTTCGGACACTGCGCGAGAACAATCTGGCCCTACTGAAGTCCGTCCCGAGGAAATTGTGGGAAAACCACGGCATGCACTCGGAGCGCGGTAAGGAGACCATCGCCCTCATCGTGCGAATGTTTGCAGGCCACGACATGAATCACCTGCGGCAGATAGAAAAGATCACGAAGTCCCACCGATAGGCTTGGCGCGACTGCTCGTGAAAGTCTGCGGGCGCTGCCGTTTTCATTCAGCTACGTTACTGCGCCGCCGTAGCCTGCTGGAACCGCAGCTTCCACTGTTCTCCCAGCTTCACCCACACCGAGCTGATGTGCTGGTAGCGCGGAATATCTTCGTCATACCGAGCCATGCGAATGATCACATCGTAAGTGACCACCGCCGCCCCTTCGTTCAACTGCACCACTTGGATGCCATACGGACGGTATTCCACCAACTCCGTCGCGCGCAGATCTTCCAGGATTTCGTTCTTGTCGTGGATCTTGGCGTCGGTGCCCACCGCCACGAAATCATCGGTGAGGGTATGCTTGTAGAAATCGATGTCGTGCTTCTTCTCCGCCTCAGGCATCGCCTTCTCGTACGATATCAATTGTTCCTCGAGCGGACTCAGGGGCTTGGCATCCACCGAAGGCGGGCCCGCGGCAGCGGCCGGACGAATTCCCCGCACCCAGGCAAAAGAAACGCACGCCAAAACGACCAATGTCCCGGTGGTAAAGCGGAAACGGTTCATAGACTCCTCCCGGCAGGTCCCACAGACTATCACGCCCAGCCCGTCCTGCTATTCTCGAATCAGAAGTTGCCAAAGGAGAAACCCGGTCCTTGCCGCCCATTCTCAACGCCCAAGGCCTCGCTAAATCGTACGGCGCGAGCCCGCTCTTCCAGAACGTGTCGTTCACCGTATCGGAGGGCGACCGCATTGGCCTGATCGGACCGAACGGTTCGGGCAAATCCACGCTTCTGGGAATCCTGGCTGGCCGCATTGATCCTGACACCGGCGACGTGGCCACGCGCAAGCGCTCCCGTCTCAGTCACGTAGAGCAAGAATCGCAGTTCGCCCCCGGCCGCACCGTGCGCCAAGTGACCGAATACGCCATGGATCAGACCTCGGTGCCCGAAGCTGACCGCGCGAATCTTCTGGCCGAAACGCTCGGCCGGGCCGGGTTCGAAGATTTCGAGGCCGAAGCCGCCTCCCTCTCCGGAGGCTGGCGCAAGCGGCTCGCGATCGTAGAGGCCCTGGTCCAGGCTCCCGACGTACTCCTGCTCGACGAACCCACCAACCACCTCGACCTTTCCGGCATCGAGTGGCTCGAGAGAGAACTCGAGGCCGGCGCTTTCGCCTGCGTGCTCGTAAGCCACGACCGCTATTTTCTCGAGAACGTCACCACCGAGATGTCGGAGCTCAGCCGCGTCTATCCCGACGGCATCCTGCATGTGTCCGGTAACTACAGCGAATTCCTCATCAAGAAAGAAGAGTTCCTTCACGCCCAGTCCAAACGTCAGGAAGCGCTCGAAAACCGCGTGCACACCGAAATCGAATGGCTCCGCCGCGGCCCCAAGGCGCGCACGACGAAATCGAAGGCCCGCATCGACAAAGCCCGCGAACTGATGGGCGAGCTCGCCGATTTGAACACACGCACCCGAAGCGGTAGTGCGAAGATTGATTTTTCAGCGACCGGGCGTCAGACAAAACGCCTGCTCGAAGTGCGGGGTCTCAGTTACACGATCGGCGGCCGCGAGCTTTTCGATGATTTGGATTTCATCGTGACCGCCGGTACACGCGTAGGCTTGGTCGGTCCGAACGGCAGCGGCAAGACTACGCTTCTTCGCTTGCTCCGGGGCGAGTCCGCTCCAGACAGCGGAGAAATCCGCCGAGCCGACTCACTGCGCATCGTCTACTTCGATCAGAACCGTCCGCTCGACCTCGACATCACGCTGCGTCGCGCTCTCGCCCCGGACAGCGATTCCGTCATTTATCAGGACCGTGTGATTCACGTGGCGTCCTGGGCCGCGAGATTCCTGTTCACCGGAGAACAGCTGAACCAGCCCGTCGGGCGGCTCTCCGGCGGTGAGAGGGCGCGCGTGCTGATTGCCCAGTTGATGCTCCAGCCCGCCGATGTTCTCCTGCTCGACGAACCCACCAACGATCTGGATATTCCTACGCTCGAGATTCTGGAAGAAAGCCTGCTCGAATTTCGCGGCGCCCTGGTGCTAGTGACGCACGACCGCTTCCTGCTCGACCGGGTGTCGACGGTCGTGCTCGGCCTTGATGGCATGGGCAGCGCGGAACGTTTCGCCGACTACCCGCAGTGGGAAGCGTGGCAAGCCGAGCGCATGCAAGCCAGCCAATCCGGCAACGTGAAACCCCGGCCACCAGCCCACGCCACAGCCTCAGCTCCGCCCCCAGCCCCTAGAAAGAAGCTCTCCTACCTCGAAGCCCGCGAATATGCCGCCATCGAACATCGGATCGCCGAGGCCGAAACCGTGCTGAAGACAAAGCAAGCCATGCTGGAAGATCCTGCCATCGTGAGCGATGCCCCCAGACTGGTGGCGGTCCATGCCGAAATGGGCGAAGCCCAAAAGGCCCTGGACACTCTCTACGCCCGCTGGTCTGAACTCGAAGAAAAGCAGCCCTGATTCAACCGTTACTGCCCTCACGGAGCGCGCGCCTTCATGCCCGCGCAAAATCAATATATCCCCGCTGCACATCGGTCCGCACCAACTTCGCCCGCAAGCTGTCTCCCACGTCCGACCCTTGCTGCCCCTCGACTAGCATCCCTTCCACGCGCGGTTGCAACACTCGCACAAACGTCCCGTGCGAATTCGTCCCGGTCACGATTGCATCGAAGATCTCGCCGATACGCCCGCTCATCGCAATCGCGGCCATCCGTTTGGTCATCTCGCGCTCCACCTTCCGCGCCGCGTCTTCTTTCACCGTACAATTCTTTGCGATGCCTCCCAATTCATCGTCCGAATAAGGATTCTTCCCCTGCGCGAGGTATGTCTTGATCAGCCGCTGCGTAACCAGGTCAGCGAAGCGCCGATTCGGCGCTGTCGAATGCGTGTAGTCCTGCACCGCGAGCCCGAAGTGTCCCTGTTCTGGGTCCCCCGGTCGCTCCAGCACATATTCCCCCGGCCCCATAAGCTTGATCACCGCCAACGACAGGTCGGCAAAGTGCGTCGGATCAGCCGCCTTCCGCTGCATGAGAAAGTCGTTGAGCGCTTTGGAATCCGGTGCCGCCGGAAGTTTTCCGCCCTGCGCACCCGCCAGTTGTACGATCCGGTCCCAACGTTCCGGGGTCTTCACCACCCGGCGGAGCGAAGAGATCTTTTCCAGCGCGCGCGCCACCACTTCGTTCGCCGCGATCATGAAATCCTCGATCAGTTCGGTCGCCCGGTTCTTCTCCTGCTTAACAACATCGACGACTTTGTCATTCAGCTCCACCGGACGCACTTCAATGGTCTCGATGTTCAGCGCTCCATGCAGGTAGCGCTGCTGTCGTAGCGCCTGGGCAACCCCGCTCTGCAGCTTCAACTGCGCTTTCAGTTCCGTCGAAGCCGCCACCTTCGGCGGCGCCGCACCGCTCCCGTCCAGCCATGCCCCCACGGCGTTGTATGTCAGCTGAGTCTTGTTGCGTACCACCGCGCGATACAAGTCGCTGGATTTGACATTCCCGTCGCCGGTAACCACGTACTCGATGATCACCGCAAAACTATCCTGGTTCTCGAGCAGCGACGTCATCCCCGTCGAAAGCACTTCCGGCAGCATCGAAAAATTCCGCACGCCCGTGTAAACAGTGGTGGTCTCCTTCGCAGCGTGCTCGTCGATCGCGCACTCCTTGCGAACGAACGCATCCACGTCCGCGATGCCAACCAGCACCTTGACGTCGTTTCCCGGCAGCTGCTCCGCCACTTCGATCTGATCGAGATCTCTCGATGTGTCGTTGTCAATCGAAGACCACGGCAACCCACGCAGATCGCGCACGTCGCCACTGGGAGCCACCTGGGGCGAGTGCGACTTTAACCCGGCCAGTTCCTGTTCGACCTGCGCCGGAAAGTCCGGTTCAAACCCATGTTCCAGCATGACCCGCTTCGCGACCGCCTGCAGATCGAAGTGAGAAGGACGAACGTCGTTCATGAATACCCCGTAAAGTGAATGAGCGCTAGAAGGCTACCATGAACCGCGGCAGGCGACGGGAGACTCAGGCTGCTCGATGATCGTTTGGCTTGGGAGAGTTCGGAGAAGCAGCACCGAGGGCCGAGCACTGATTGGGCCTGCTCAGGGGGGCACGAGGATCAGGCAATCGTCGCGGCGGAAACATGGGAGCAGCGAACCGGTTGGAACGAAATCGTGTGAGGATGTACCCAGAAGTCTCGCCTGCGGGACTAGACTCCGTGATGACTGCCGCAATCCTGACAGGTGGACGTCATGTCGCTCAGCGCCGCGAAGGGCTCAAGATGGCGACCGACTCAGAATTTTCGCCGATTCCGCGAGGAACCTTGCCAATCTTTGTGGGGGAAATTTTGGTGGACCTGGTCGGGTTCGAACCGACGACCTCTTCCATGCCATGGAAGCGCGCTCCCAACTGCGCCACAGGCCCACTTCACGAGGGAAAGACCGCGTCAAGGGATGGCTGAATAGCTTCATTGTCCCCCAGCGCTGGTGGATAGTCAAACCTTGCGAATGCTGGATTTTGAGAATGTGTCGAAAATTAGTATGCTGGACGCGAAGCGCCTAGTCCACACAATGAACCTGAACCCGACTCTAGCCTCTGTTGTTTTCCTTTCTTCGGTTTTCTCGGCCTGTTCTCTCCAGGCGCAGGCGGCTCCGCCTCCCGTGCCCTACGCGTCGGTTAGCCAACTGAACGGGATGCTTGCGCAGCTGGAAGAGGCCTCCGAAACCACGCTGGCCGATCTGGGTAAGCTGCGGGTCGAAAAGTGGAAGATGGACTCGGGCTTCAAGAAGCAGACCCTCGCCAATGTGGATTCCATCAAGAGAAATCTTCAGTCGGCTCTGCCGGAGATCGTCACGCAGCTGCGCAACTCGCCCGAGGACCTCGCCGCGAGCTTCAAGATCTACCGCAATCTGGATGCGCTCTACGACGTGTTGGCGAACGTGGTCGAATCGGCGGGCGCGTTCGGGTCGAAGGATGAGTTCCAGTCGTTGTCCAACGATTTGAATGTCCTGGAGAGAAGCCGCCGCGCGTTTGCGGATCGGATGGAAAGTCTCACGGCCTCCAAGGAGGCGGAACTGAGTCAGCTCCGCACCCAGGTGAAGACCTTGCAGGCAGCAGCCCCGCCGCCACCACCGAAAAAGATCATCGTGGATGATAACGAACCGAAGAAACCGGCGCCTAAGAAGAAGACCGTGCCGAAACCACTTGCGAAGCCAGCAATGGCTCCGGCTCAGCCTGCCCAGCAGGCCCCACAACAGCAGCCCAAGTAATCTCTGGGCCCGCCTCAGAGCGCCGGAACCTGCCTAACCTGCATTCGGATGACTCGGGCGCGAGCGCTCCCGTCGGTCCGGCCGGACTGCCGTGCAACCTTGGCTCCGTGGTCATATCTATTGAAAACAAACCTCTTAGTTTGGGAACTCCTGACACGGCTCCGGGGTCTATGTAAGCAAGCGTTGACTCTGCTTTCGGACCTGGGACCGATGGAGACGCCGCAGTTGAGTTTATAATACGAGGTGCGCCGTGAGAGTCATGGCGGGAGCAGCCACCTTGGGTGATTTGGCAAGCGCGATCGGAGCTCGCGAGCAGGAAGCCGCGATCGTCGCAGAACTGAAGGCCGGGTCCGAGGAGGCCTACGCGTGGCTGATCGGCGAATTCCATCAGCCGATTTACGGGCTCGTGTATCACATCCTCACCGATCCGGCGGACGCCGCGGACACAACGCAGGAAGTGTTCCTGAAAGTTTTTCGCGGGATGAGGCACTTCCACGGTGAGTCAAGCCTGAAGACGTGGATTTACAGGATCGCGATCCACGAAGCGTCGAATCGCAGGCGGTGGTGGTTCCGCCACAAGGCTCAGGAAACATCCATAGAGCCGCTGGACAATGATGGTTACCAGGGCAGCGGGCTGGCCGCGAAGGAGACTCTGGTGGATGACCGGGAGTCTCCGTTCGACCATGCCGCGCACGAAGAAGTGCGGGCCCGGGTCGAAGAAGAGTTGCGTAAGGTGCCCGAGCCCTATCGCAGCACGCTGATCCTGCGCGATCTGGAAGAAATGTCATACGAGGAGATCGCCGAGGTCATGGACGTGTCGCTAGGGACTGTGAAGTCGCGTTTGACGCGCGGCCGCGAAGCGCTCAAGCGGCGTCTGACTGGATACATTCGGGAGGTCGGTCCGGAGTTGGGACTGCTAAGTCCGCCAGAACCGGTCCGTAGTTCACGATGCCGGGTGGTTGGTGGTGGGGAGGAAGTTGAGGTGACGTCATGAAGTGCGCCGAGGCCAAGTCGATGTTCTCGCCGTACCTTGACGGAGCTGTCCCCGGAACCCAGATGCATGCCCTGGGCCTGCACCTGGACAAGTGTTCTGATTGCAACCGGGAGTATGCGCTGCTCCGTCAGACACAAGAATTGCTGGCCAGTGTGGGACGCCGCAAGCCGTCCGCGGATCTGGCCTTGAAACTCCGAGTCGCGATCTCGCGCGAAGTGGCCGAGGCGAAGCGTCCCCGCTTTCAGGGGCTGCTGGTTCGCCTGGAGAACGCCTTGCACCCCTTCATGGTCCCTGCGACCGCAGGCATCGTCGTGGCGGTCGTAATCTTTGGGTTCGTGATCGGTCTCACCATGCCCGAATTGCAGGCCCGCAATACCAACGACGTGCCCCTGATGCTCTACACCGGCCCGGAGCTGCAGGAATCCTCCTTCGCAGCGACTCTGAGCTCTGTGAACGAAGACTCGCTGGTGATCGAGGCCTACGTCGACGCGAACGGGCGCGTGCAGGATTACCGCATCATCTCGGACCCGGACAATTCACAAAAGCTGCTTCCCGAAGTGAAGAGAATGCTGATCTTCACGACGTTCCGGCCGGCGATGTCGATGGGCCGGCCAACCTCCGGACACGCCGTGCTTTCGTTCTCGAAGATCAGCGTGCGGGGATAAGAGAACTTAAATCTTGTTGGGGCTGCCCCTCGGCCAACTCTGCGGAAGCCGCGCGGCGGAAGCCTGAAAACTGAGAGCTGACAGCTGAGAGCGGCTCTGGCGGCCCTGCCGATTGACCCCCCGCGCAGAAGCTCTTAAACTATCGATGGTATCTCCCACAGCTTACCGTCCTGCTGGAGGTTCTCCTGAGTTCCTGGTTCCAACGTTCGACTTTTGCCGCGCTGTGCGCGCTGCTGGCACCGGTGTGCTTGGCCCAGAACACTCCCAAGGTAACGCTGGACACCAGTGAGACGCTGTTCACCGTCATCGCGTCCATCAATGCCTGCGGATACGACCAGGAACTGAACGCTTCCGACCCGTTGCGCGCCGAAATCCGCTCCGAGATCGGCCAGGCTACCCACAACTCCGATCCAGCGCTGGAAGCGTCGAACCTGATGTGCCAGTACTACCACGAGCATGTGCGGCAAGATTCTTCGCGGGATCTCTCGCAGTACATCTCGTTGAGCCTGTACCTCGGCGACCCGCCGAATTTCGTGCCCAAGGTTGCGGAAGGCGACCTGCCGCCGGATGCCATGGGGGTCGTGGGTTTTGCCAAGCTGGCGGCGAACTTCTATGACAAGGCAGGACTGCACAGCATCTGGCAGAAGCACCGCGAAGCCTATGCGCGGCTGACAGACCGCTATCACGAACCGCTCTCCAAGACGTTGTTCGACACCGAGATCTACCTGAAGCTCCCATCCGCGGGCTATCTGGGCCGCGGGTTCGCCGTGTACCTGGAGCCCATGGGAGCTCCCGGGCAGGTGAATGCGCGCAACTATGGAGCAGACTACTACGTGGTGATTGCCCCCGCCGGTTCGGCGCTCAAGATGGACCAGATCCGCCACACCTACCTGCATTACCTCCTCGATCCCCTGTCATTGAAGTATCCCACCTCCGTGAAACGACTCGAGCCGTTGCTCGATTCGATCAAGACAGCATCCATCGACGAACCGTTTAAGACCGACATGTCTCTGCTCATCACCGAGTGCCTGGTGCGGGCAGTCGAAATCCGGACGCAGGGCAGCGGCAAGACTCCCGAAGCGGTGCGCGCTGACAACGTCGAAAAATCGACGCAGCAGGGCTTCATTCTGACACGCTACTTTTACGATTCCCTTGTTCCGTTCGAAAAGGATCCGGCGGGAATCCGCAATGCCTACGCCGGTTTGCTCAACGGCATCGACCTCAGGAAGGAAGCCAAACGCGCCTCCGAGATACAGTTCGTCAGTGAAGCCTCGCCGGAGCTGCTTCACCTCTCTCGGTCCAACGATCAACATCTTCTGCAGACAGCCGAGAAGCGTCTGGCCGTGGGCGATTTGAAGGCCACTCAGGAATTGGCTCAACAGGCGCTGGACGAGGGCCGCGAAGATAAGGGACGGGCCCTGTTTGTCATGGCGCAGGTGGCTGCCGCTAACAAGGATATGGCGGGGGCGATGGGTTATTTCGAGCGCGCCCTCAAGGTCGCCCAGGAGCCGAAGGTCGTCGCCTGGTCGCACATTTTCCTGGGCAGAATTTACGACTTACAGGAGCAGCGTGACACGGCCGTGGACCACTATCATGCAGCGCTGAACGCCGGCGGTGCGCTGCCGGAAGTTAAGGCCGCAGCAGAGCGTGGTCTCGAGCGGCCCTATGAACCACCCGCGGCCCCGCCGCAGCCCAACGTAGGACCGTGAGAAACTCGATTCTCCAGATGCGAGAGTCGCAACCCAAGGAGAGAGCATGAAGCGAGTAGCGATGATCGGCGTGGTGCTGACCGTGGCGACGTGCAGTTACGCGCAGGCCGATAAGCCCGCCACCCAGACTCCGCCCGCACAACCAGGAGCCGCAGCGGCCGCGACTCCGCAGGCCAAGCGTCCCCCGCAGGCGAAGACCCAGGCGGAGTTCGATGCATACAAGGCCGTGGTCGCCTTGACGGACGCCCCCGCCGCTGAGAAGGCTTCGGACGATTTCGCCACGAAATTCCCGGACAGTGAACTGCGGCTCATGCTGTACAAGGCCACGATGCGGAGTTATCAGCGCACCGGGAACTCGGACAAGATCGTGGAAATGGGCCGCAAGGGCCTCGCCATCGATGCCGACGATCCCGAACTTCTCGTGACCGTGGCCAGCGAACTAGCCGAGAAAACGCGGGACACCGATCTCGACAAGGATCAGCGCCTCGACGAAGCCATGAAAATGGCCCAGAAGGCCATCCAGACGGTCGATACCGACGTGCCAATTCCCCCGAATACACCGCAGGAGCAGATCGACGCCTACAAAGGGCAGTTGCACTCTTTCGCCTACTCCATCATCGGAACCCTGGAGTTCAAGCGGGACAATTTCGCGGCCGCGGAGGCCGACTTACGTAAGTCGATCGACGCGTATCCTTCGCAACCGGATCCGGTGGTCTTGCTGCGGCTGGCCATTTCCCTGGATCGCCAGAGCAAGTATCCGGAGGCGCTCAAGGAAGCGAGCCGTGCGGTTGAGTTGACCAAAGACGATAACGGAGCCGGCAAGTTGGCACGCCAGGAGCGCGACCGGCTGACCCAATTGGTCCCCGGAGCGGCAAAGCCGCCTGATCAGCCGAAGAACTGACAGGCACTTCGCGAACCGGCGTCGGCTGGCCCCGAGGGCTGTTCGGCCGGCAAGCGGAGCCGGCTTCGCCTCATCACGGCTGGGGGAGTTGGCGGCCAGCCACAAGTTGCATGAAAGCGAGAGAAATTGCGGTGCTGGAGGGGCTGTTGGGATACCACTTCCAATGCCCGGAACTCATCGGCCAGGCGCTCACGCACAGCTCCCAGGCGCGAGAACAGGAAGCCTTGCAACTTCCGAAGGCAGGCCTGAAGTCGGGAGACAACGAACAACTGGAGTTTCTAGGTGACACTGTGCTGGCACTGGTCACCAGCGAGGAACTGTTCCGCCGGTTCCCGAATTTTCGCGAAGGGGAACTCTCCAAGCTGCGCGCCCACCTGGTGAGCGAGAAGCACCTGATCCAGGTCGCACAAACTTTGGAACTTGGCCACTATCTCCGGCTGGGGCGGGGCGAGGAAAAGAGCGGAGGGCGCGGCAAGACGGCGCTCCTCGTGGACGCACTGGAAGCCGTGCTGGCGGCCCTCTATCTCGATGGCGGTCTGGAGACCGCTCGCCGGTTCATTCTGCAAACGGTAGTGATCCCGGAGTTGGAGAGGATGAATCCGGGGAGCACCGGCGTGCCGGTGATGGATTTCAAGTCGGCGCTGCAGGAATCTTTGCAAGCCAGTGGCCGCCCGCAAGCATCGTATGTATTGGTAAAGGAGGCCGGTCCAGAGCACAGCAAAACCTTTACGGTGGAGGCGAGGCTGTATTCGACTGCCGGACACGGGAAAGCGGAGTTCACGGGCCGGGCCGAAGGGTCCACCAAGAAAAAGGCGGAGCAAGACGCCGCCCGCCAGGTGCTCGAGCACCTGGCTTCGCCGGCAGCCGCGTCCGACACCAAAAAAGGCGAGAAATCGGCGCCGCCAGCACGCCCGTCCCCATGACGACATCCTCGAACCCGGGCAAGGACTCCACGGACTGGCTGACTTCGCTGCAATCCCTGCTAGCCACTGTAGTGATCGCGGTTTTCGTCATCACCTACATCGTGCAGGCGTTTCAGATTCCCTCCGAATCGATGGAGAGTACCCTCCTGATCGGCGATTACCTCCTGGTGGACAAGCTCTGTTACGGCGGTGGAGGTGTGGGCGACTCGATCATTCCTTACCGGCAGATCCATCGTGGTGACATCATTGTGTTCCACTATCCCGTCAATCCGGCCCAGCATTTTGTGAAGCGGGTGGTGGGTGTCCCGGGCGACCGGATTCACTTGGTGAAGAAGCGCGTCTTCATCAACGGTGTACCCCTGAAGGAACCCTACGTGCGCTACTTCAAGCCGGAGGCAAACCCCTTCCGGGATGACTTTCCGCGATTGGACGTTCTGGACCCGGGGATCAACGCAGAGTGGTGGGTGCAGATGCCGAAGCTGGTGGAAGATGGTCAGCTGATCGTGCCGGAGGGCCACTACTTCGCCATGGGAGATAACCGGGACGATAGCTCCGACAGCCGCTATTGGGGTTTCGTGCCGCGGGAGAACATCATCGGGCGCCCGCTGCTGATTTACTGGTCGATCCGCAACCCGGACAGCGACCTGCAGGGCTCGCCTTCGTTCGGTGATAGACTTTATCACTTCGCTTATGCGGTGACCCACTTCTTCCAGATCACCCGCTGGGACCGCACATTTCGGCTTGTCAGCTAGCGAAGTCAACGTCCGCAACCAGGGAAACGAACGCAAGTGGCCAAGAAAGAGAACATCCCGGAAGAGAAACAACGCGAGACCACGGTCGAGTTCCTGGCCTCGCTGGCGGCGGTGCTGGTCACCGGCCTCTTTATCATTACGTTTGTTCTGCAGGCATTCGAAATTCCCTCCAGTTCGATGGAGGATACGCTGCTGATCGGGGACCACGTCTTCGTAAACCGAGAGCAGTTTGCGCCGAAGACGAAGTGGGTAGGCCCGCTGCTGCCTTATCGCGAAATCAAGCGCGGCGACATCGTCGTATTCCTCTCTCCCGCGGAACCGGGCCTCTACGTGGTCAAGAGAATCATTGGCATTCCCGGCGATCGGATCCACTTGCGCGACGGTGTCGTGTACCGCAACCGGGAAAAGCTCATTGAACCTTACGTCATGCATAAAGGGCCGCTGTTTTACGACCCGTACCGTGACAATTTCCCGGCCGTGCCGCCCTCGGAAGCCTACAACGTCACCCCGGACTGGCAGCTGCTCATGCGTGCGCACATCGAGGGCGACGACATCGTGGTTCCGAAGGACAGCTACTTCGGCATGGGCGATAACCGGGACGTCAGCCTGGACAGTCGCTATTGGGGATTTATCCCGAAGGAGAACGTGATCGGACGGCCGATGTTCGTCTACTGGTCGTTCAACACGCCGCCCGACCAGTACCGGCACACCGACGTCAGCGAACGCATCGGTTTCCTGGTGCATGTGGTCGTTCACTTCTTCGACGAAACGCGCTGGCGGCGCACTTTTCGGGTGGTTCAGTGAATTTCTTGCGGTCTAGACGCGGCCTTGTGGCAGTGGGCGTTGCCATCCTGCTGGCCCTGTTCCTCGTGCGGCCGGGGGCCACGCGCCTCAAAGTTCGCATCGCGAACTCCGTCGGCTTGGCTCTGCAGCGGCAGGTGGAGATCGGCAGCGTCCGGCTTCGCCTGCTTCCCCAGCCCGGCTTCGAGCTCGAGAACTTCGTCGTTCATGATGATCCGACGTTCAGCGCCGAACCCGTACTCCGGGCACAGGAAGTGACGGCTTTTCTCCGACTGAATTCCTTGCTTCGCGGACGTCTAGAGATTTCGCGCCTCAGCCTGACCGAACCCAGTCTGAATCTCACACGCAACGACGACGGTCACTGGAACATCGAGCATTTGCTGGAACGCACCGCCAAGACCGCAGTGGCGCCCACAGGCAAGGCTCCGTCCGAGTCGCGCCCGGCGTTTCCCTACATTGAGGCCGAGCGCGGCCGGATCAACTTCAAGTTCGGCGCGGAAAAGAAGCCCTTTGCCCTGACCGAAGCCAACTACGCGTTCTGGCAGGACTCCGAAAATGCCTGGGGCATGCGCCTGAGGGCGCAACCTTTGCGAACCGACTTCAACCTCAGCGACCTGGGCCAGATCAGGGTCAGTGGTACCTGGCTGCGGGCCGCAACCCTGCGCGAAACTCCCGTCCAGTTCAACCTGCAATGGGATGATGCCCAGTTGGGCCAACTGACGAAGCTGCTCTCCGGCCAGGACCGCGGTTGGCGTGGGTCGGTTCGGGTAACTGCCGGTCTGGTAGGCACGCCCGCGGATCTGGCCATTCGCAGCGACGGCTCGCTGGAAGATTTTCGCCGCTACGATATCGTTGAGGGTGAGCTTCTGAAGCTGACGGCTCATTGTGATGCTCACTACAGCACCCTCGATCATGGTTTTCACGCGATTCTCTGTCAGGCTCCGATGGGAGACGGCGCGATCGCCATGCGCGGTGAGGTACTGAAGTGGCGGGGGCCGCGACGTTACGACTTGAACATCACGGCGGAAAAGGTTCCCGTGCAGTCATTGCTGTCGGTCATCCGCCATGCCAAGAAGAATTTGCCCGATGACCTGCTGGCCGGCGGAAGGGTGGAGGCCCAGTTCCGCCTGCGCGCGACCGACACCAGTCCGCTGGAACTCGAAGGCGGCGGACAGACCACCGGCTTCCGCCTGCAGTCGGCGGCCACAAAATCGGAACTGGCCTTGGATACGCTTCCGTTCTCGCTGCTGACACGCGCTCCGGAAAAGCCTCCGAAAAAAACTCGCGCCCGGCGCAATGCCACTTCGATGAAGGCGCCGGATGAACCCCACCTGGCTGTCGGTCCGGTCCCGCTCAAGCTCGGGCGCCCAACCCCAACTACCGTTGCAGCGTGGATCACCCGATCAGGCTACAGCGTCTCGCTGGACGGAGAGGCCGAGGTGCAACGCCTGCTGGAGCTCGCCCGTATCCTGGGCATACCCTCAGCTCGCCCAGCCGCCACCGGATCCGCCAAGCTGGACCTGCAGGTCGCCGGACAGTGGTCCGGATTCGCGGGTCCGAAAACCACGGGAACCGCGCAACTTCACTCCGTGCAGGCCAAGGTACGCGGTCTGAACGAGCCGCTTGAAATCACGACAGCCGACCTGAGCATGGGTGCCGCCGAAACCAGAGTCGAGGCGATTTCCGCCTCCGTCGCGGGCACCCGCTGGACCGGCTCGCTCTCATTCCCGCGTCTTTGCAGTTCCGTCCAGTCCTGTCCCATAACCTTCGATCTTCACGCCGACGAAATTGCTACTGACAAACTCAATGAGTTGCTGAATCCTAATCCTCCCAAACGGCCCTGGTACCGATTCTTGTCTTCGACATCCCAGGTCAGCCCCTCCTTTCTGGCGAGAACGCACGCCGCCGGGAAACTCGCGGCCAACCGCGTCGTGATTCATAATCTGGTGGGAACCCGGGTCACGGCACAGGTCGAACTCGAAGAAGGTCAGCTGCATCTGTCGGACGTGCGCGGCGAGGTGATGGGGGGCAAACATCACGGCGATTGGCGCGCCGCTTTCACAACGAAACCAGTGCTGTATTCCGGTGCTGGAACGCTCGAGAGTGTGTCCCTGGGCCAGATCGCCGAAGCTATGCACGACAACTGGATCAACGGCACTGCCAACGCCAGGTACAAAATCGAAATCAGGGGTCTCTCCTCCGGAGAGCTTGCCGGTTCCGCCAACGGCACTCTGCAGTTCAGCATGCGCGACGGTGTTCTTCCCCACATCATGCTTGCTGGTGGCCCTCTGCGGGTACGGCGTTTTACCGGGCGCCTGGACTTTCACGCGGGCGAAGTCGAAATGCAGGAAGCGATCCTGGATTCGCCGAGCGCGAGTTTCGCAGTCACGGGCACGGCTTCCATGAATCGAAAGCTTGACTTCAAGCTGGTGCAAGAGGGCTCTTCGGCATTCAGCGTAACCGG
Organism: Terriglobales bacterium; assembly: GCA_035643915.1. GTDB lineage: Bacteria > Acidobacteriota > Terriglobia > Terriglobales > Acidobacteriaceae > Gp1-AA133. The sequence continues at coordinate 15,240 of DASQPN010000163.1, read as the reverse complement.
TACCCTCTCCGAGCCACGGGTCGCCCCCGCGCGTCACGCCGAAACTCGAGCCGCTTTGAAACCTTGAATCGTCGTTCCGCGTAAGTGCCCTCAGGTCCCCTTGAGCCTGGTCATGGGCGGCCCCTTCGCAGCGCTCCTTTCTGTCATAATCAGGCGCTAAGGCCATGAATCTGTCCTACGCATTGGTGCGGAGCAAGCTGAGCCGGTGGGGTCTGTGGCCCACGAGTAGGGTGGCTTGGGGAGCCTGGTATGCGCTGGGCCTGGCCTTGTTTCTTTGGTTGCTCCAAAGCCTGCTTTCGGCCTTGAAACTGTTCTCGGGAGAGAGCCTGGGTTGGTGGGTGGGTTTCCTCAGCTTCATCTCGATTCTGTTTTTCGCCGTCCTGGCGTTCCGCTGGCTCAAGGCCAAGCTGCTGTGGCGCCTCCGCAACCGGCTCATTGTCGCCTACGTTTTCATCGGCGTAGTCCCGGCGATCCTGTTGATCGCCATGGCCTCGGCCACCCTCTATCTGTTGGCCGGACAATTTGCAAACTTCATCGTGACCTCCGAGATCCACCTGCACCTGCACAGTGTGGAGGCCGTAAACTCGGCCATCGCCCACGAACTGGCAGCGAAGCTGGAGCGCGGCGAGTCGCCCACCATGGAATTACTCGACAACCTGCGAAAAACCGAAGTGATCTGGAAGCATCGCGATGTCTGCGCGTGGCAGGAAACAAAGCCGCTGTCCGTTTGCGGTGGCGCGAAGGGCAAGACCCCCTTTGCGTTTCCCTCCTTTATCCACGGTCCCTTCAGCGAGATCGTGCGCGACCATGGCGATCTCTACCTGCGCACCGCCACCGTGTTGCCGGTGCGCTCGGGGAAGCTCACCGTCGTCTCCAGCGAACCGCTGGACCAGGAGCTCGTGCAGGAGATTGCCGCCAATCTTGGGGAAATCACGCTGTATACGGTCGGGTTGGACCTGCGGGGGCCGTCCAATACCCACGCGCCCGACAGCGCACCGGCCAAGTCCGCAAGCGATTCGAATTCGGCAGGCCCGGGCGTTGTCGTCCGGGAGAGCAAGAGCCAGATTGCAGTCGAGAGCGGCGGGGACGTCCCGCACGCGACCTTTACCGCGGGCGCCTTGCCCGCCGCTGCCAACACGTTCGATCACCAGATCACCTTCGGCACCCCGCTGCCGGTAGTCGATTGGGAGACCGGCACTCACGAGCAGCGCGCGCCCCTGGTACGCGTTCAGACGCGTCCCTCCGTCCTCTATAGCCGCTTGTTTGCCGCGTTGGGAGACTTTGCCAAGGGAGTGGAGTTCATCCTGCTTGGGATTGCCATCGTGTTGGCCATCATCGCATTGCTCGCGCTGGTGATCGGTGGGAGCCTGACTCGTTTCATCACCGGCGCGGTCGCGCAGCTTTACAAAGCAACGCAACACGTGGATCGCGGAGATTTCAGCCATCGGATCCCGGTTAAGTCGAGCGACCAGCTCGCCGAACTGGCGAATTCATTCAACACGATGACCGCTTCGATCGAGCGCCTGGTTCTCGAGCAAAAGGAAAAGCAGCGGCTCGAAAACGAACTGGTGATCGCTCAGGAAGTGCAGGCTCAGCTGTTTCCGCGCGAGATTTCCCAGCTAGAGTCCCTTGAGGTTCATGGATTCTGCCGCCCGGCGCGCACGGTGAGCGGCGACTACTACGATTTCCTGACCATCAATTCAGAGAAGTTGATCCTCGCGGCCGGGGACGTAAGCGGGAAAGGGATCTCCGCGGCCCTGCTGATGGCGACCATCCACTCGGCGGTACGCGCCTACAGTATGGTGGGCATCCCGGTCCTGCGCGAGCCCATCGCAGTCGGCGCTGGGGCGGGATCGGGCATGATGCTGGCTTCCGGAGCCGAGGGCGTTGAAGTCTCCCCCGGCACGCTTCTGGCGCTGCTGAACCATCAGCTCTACGAGAGCACGCCCCAGGAAAAATACGCCACGCTATTTCTCGCTATCTACGACGGAGGCTCCCGGAAACTGACCTACAGCAACGGCGGCCACCTGCCTCCCGTCATCATGAGCCAGGACGGTTCGATCCGCCGTCTCGACCAGGGCGGCATGGTCGTGGGTCTGTTCGACAATCTCTCCTTCGACGAGGCCTCGGTCAACCTCAATCCCGGCGACGTCTTTCTCGCCTACAGCGACGGCGTCACCGAGCCCGAGAATGATTTCGGCGAGTTCGGCGAGGAGCGCCTCATCGATCTGGTCCGCGAAAATCGTGACCTGCCGCTGTTGGAAATCACCGAGCTCGTGACGTCTGCCGTGGATGACTGGATCGGCGACAAAGAGCAGCCGGACGACATCACGCTGGTGCTGGCGAGAACCCGCTGACAAGCCGCCGCGGCGGAGTCCAAACGGAAGGACCTGGGAATCTGCGGTGATGTTACGGCCCGGCGGAGCAGATCCCCGAGCCAGCACGCTGTCACAAGGTGTAAAGTTACTGACCGAAGCCCGAATGGATGTCGATATGAGGAGGTTATTGCTATGAGCGCAGGTACCCTGACGCCGTCCGAGGCCGGAGTTTCGGGCGATTACATTGAACAAGTACTCACCCTGGTGAAGGCCAAGAATCCCGCCGAGCCTGAATTCCACCAGGCTGTCCAGGAGGTTTTCGACTCTCTGCGACTGGTGCTCCAACGGCATCCTGAATATCGGGAAGCCCGCATTCTCGAACGCATCGTCGAGCCCGAGCGCGTCATCATGTTCCGTGTTCCGTGGTTCGATGATCTCGGAAAGATCCAGGTCAATCGCGGATTCCGCATCGAGATGAACAGCGCCATCGGCCCCTACAAAGGAGGGCTGCGCTTCCATCCCTCGGTAACGCTGGGCATCCTAAAGTTTTTGGCCTTCGAGCAAGTCTTCAAGAACTCCCTGACCACGCTGCCCATGGGCGGCGGCAAGGGCGGCTCCGACTTTGATCCCAAGGGCAAAAGCGACAACGAAGTCATGCGTTTCTGCCAAAGCTTCATGTCCGAGCTCTATCGCCACATCGGCCCCGACACGGACGTGCCCGCGGGCGACATCGGCGTGGGTGGACGCGAAATCGGCTTCCTGTTTGGCCAGTACAAGCGCCTCGCCAATGAGTTTACCGGCGTGCTCACCGGCAAGGGCCTGAGTTGGGGCGGTTCGCTGATCCGTCCCGAAGCCACCGGCTATGGCTCGGTGTACTTCGCCGCGGAAATGCTGAAGTCCCGCAAAGACTCTCTCGATCGAAAGCTCTGTCTCGTGTCGGGCAGCGGCAACGTTTCCCAGTACACGGTTGAGAAACTGCTCGATCTGGGCGCGAAGCCGATCACCCTCTCCGACTCCAACGGCGTGATCTGCGATCCCGATGGCATCGACCGCGAGAAGCTGGCCTATGTCATGGAATTGAAGAACAATCGTCGTGGACGCATTCGCGAATACACGGACAAATTCAAGCCAGCCATGTTCATGCCGACCGACACCAAGTCGGATTACAACCCGCTCTGGAACATCAAGGCCGACTGCGCCTTCCCGAGCGCCACGCAGAACGAAATCAACGCCAAGGACGCGGCCAATCTCATCAAGAATGGCGTCAAGGTCGTCGCCGAAGGTGCCAACATGCCGAGCACGCTCGAGGCCACCAGGCTATTCCTGGAAGCCCGGATCCTGTATGGACCGGCGAAGGCCGCGAACGCCGGTGGCGTCGCCACCTCCGGTCTCGAGATGGCGCAGAACAGCGCCCGTCTGAGCTGGACTCGCGAAGAGGTTGATGATCGTCTGCACAAGATCATGATCGCGATTCACCAGAACTGCTACGAGACGGCCGACAAGTACGGTACCCCCGGCAATCTCGTGAACGGTGCCAACATTGGCGGCTTCCTGAAAGTCGCGAATTCGATGCTCGACCAGGGACTGGTTTAAGTCTCCAGTCGGAAGATTCATCGCAGGCGGGGTGGACGAATCCCTCCCCGCCTGTTTTCATTAGTTGTGACAACCGCCGGTCGGATTCGCCCATGACCCTGAAATACGCACCCGACGTAGCCATGGACGCGCAGAGGCTGTTCGAGGGCTTCGAGAACCTCATGCCCTTCCGTGTGCGCGACATTCTGCTGGTCTCCAGCCTCTACGACTCTTTCATCCTGCGCGAAGACGGTCGCCTCAACGAACTCCTCATCGGCGAGTCGCTCGAACTCAATCTCCAGCAGATCCCCGGGATCACGCAAGTCTCGACCGGTGCCGAAGCCCTAGCCATCGCGCGTTCCAGCCCGCGCTTCAACCTGATCGTCACCAACCTCGAAGTAGGCGACATGGACGCCGCCCGCCTGGCCCGTGAGGTCAAGAAGGCAGGACTCGATATCCCGGTGGTGGTGCTCGCCTACGACTACCGCGAGCTAAAGGATTTCGTAGCGCGCAATCCGGTGAACGACATCGAGCGGGTGTTCCTCTGGCAGGGCAATGTCCGCATGCTCATCGCCATCGTCAAGTACATCGAGGACAAGCGCAACGCGCAGCACGACACCGCCGCCATCGGCGTGCCCGTCATCCTGGTGGTCGAGGACAACATCCGCTACTACTCCTCGTTTTTGCCTGTGATCTACACCGAGCTGATCACGCAATCGCGCCGGGTGATCCGTGAGGGCATCAACGTCGCCCACAAGCTGTTGCGCATGCGCGCGCGGCCAAAAATCCTGCTCGCTTCGAACTACGAACAGGCCGCGGAACTCGTGATGAAGTATCAGCCCTACCTGCTGGGTGTTGTCTCTGACGTGGAATTTCCGCGACGCGGAGTGCTAAGCGCGGAAGCCGGCTTCGAACTGGCCCACCTGATCCGCGAGGCCGTCCCGGACGTGCCCATCGTTCTGCAGTCGAGCCGCACCCAATTCCGGGAGCGCGCCGATGCCCAAGGACTGTCGTTTCTGCGCAAGCGTTCGCCCACGCTGCTGGGCGATTTGCGCCAATTCCTCACCGAGCAGTTCGGCTTCGGCGACTTCGTATTTCGTCTCCCGGACTTCTCCGAAGTAGGACGCGCCACCGACCTTGGCTCGCTCGAGGCCATGCTGCAGGAAGTCCCGGCCGAGAGCATCGTGTACCACGCGCAGAGCAACCACTTCTCGCATTGGCTGATGGCGCGAACCGAATTCGTCCTCGCTCAGAGACTTCGCCCTCGCAAAGTTTCCGATTTCGCAAGCGCCGAGCACCTGCGCCGCGACCTGATCGCCTCCATCGCTGACTATCGCAGCGAACAAAGCGAGGTGCTGATCGGAGACTTCAGCTCCGCCGCCCTCGCCTCGACCGATGCCTTCTTCCTGCGCATCGGGGGCGCGTCCCTGGGAGGCAAAGCACGCGGCCTGGCCTTCATGCGCCACCTGCTCTGCAAACACCGCGTCCAGCAGCTGTTTCCCGGAGTCCGGGTGACGGTCCCACCCGCAGTCGTTCTCGCCACCGACATCTTTGACCGCTTCATCAACGAGAACAATCTGGCGGATTTCGCGCTGCACTGCGCCGAGGACCACCAAATTGAACAGCGCTTCCTGGAAGCCTCGTTCCCCGCCTCGGTACGCGACAGCCTGCTAGAGTTTCTCGCTGAGGTCCGCTACCCGTTGGCCGTGCGGTCTTCGAGCTTGCTGGAAGATTCGCAGTACCAGCCCTTCACCGGCGTTTATGAGACCTTCATGCTCGCGAACCACGACGCCGATCTGTTCGCGCGCCTCGAACAGCTGATGGAGGCCGTCAAGCGCGTCTACGCTTCCACCTTCAGCCAGCACGCGAAGGCGTATGTCCGCGCGACGCCCTACCGGCTGGAAGAAGAAAAGATGGCCGTCATTCTCCAGCAGGTGGTGGGCACGGTGCACCACAAGCGGTTTTACCCCGATTTCTCCGGAGTCGTGCGCTCCCACAACTTCTACCCAGTTCCGCCCATGAGCTACGGAGATGGAATCGCGGCGGTGGTCCTGGGCTTGGGTCGTGCTGTGGTCGACGGCGGAAAGTGCCTGGCGTTCTGTCCACGCTACCCGCGGCACCTCGTGCAGTTCTCCTCGGTGGAAGACATCCTGACCAATTCGCAATCCGACTTCCTCGCTCTCGAGCTGAACCATCTCCAGCGCAGCGAAGAAGACTCAGTCGCGGCCCTGCGCGAAGTTCGCTTTGGCCTCGACGCCGCCGAAGCCGACGGCACCCTGCAGTGGGTGGGTTCCACCTACTCCGCCGACAATCAAGCCGTCTACGACGGACTGAGCCGCCCGGGTGTTCGCGTGGTGAGCTTCGCCCCGGTGTTGAAGCACGACGTTTTTCCGCTCGCGCCGCTTCTTGACCAGCTCACCAACATCGGCGAAGATGCCTTCGGCCGCCCCGTGGAAATCGAATTCGCCGTGCGCCTGCCGTCTCGCCCCGGCGACACCGCCGACTTCGGATTCCTCCAGATCCGCCCCCTCGTGCTCTCCCGCGAAGGCGAAGAATTTCGCATGGAAGACGTGGACCCCGCCACCCTCGTCTGCCAGAGCTCCAAGGTGCTGGGCAACGGCCGCATCACCGACCTGCGTGACCTCGTAGTCGTTGATTTCCATCGCTTCGAGCGTGCACACAGCCGCGAAGTTGCCAAAGGCGTCGCGCATTTCAACGCAAAGCTGAACGAGCAAGGTCGTCCCTACCTCCTGATCGGCGTCGGACGCTGGGGTTCCACCGAGCCCTGGCTCGGGATTCCGGTGGAATGGGACGAGATCTCGGGAGCCCGCGCCATCGTAGAAGCCGGATTCCGCGATCTGCGCGTGACCCCGTCGCAAGGCACCCACTTCTTCCAGAATCTCACCGCCTTCCAAGTCGGGTATTTCACCGTCAATCCCGACGCAGGCGAAGGGTTTGTCGACTGGGACTGGCTGGCCTCGAACCCCGCGGTCGAAGAAGACGGCTGCGTACGCCACCTGCGCTTTGACTCCCCCCTTGTCGTGGTAATGAACGGCAAAACCAGCCAAGGCCTGATCTTCAAGCCTGAAGCACCCCCGGCCACGTAGGCCCGGACGCCCCCGTCCGGGCTGCCGAGCACCGGTTCGGTGAAGTTCCCGTCGAGAAACTAGCCGGGCTTGACCCGGCCGGGCAAACGAGGGCGTCTGCCCTTACACGTCCATCAATGATCCCTCGCCCTTGCGCGTGATCCGCGTCATAGCCCGATGGAGATGGTTTCGCCACAATCCCAGGTAGCACCTGCGGGGTCACCGTGCACCGCCCGCAAGCAGAGACCGGGCCAATTCGTCATCCTGCGCCGCTACCAACTCAGCGCGCATCCCGCTGACCATGGAGCGCTCCGGCCGCGAGCGCGCCACCATCAGCATCGTCGTCCAATCGGCCCGTCCTAAACCCCTGCCTGCTCAATTTGCTGGAAAGCGGCGGCAGCATCCTCGACATCGTCGGCTGCACGGCAAGCCCCCTGAGATCGGCGAACTCGGCACGGCAGCAGTCATGGGCGGTGGAGTCGGTACGGCGGTTGGCTTATCCCACTGCAGCCGCCCTTAAAGCGGGCGGGCAAGCGCGTCATCGCAATCGTCGGCGCATGCAACAAAGAGCTGGTCATAGGGGAGCACGAAATGAGCGAGGTCAGCGACCCGCTCATGATCACCACCGACGACGGTAGCTGCGCCGACAAGGGCTGCCTGTGCGCCCCGCCTGCTCGAGATGTTGCAGTGCGCCGAGTCGCAGGCGCGGGCCGAAGAGGAGACTTCGCTGATAGCGGAAGACCTCGATGTGAGCGTTCTCGGAGAGCGCCGGCTCGCGACCCTAGGGGAAGTCCGGCAGAACGGAACGGTCCCCCCGCGAAGCAGCATCCGGCGTGCTTTTCGAGAATCCATTCTGGCCGCCAGTCCGGGCGGATGCGCCATAGCCGTGGCCATCCCCCTTCCTCCGCGCAGAACACCCCATGGACGGGGCCGACAGCCTTGGACGGCCCGCCCCGTGCCATCAGGAGGTCTTCGCTCTATTCGGTGATTGCTGTCTGATCCCACGAGGGAGGACGATCTGCAGCCGGATCACCTAGGGTCGTAGGCGACGACGTTCACAGCCAATTCCTTCACTTGCGCGGAACGACTTGCACCTTCGCGGTCACCTGCTGTCCTTTTTCCATGCCTCCCAGAATTACCAGACCATTGCGCGTGACCAACAGGCCGCGATGGTCCATGGTCGGGTCAGGAGTTTTGTCCGTGACCGTCTCCCACTTGCCACCGCGGACGTCGAAGGCAAACGTGACCGGGGAGGGTTCCGATGGGTGGCCGTCATAGCCGATTCCGTTGTAGTTGTAGGGATTGTCAGTGCCGCCCGAGAAGTAGATCTTATGATCTTTTTCAGACGCGCCCGCCGCGATGCGGTAGCGGGCCGTGCCCGGATGAGCGGGCAGCTTGGTCCACTGGACCTTGGTGATGTCCTTGTGATCAATCTTGCCCATCCAGCATTCGTCGGACACGACGTATGGCGGAGTGCCCGAGGGACTCTTGAGCGCCCCGTCGACGTAAACGATGGTGTCGTCCACAACGCCGCCCGCGTGTCCGAATACGGGCGTTCCGGGAACCGGCGTGGCCTGCTCCCATTTGTCTTTCTCGATGTCGTAGACCTGGACGTTGGCGACGGCGTCTTTGTTCGACCAGCCGCTGACGACGTAGAGATAACGATCGCGGTAAACACCCAGCACCGAATCATCGATGGGGACGGGCAGATCCGCGCCGCGATACCAGCGGTGAGCCTCCGGCTCGTAGACCGACACATCGCGGACCGTGATCTCGCCGTCCTGGCCATCGAGTACGTAACCACCGAGCAGGAATACTTGTTCGCGCGCCCCGATCGCCGAGGCTCCGAGCCGGCCCGCAGGTCCGGGCACGGCGTGCAGTTCGATCCATTTGCCGGTCGCTGGATCAAGCGAGTAGGCCGTGTTCGCAATCGAATCCCAGGTTTTCTTAGCGCCCATCCCCATGAATGAAAAAAGAACTTCATGCTTGCCGATCTTCAAACTGGCGACCGCGTTATTGGAAACGGGCGCTGGAAGCAGCGGCACTTGGGCCTCGGCTGCGGGAAACACCCGCGCCAGCCAAAAGACGGAGAGAATCCAAAGACACTTCTTCATCGTGAGCATGACAAACCGGGAAGCTTACACCGGCGGTGAGCAATTCGGAAAGGGGGAGTACGGATCAGAACCAGGTTCGGCTGCGATACGCTCGGTACTGGTCGCCGAATTTGGCTTCGAGCAGCCGGGCTTCGTTACGGGCGCGCGCCGTCTGCATCGCGACCACCAGCACCGGGAGAAGCCACAGGCCAGGTTTCTGCAGGATCAAGCACAGCCCGGCGAGGGCAACGGTCCCGAACACGTAAATGGGATTGCGAATCCTCGAGTACAAGCCATGAGTGACGAGCTTGCGCGCCCGCGCCGTTATCGAAAACGACCGGCCAAGCTGGAAACGCGCCATGAACACCAGCAACGTGCCGGTCACCAGCAAAACCGATCCGACGGCCCGCTGCGCATTCCACGGCCCCGGCCAGAGCCATAGGAAGGCGAACAGGACCACGGCGGCCAGGCCCTGAGAGCCCAGGAACAGATAGAACTTCAGATCGTCCATGCGGGACTCTACTCCACCAGGCCTTGCCGTATTCCGTGAATAAAGTCGGTGTACGCCGGTACGTGACCGGCCTGCCGAATGTCTGCGGCGATCTGGCCGCGATGATACGCCGAGTGCATGAACACGTGCGTGAGAATGTCACGCACCAGGCTGTTCCAGGATTCTCCCTTACTGTTCTTGTAGGCGATGGTCCGCTCGAGCACGCCGGATCCGCCTGCAAGAAAATTCCGCCAATCCCCAGAAAGCCCACGCACTTGTTCGTCGCAGCGCTCCACGGTGAGTTCGGGCCAGACGGGAAGGGGCGGTTCGCGCTGGAGGAGGCGGGCCAGCCAAACGTGTTCGGCCCCAATGATGTGCGCCATGAGCTTCAGGGAACGAGCGGGCGGAGTCCCAACCGCCCGAAAACTTGCCATCATCTCAAGGTTGGCCCACTCATCATAGCTCGCCAGCTGCTGATAGTGCCGAAAGAGGTCCATCGTCTTTCTCCCCCAGTCTCCGCCTGCGTCTTTTCGTTTGAACGTCACCAATCTGTATTCGGCGACCTGTGCTAGGCTGACTAACGAATGAAAAGGATTGGGCTTCTGCTGCTTTGGATGCTGGTGAGTGGCGCCGCGATTGTGGCTCAGAACCCGGCCCGCCAAGCCACGCCGCCCGACGTGTTCCTGATCACGATCGACACGCTCCGCGCCGACCACGTGCGCTGCTACGGCTACGACAGGATCGAAACGCCCACCATCGACGGGCTCGCCAAAGATGGCATTCGCTTCACGCACGCGTTCACGCCCAGCCCGGTCACGAACACTTCGCACACCACGATTCTTACGGGCCTTTTGCCCAGCACCCACGGCGTAACGGATTTCGCGATACCGCTGGCCTCGACACATCCCACGTGGGCAGAGCTGTTGTCGACACAGAGATATCACAGTGCCGCGTTCATCGGCGCGGTTATTCTTGACAGCAAAGCCCTGGCCCCCGGACTGGATCGCGGCTTTGATTTCTACGACAACTTTCCCGAACATCCCAAAACCAAAGCACGTTGGGGACGCGTCGAGCGCCGCGGCATGGAGGTGGTCGAACACGCGGAGGCTTGGCTGACCGCTCATCCGCGCGGCCCGCATTTTGTCTGGGTGCACCTCTACGACCCCCATGACCCGTACGAGCCCCCGCCACCCTATTCCGCGACGTATCAGGATCGTCTCTACGATGGCGAGGTCGCTTACGCCGATTCGGCCTTGAAGAATTTTCTTGCCTACCTGAAGTCGCGAAGCTGGTATCAGAATGCGCTGATCATTGTCGTGGGAGATCACGGCGAAGGCCTGGGTGAGCATCATGAAGAGACCCACGGGATCTTTCTCTATGATTCCACCACGCATGTGCCGCTGATTGTCAAACTCCCGGGGCGAGCAACGGAGGCGAGGGTGGTCGATGCCCAGGTGCGCACCACTGACATACTACCGACGGTCCTCGACCTGGTGAACGTTTCACCCCCGTCCCGGCTGGACGGCCAGTCTTTGGAAGCCTATTTGAGGGGCACGGATACGGCCAACCGCACGGCTTTCGGAGAAACGGACTATCCCCTGCGCTTCGGATGGGCGCCGCTGCGCTCCGTACGGACAGCGGGTTTCAAGTTCATTGAAGCGCCCCGCCCGGAACTCTACGATCTACGCGCCGACCCGGGCGAATTGAACAACACCTATGCTGCCGGGAACACCGACGCGCACCAGGCACGGGCCCTGCTCGCGGACTTGCGAGCGAAGGCGCCGCCTCCATCTGCGCCCGGCGACGGCGCAACCGCCGCAGGCCCGGAGACTTTCCAGCTGCCTGATCCCAAGGACAAGATCGAGGAACAGAATCTGCTGCATCGGGCAATGATCGCGTCCGAAGGAGACCAGCCCACGGAAGCGCGCGCGGCGCTGGAGAAGGTCATCAAGATGGACCCGATGTCTGCGGTCGCGCTGCGGCAACTAGGAGAACTTGAGTTGCAGGCTGGAGACTATCCCCAGGCCGCCGGGCATCTGAAAGCCGCAAGCCGGATCCGCCCGGACGACGCGGCGGCAGCCTACGATCTCGGTCGGGTGCTCGCCAGGACAGAGGATCTGGCGGGAGCGCGCGATGCTCTGGAAGCAAGTTTGAAGCTTACCCCGGGACAGATGGCCGCTCGGATTCTGCTCGGCAACGTGTATTTGGGTCTGAAAAACCCTGTCGCGGCCGAGGACCAGTTCGAAGCCGGGCTACTGTTAGAGCCCAACAACGCCGAGGCCAAAGCGGGGCTCGTTAAAGTGAAGGCCGCGCAGCGCTAGAGATAGCTGGATTGTTCTGCGGCAGATACCCTTGCGACAGCATTCTGGAACTATCTCTCTGCTTCTGAATCAGCAACTGCCGCTCTTGCCATTTATAATCATCAATTCGGCCCCGGGCCGTATTCCCTACAAGAGAAGGCACCTTTGCTCGACTTTCTAGGCGACCTGCACCGTAGTCACATGTGTGGCGTCCTGCGCGCCTCCGATGCTGGCAAAAAAGCGGTCCTAATGGGATGGGTGAACCGGCGCCGCGACCTCGGCACGCTGATCTTTGTCGATATACGCGACCGGTCCGGCGTCACGCAGGTTGTGTTCAGTGAAGAGCTGAACGCCGCGATCCACGCGAAGGCCGAGCTGCTGCGGAATGAGTACGTCATCGCGGCGGTCGGCACGGTCAAGCTGCGCGATGCCGATACGGTGAATAAGAACATTCCCACCGGAGAAGTGGAACTGGTTGCCGATGAATTGCTCATTCTGAACGAGGCCAAGCATCCACCGTTCCTGCCGAGCGATACCTCGCTGGCGAATGAGGAGATGCGGCTGAAGTATCGCTACCTCGACCTGCGCCGCGACGCCATGCAGTTCAACATCGAACTGCGGCACAAAGTCGCGCTAGCCATTCGCGACTGCCTGGCCTCGCAGGGGTTCTTCGAAATCGAGACGCCGTTCATGACTCGGTCGACGCCCGAAGGCGCGCGAGACTACTTGGTTCCGAGCCGCGTGCAGCCGGGGTGCTTTTACGCGCTCCCGCAGTCGCCGCAGTTGTTCAAGCAGATCCTGATGATCTCGGGCTTCGACAAGTATTTCCAGATCGTGCGCTGCTTCCGCGATGAGGATTTGCGCGCCGATCGCCAGCCGGAATTTACGCAGATCGACCTGGAAATGTCCTACCCGCAGCCGGAGCGGGTCTGGGAGACGGTGGAAGGATTTCTCACGGCCGCGTTTAAAGCGGCGGGACATGAGATCAAGACGCCCTTTCCGCGCATGGATTATGACGAGGCCATTCGGCAGTTCGGCATCGACAAGCCGGATCTTCGCCTGCCCGCGCTCGCGGAAGTGCGCGATTGCTTCACGGCGCAGGAATTGGAAACTCTAGCCGTACACCCGGAGCTGCCGGTGGTCGCGATTCGCACGCCGAAGGTGGGTGAGCTCTCGCGTAAAGAGCGCGATGACATCAAGCCTCTGTTCAATTCCAAGGGTGGGGCCAAATTGTTTGAAGATTTCAAGCGGCTCGAGAAGAATTTCCCGGATGCGACCAACAAGATCCTGGAGAGGACGGGAGCAGCGGCCGACGACCTGATCGTGCTCGTGTCGGGCGCGGCGCAGTCGAGCGGGCAGGATCATCCGGCGAGCAAGAGGAAAGTCACGCCCCAGGAACTCGCGATTTACGCTTCGGCTGGTCTGTTGCGGGTCGCGCTTGGGCAGAAACATGCCGCCAAGCACGGTCTGTTCCAGCACGGAGATTTCAGATTTCTGTGGGTGACTAATTTCCCCATGTTCGAGTACGACGAGCAGGACAAGCGCTGGGTGGCAGCGCACCATCCGTTTACATCGCCGCATGAGGAAGACATGGACAGGTTGGAGTCGGATCCGGCGATGGTGCGGGCACTGGCCTATGACATCGTACTGAACGGCACCGAGCTGGGGTCGGGGTCGATTCGTATTCACCGCCAGGATATTCAGCGGAAGATTTTTCATGCGCTCGGCATGACGGAGGAAGAGGCAAAGTCACGTTTCGGATTCTTTCTGGAAGCACTCGAATATGGGACGCCCCCCCATGGCGGGATTGCGCTCGGGTTGGACCGGATCGTGATGATCCTGGCGGGCGCGGACAGTCTGCGCGAAGTGATTCCGTTCCCGAAGACGGCTGCGGCGAAAGATCTGATGGTGGATGCGCCCACTCCGGTGACCGACCTCCAACTGCGGGACCTGGGGATTCAGGTGAAGAAGAAATAGCGGTGCCCGCTGGGCCTGGGTCGTGAGACGATCTTTCGAGGTCGGCGTCACCTGCCAGCCATCGAGCGAGAGCAAGGCGTCCGGATCCGATCATTCCACAACCCACGGAGCCCGTGTACAGCCTTGCCGTGATCGGCGCAACTAGGTTACCCGAGGCCGGCATTGCTTCCTAGTTGTCATTGGGTGAATCTGGCCACTGAACTCATGGGCAAAATCCACGTCCTTTCCGAAGCTGTTGCCAACAAGATCGCGGCTGGCGAGGTGGTGGAGCGCCCCGCTTCGGTGGTGAAGGAGCTGCTCGAGAACGCCCTCGACGCCGGGTCCACGCGCATCAAGATTCAGGTTGAGGCGGGCGGGAAAAAGCTCATCCAGATCACGGACAATGGGTGCGGGATGGTGCGCGATGACGCCATGCTCGCCTTCGAGCGGCACGCGACATCGAAGCTGAAGAACGCCGAGGACCTGCTGAGTGTGGCGACCCTGGGGTTCCGCGGCGAGGCCCTGCCTTCGATCGCTTCGGTTTCGCGCCTGCACCTTGAGACTCGCGCCGCCGAAGAGCCCTCGGGAACGGTGGTGGAAATCAATGGTGGGAAGATTTTCAAGATCGAGGAAGCCGGGCTGCCGGTCGGAACCTCAATCACAATTCGCGATCTCTTCTTTAACACGCCCGCCCGCAAAAAATTTCTGAAGGCCGAGACCACCGAGCTATCGCATATTGCTTCGTGGGTGACGCACTACGCCCTGGCAAATCCCGACAAGCATTTCGAATTGCACTCCGCCACTAACGCGCTGCTGGTGGCCCCGCCGGTCGCAGGCTACGGCGAGCGGGTGTACCAGGTTTTCGGAGGGGATGTGCTGGACCAACTCATCCCGGTCGCGGCCCTTCAGCCGCTGGAGCGGATCGGTTTACCGCAGCCGCCGCCCTGGCGCCGCACTGAAGAGGATGAGGAGCCAAAAGATCCGGGAGAGGTGCGCATCCATGGCTTCGTTTCGAAACCCGAGATTCAGAAGCTCAACCGCAACTCGATCTACATCTTCGTGAACGGACGGCTCATTCGCGACCGAATGGTGCAGCACGCGATCACCGACGCTTATCGCAATATCCTGCCGCCGAGCGTGTTTCCCGTGGTGCTGCTGTTTCTGGAGATGCCCGGCGCGGAAGTGGACGTCAACGTCCACCCGTCGAAGACCGAGGTGCGTTTCCGGCAGCAGACGGTCCTGCACGATTTTGTGCGCGACTCGGTGCGCTCGGCATTGATGAAGGCTCGGCCGGTGCCGCAGTTTGTCTCTGAGATTCACGCGCACCCCACGGCGAGCCCGTGGTTGGTGCCGGGCGCTCGTGAGACGGTGGAAGCTTCGGCCGCGTGGCGATCTCTGTATCAGCCCGCGAACCCGGCGGGATTT
>DASQPN010000162.1:0-18234 GCA_035643915.1 Terriglobales bacterium | reverse complement strand
CCGATCATGAAACCCACCAGATGCAATTTCAGGTAGTTGGCGGCCACCTTCTCGGGCGTGCCCGGCACCATATGCTGCGCGAAGCGAATGACGAAGCTGGCGACTCCCACCTGGGCGCCGACATAGAAGAACTGTGCAATCACACCCTTGACCAGGTGTCCGTGAGCCAAGGTTCCGCGTAGTCCCTGTTCGGCCACATCTTGCTCGCCCTCTTCTCCGGCTTCCTTGATTTCCGGCAACCTTGAGAAATAGATCAAGGCGGCGACGGCGAGAAACAGGCCGGTGATCACCAGATACGGCCCTCGCACCATGTTGGCTTCTGTAATTCGATAGGTCTGCAATTGCTCCGAAGTCATTGCCGCCAGCTGCGAGGAGGTATGCTCCACGCCCGAGAGAATGAATGCCGCGCCCAGCACAGGCGTAATCACGGCGCCGACGGAATTGAAGGATTGAGCAATATTGAGCCGCCGCTCCGAGGTTTCCGGGGCGCCAAGCACCGTGACATAGGGATTGGCCGCGACCTCCAGGAAACACTGGCCGCAGGCCATCACAAACAACGCGAACAGGAAGCATCCATAGACTCGAATTGCCGACGCTGGAATGAACAGGAAGGCTCCCGTCGCGCACATCAGCAAGCCGATCAGGATGCCTCTCTTGTATCCAACTCGTTCCATCAACCACCCGGCGGGCAGGGCGGCGAGAAAGTAGCCCCCGAAGAACGCCGACTG
Organism: Terriglobales bacterium; assembly: GCA_035643915.1. Classification (GTDB taxonomy): domain Bacteria; phylum Acidobacteriota; class Terriglobia; order Terriglobales; family Acidobacteriaceae; genus Gp1-AA133. The sequence goes on along the minus strand of DASQPN010000162.1, from coordinate 17,506 downwards.
GATGAGAGAGGACTTGAAATCCGAAAGGCCGAACGCTTTCTTCAAGTGCGGAATCAGGATGTCGTTGAGGTTGACCCCGAGCGCCCACAAAAAGAAAAGGCTTGTGATCAGGACCAAGGGCAGCGCGTATCGTTCTCGGTTGCCCGAACTCCGAACCGCTTCCGGTGGGCTCGTCATGATTCCCTTCCCCCTTAGGTGAGCGCACGATCGAGATGTACGTAGCCGCCATCGACGAAGAGATGCTGACCGGTGATGTGGCCGGCCTGGTCCGAGATCAGAAACGTCACCATGGCCGCAATCTCATCCGGGGTCGTCATCCGCTTTTCCAGAGGAATTTTGGAGAGAATTGTTTTCAGCTTCTCCTCCGGGTTTGGGAAAGTGTCCAGCCACTTGCGGTAGAGTGGCGTCATGACCTCCGCCGGGACAATTGCGTTCACCCGTATCCCGTCTTCGAGCAATTCCGCAGCCCACTCCCGGGTTAGCGCCAGAATGGCGCCCTTGGCGGATGCGTAACCGGACGTGCCCCCTTGCCCGGTCAGAGCGGTCTTTGAGCCGATGTTGACGATGGATCCTCGGGAGCGTTTCAGGTGTGGCAACGCGTAATGGGCCATGTTGTAGTAATGGAGCAGATTGCGTCCGAGAGAGCTCACAAATTTCTCCGGAGAACCGTTTTCCAGACCGACTTTGTCGTTCACCCCCGCGTTATTCACCAGGACATCGACACGTCCAAATGCCCGGACAGCTATGTCCACAGCCTTCGCACAGTTTTCCGGAGACAACAGATCCAGCACGATCAACTCGCCAATGGCTCCGCTGGTCTGCAGCTCTCGACGCAATTGACGACCCGCTTCCGCGTCGCTGTCCACAACCACCGGAATCGAGGCCTCGCGGCTCACAGCTCGAACAATCGCGGCGCCAATCCCTTTTGCGCCACCGGTAACGAGTACGACCTTGTCTTTCAGCCGCAGATCCATAAGTTAGCCGTGCAGATTGAAAAAACCACCGTCCAGCGGATAGTCGACGCCCGTGATGAAGGCCGCTTGATCCGAGCAAAGAAAGAGAGCTAGGGCGGCGACTTCTTCGGGCTCCGCCATTCTTCCGAGGGGCTGCGATTTCGACAGTCTCTCGAACATCTCCTGCTCTCTTCCCGGGTAGTTCTTCTGAAGATAGCGATCCACAAAGGGCGTATGCACCCGGGCGGGTGAGATGCAGTTACAGCGAATGTTGTGACTGAGATAATCCCGGGCGAGCGAATAGGTCATCGCGATGACTGCCCCCTTGCTCATGGAATAGGCGAAACGGTCGGAGAGCCCAGCGGAACCCGCAATGGACGCCATATTCAGAATCACTCCACCCCCGTTGGCCTTCATGTGCCCCACGGCCGCGAACATGCAGTTGTAGAACCCCTTCACATTCACTCGAAAGACGCGATCAAAGTCCTCTTCCGATGTGCTCTCGACCGTGCCGATGTGCGAAATTCCGGCGTTGTTCACCAGAACGTGAATCCGCTCTCTCTTGAATAGGGCCTCAAAGCTGGATTTGACCTGTTGCCGGTTGGTCACGTCGCAGGCGTGGGCCGACCCCGTTCCGCCTGCCTCCTCAATCAGTTGGCAACTAGCCTCCGCGTCTTTCAGATTGACGTCCAGGATGCGAACCGCGGCCCCACTCGCCGCAAACCTCAGGGAGATGGCCCGCCCAATGCCGCTGCCGCCCCCAGTCACGACGGCGACTTTGCCATCGAGCCCGAAATCGTTTGGGTTGCCGCGCGGACTCTTCAGAGGGACACGCCTCTCTTCCACGGAATGAAGTCGTCCTGTGCCTTTAACTCTGCTTTCGTATGAACCTCACCGCTCCCGACCCGGATGACAAGGTCCAGGATGGTTTCTCCCATCTGCTCGACGGTTGATTCCCCGGAGATGATGCTACCCGTGTCGATATCGATGATGTCGCCCATCCGCTGTGCCAGCTTCGAATTCGTGGAAAGCTTGATGACGGGCGCGATTGGGTTTCCTGTGGGTGTGCCCAGGCCCGTGGTGAACAGGACAACGCTCGCGCCGGCCCCGACCTGCGCCGTAACACACTCCACATCATTGCCCGGCGTGCACTGCAGGTTCAGCCCCTGCTCCCTTGCGTACTCCGGATAATCGAGTACCGCGGTTACCGGGGATGTACCACCTTTTTTCGCGGCTCCCGCCGACTTCATCGCGTCGGTGAGCAGTCCATCACGGATGTTTCCGGGCGAGGGATTCATGTCAAAACCCGACCGCACGGCTTGCGCCCGGGTCGCATAGTCCCGCATGAGCTGTATGAAGCGGTCGCCAACGTCCTTTCGCACACTGCGATTGATGAGTTCCTGCTCCACCCCACACAACTCGGGAAACTCCGAAAGGATCATTCTGCCCCCCATCGCTGCCACCAGATCGGCGGTGTGCCCGATGGCAGGATTCGCGGAAATTCCGGAGAATCCGTCCGACCCTCCGCACTTCAGGCCCACACACAAATGAGAAAGAGGCGTCGGGGTTCGCACACACTGGTTCGCCTCCATCAGGCCCAGGAAAGTCTGTCGGATCGCCTCACTCAGCATCGCAAATTCCGAGTTGCTCTGTTGTTGCTCAAGCATGATCAGAGGTTTGCTGAAATTCGGATTGCGTTTGTTGATTTGTTCACGCAAGATTCCCATCTGCGCGTGTTGGCAACCCAGACTGAGAACCGTGGCTCCAGCCACATTGGGATGGTTGATGTAGCCCGCGATCAGACCGCACAGGTTATTGGAGTCCTCTCGGGTTCCACCACAGCCGCCCTCATGGAGAAGGAACTTGATGCCGTCAACATTTGAAAAGAATTTGGCACTCCGGGGCCGCGGGCTGCCTCCCGAAAAGCTGTGGGTTTTGATCTGTTCGATTCGGCCTTCCTGGTACAGCGAGGCCAACTCCGCGACCTGCTGGCGATAGACTTGCGGTGCGGCGAATCCTAGTTCTTCTTCAAACGCCTGCTTCAGGACGTTGATATTTTTGTTTTCGCAAAACACCAGGGGAACAACCAGCCAATAATTCCGGGTACCGACCTGACCATCGGAACGTTGGTATCCGAGAAATGTCCGCTCCTTAAATTGCGCAACCTCAGGCGGATCCCACGAGTACGCTCCGGACTTCTCATGGAAGTCGGTGGCCTGATGCCGAACGTTGCCGGTGCTTAGAAGTTCTCCCTTGTGGACGGGTTTTACGGCTTTGCCGACGAGTACTCCGTACATGATCACGTCGGCCCCGACCGGAAGATCTTCCGCGGCAAACTTGTGCTTCGCCGCCACATTTGACTGCAAAGAATAGACCGCATCTGCGACCCGTACCTGTTGCCCTTGATGCAGATCGGCGAGTGCGATCACAACGTTGTCACGAGCGTCGAGTTTTAGAACTTCAGTCTGCATTTACAGAAACACCTGCACCATCAGGATCAAGAACGAAGACTTCGCTGAGCGCGACGATTGCGCTCTCCCCTTACGCTCGGAAACGCCGCCAGTTCCCCGATCCCCTGCGCCCAGCCATGAATTTCGCCGTTTTCTCGATCAGCAGTTTGGCAAAATGGTCCAAAATAAAGCGCTGACCCGGAAATCGCCGAGCGAACTCCACCGCCACCCCAAGATGCCGAGGGTAGGGCAGGATGTCGCACGCAAGACCAAACTCTTCGAGCATTGCCATGTAACGAGGGAATTCGGGCTGAAGCAGGCATCGGTCGTCCGGTTCGCTCGGCACGATAGGGCGAATTCCGACCAGCTCGGGATTCGCCGCCAACGCTTCCCACGGAGAACCAATCGCGGAGATTTCAGATCGACCCATCCCACCACCCCAAGGATGAATGACGCTTCCGAAGCCAGATCGAGCAGCCATTGCGTCTCTTCGGGTGCTTGCCGCGCCTGGACCGGTACCCACCCCGGAACCCCCCTTTCGCCTTAAACCGGGCTCCCGATCGGACGGGAGGAAATCCGGGCGCAACCACGCCATCGATTCATCGATCGAGCCATACCCGCGCGGATGATAGCGCCAGAAGTCGGGATGATCGTCGATGTATCCAGCCTGCGGACCAACCTTTCCGTTTCCAACTCCCGGACAGTCACGCTTCCGTTTCATAAAGACCCTACGACAGTTTGGCGAGATTCACCCAAGCCATCGATCCCCAGCTCCACGACATCCCCAACCTGCAAATACCTGGGAGGATGCATGCCCAAGCCGACCCCAGCTGGCGTTCCAGTGCTGATGATGTCACCCGGAAGCAGCGTCATGAACTCGCTGACGTAGGCAACCAGCGTGGGAACGTCGAAGATCATATTGGCGGTCGAGCTGTTCTGCCGAAGTTCGCCGTTGACCTTCAGCCACATATGGAGCCGGCTGACATCTGGGATTTCCTCCGGCGTGGCAACCCAGGGACCCAGGGGAGCGAAGCTATCGGCGCTCTTCCCTTTTACCCATTGTCCCCCGCGTTCCAGCTGAAAGCCGCGCTCGGAATAGTCATTGTGCAGCACAAAGCCGGCGATGAAATCGAGAGCACGATCCTTGGGCACGTACAAAGCCTTCCTCCCGATGACGACCGCCAGTTCCACCTCCCAATCCACCTTTGTGGCCTTCCTCGGGATCATCAGCGGATCATTCGGACCAACCAATGAGGTGGTGGACTTGAAGAAGATGACCGGTTCTTTCGGGAGCTCCATCTTGCTCTCGGCGGCATGATCACGGAAGTTCAACCCGATACAAACGATCTTGCTCGGCCGAACGACCGGCGGTCCCCAACGGATTGAAGACGGCACGCGCGGCACAGTGGAGCCGTTCTGATCGAGCCACAAGCGCAGTGCTGCTAGCTTCGCATTTCCGAAAAACGCTTCGTCGTAGTCAGACCCAAACCCGGAAACGTCGACGCGGGCTCCATCACTCAGAAGCAGTCCCGGCTTTTCCTGCCCTGGTTCACCGAACCGGATCAGCTTCATGCCGTGAAGTCTCCAGTCGGACCGATGGATTCGGGATGGTGCAACATTCTCGTCACCTTAATTCGAGCGGATGCGGAAAAACGTAGGCCTGTGTGCCGGGCGCCTCGAGCGGGCGCTGCGTGTACAGCCCAACCGGCCGCAGTTCGCATTCCATCTGGGCATCAGAGCCCAGCAGTGTAACATCCCGGATTTTCTGCGTGCCCCGTGACGCATCGTTTGCGAGGATGTGAACCAGCACGCGGTGCTCTGCCGGATCAGCCAAGCTCCCGTCCTGGGCTCTCTCGAACCTGACTCTTGGTTGGCGCGCAAACGGCGGCAACCGCAGCAGCAGGTACCAATCTCCTAGCGATCCGGTGAACATTTTCATGGGAAGATGGGGTCCCTTCCGCGCACCATGTCGCCTAATATTGTAATCGATTACACTGGAGTAGTACGATTGCTTCGGCTTCGGTGAGGCCGCCCACAAAGTATTGATTCGCAAGGGTGCACAATCGCTTGCGGTTGGGGCCGAGGTTTCGAGCTGCTCGACCACGCGCGTGCCTGTCAGGCGGGCCCACTATGAAGAGCACCAAGACCACTCTCGTCGACATCGCGAATTCTCTGGGGGTGTCAACCGGCACGGTCCATCGTGCTTTGCACAATCATCCTGGCATCAATCAACTCACCAAGACCCGCGTGCTCGAAATGGCCAAGACGCTTGGCTATCGGACCAATCGTGCAGCGCGTTCTCTGTCCCTGAAGCGAAAGCTGCGAATTTCGGTGAACACACTGAAAGGCACTACCTCCTTCTGGGACGAAGTACGAACCGGCATAGAACAAGAAGCCACCTCCTTGGGCTTGGAGAGTGTGGAGGTTGAATATCGAACGTATCCGCAACTGGGAGACGGAGATGAAGAAGCATTTGAGGCTGCCTTAAAGGCCGACGTCAACGGCATCATCATGTTTCCCAGCAGCCCGGGGAAGGTGCGAGGCTGGATCCACCGCGCCTCGCCCGCGCACATTCCAATCGTGTGCGTCGCCACCGACGCGCCGGGTACCGGGAGACTAGCCGTAGTTTCCGTCGACACGATGGTCAGCGGATCTCTGGCGGCTGATCTGCTCGGCAGATTTCTAAAGGGACAGGGCAGCGTTGCGGTAACAGTCAGCGATCTTGCCATTCTCGAGCACGCAGAAAAAGTGAACGCCTTTCAGAATACGCTGCGATCCTTCTATCCCCTCATGAGTCTGGAAGTGCCCATCGAGGACCACGACATCGAGTCCGAGGCGTACGACAAGTGTCGCAAGCTTTTCCAGTCACGGCCGGACTTGGTTGGAATCTATGTCACCACCGAAGCGTCCATCCCGGTTTTGAATGCAGCGCGCGATGCCGGAATGCTCGACAAGCTGGCGGTCATCACGACCGATCTTTTTCCCGCCTTGGTACGGGAAATCCGATCCGGCGCGGTCACCGCCACCATTCACCAACGCCCTCGAACTCAAGGCGTCATGGCGTTCCGGGTGCTGCACGATTTCCTGGTCGATGGCCAGCGCCCATCGCCCCTGCTCACTCTGGCGCCCCATCTTGTAATGCGCGGCAATCTCGACTTCTTCCTCGAGCGCAGATCTTTCGAAAACGCTTCCAACCAGGAGGCGATGGAGGACGCGTCGGCCGAGGTGGGTGGCTACTCGGTGGGCTGACTTCATCAGGTGCATCACCGTCCCATGCCCGATCCGGGGTCGTGTGTTAGTGTAAAGCGCGATTGCTAAGGTTTATCGAACCGTACAATGTTCGTTGCTGGTCGCCCAGACGCCCTTGCGCTCGCAAGCGCACACCGCCTCTCGCATTCCTCATCATGAGATCAGGATTCCTTCCATGAAGAAATGGCAACCCAGCGGTCTTCCACTCCTCGCGTTCGTGGTCGTTGCATTTATGCTTTCGAGCGGAGCACGAGCGCAGTGGGCCCCCATGAATCCGGTCACCTCAGTCAAACAGCAGGCCGATGGCGTGCTCTTCACTATGAAAGCGGGCACACTCATGGTCGGAGTCTGCAGCGACTCCATCATCCGCGTCCGCTACTCGGCGACGTCCTCATTTCCAAATCTGCCGGATTACGTCGTGACGAAAACCAACTGGCGCCCCACCCACTGGACCATACAGTCGGGGGACGACTCCGTCACCATGGAAACTTCCCGGTTGAAGATCAAGATCTCCCGCCAGGACGGTGGCATCACCTATTCGGATGTCGATGGGAAGCAACTGGTCAACGAAGCGTCGCGCAAACTGATTCCGGTAAAAATCAACGGCGAGGACACCTATCACGCAGAATCCTTCGTCAATATTTACGGCTCTCGTGAAGCACTTTACGGACTTGGCCAGCATCAGTCGGGTGTCTGGAATTATCGGGGCGAGTCGGTCGACATCTCCCAGGACAACACCAATATCGCCGTTCCCATGCTGGTTTCCAGCAAGGGTTACGGCATCTTCTGGAACAATGCATCGCGCAGCCGGGTGAATAACCGGTTTGCCAACTACCTCTATATCAGCTCCGAAGTGGCCGATGTCATCGATTACTACTTCATCTACGGCCCGGACATGGACAAGATTATCGCCGCCTACCGCGAACTGACCGGGCCAGCGCCGATGTTCGGCAAGTGGGCTTATGGTTTCTGGCAATGCAAGAACCGGTACAAGTCACAGGAGGAAATCCTGGGGGTAGCCCGGAAATACCGCGACTTGCATCTTCCCGTCGACAACATCGTGCAGGACTGGTTCTGGTGGAACCACAAAGGCGAGCACGTCTTCAACAAGAACTATCCCGATCCGAAAGGCATGGTGGAGGAACTCCACAAAGAGAATTTTCACCTGATGATCTCCGTCTGGCCCTTCTTCGAACCGGGCTCGGCCGTCTATGACCACATGGACAAGCGCGGCTGGTTCGTTGACAAATTCAAATTTGCCAAGCCGCCCTATCACACCGTCGCCATGGCGGTGTATGACGCGACCAATCCCGAAGCTCGCAAATATTACTGGGATCTGATGGACAAGGCCCTGTTTAACATTGGGATCGACGCCTGGTGGCTGGATACGACCGAGCCCGAAACCGAAGGCCAGGAAGACAACATTCTACTGCAGCATAGACTCGCCATCGGCAGCGGCGATCGCTACGTCAACCTGTACCCGTTGATGACCACCGGTGCCGTCTACGACGGGCAGCACGGCGCGTCCGACGAGAAACGGGTCTTCATCCTGTCCCGTTCGGCGTTCGCAGGCAGTCAGAGAAACGCCGTCACCGCCTGGTCGGGCGATATCAACTCTGACTTCTTCAGTTTCCGACGGCAGATCCCCGCAGGTTTGAACTTCGCCCTGTCCGGACTGCCTTACTGGACCACCGACATCGGCGGATTCGTCTCCGGCAATCCCGACGACCCCGCCTACCGCGACCTGTTTATCCGTTGGTTTCAGTACGGAGTATTTTGCCCGATCTTTCGCGTACACGGAACCCGGACTACGGATCAGAACGAGCTGTGGTCGTATGGCCCTGATGCGCAGAAGATTCTGGTGAACTTCGACCGCCTGCGCTACCGTTTGCTCCCCTACATCTATTCGCTGGCATGGAAGACCACCAGCCAGGGTTACACTCCGATGCGCCCGCTGGTCATGGATTTCCGCGGCGATGTCCGCGCGGAAAACATTGGCGACCAATTCATGTACGGCCCGGCGTTCCTCGTGAATCCCGTAACCGAGCCCGCTGCCAGCACGCGTCGCCTTTACCTTCCGCAGGCTCGTTGGTACGATTTCTGGAGCGGCGCATCGGCGGACGGCGGCCAGGCGGTAGATGCGGCAGCTCCCCTCGAACGAATGCCGCTGTATATCCGCGCCGGTTCGATCGTACCCATGGGGCCGGATCAGGAATGGTCGACTCAAAAGCAGGCCGACCCCATCGAATTGCGTGTGTACCGTGGCGCCGACGCCGATTTCACGCTCTACGAAGATGAAAATGACAGCTACCACTACGAGAAGGGCGTCTACGCGACGATTCCCTTCCATTGGGATGAGGCGCAGCAAGTGCTGACCATAGGCGAGCGCCACGGCAAGTTTCCAGGCATGCTCGGCAATCGCGCCTTCCGGATCGTGTTTGTCGGTGACAATCACGGGGTCGGTGTCGGCCCCACCGACCAACCTGACAAGACCGTGCAGTACTCGGGAGAAGGGATCTCGGTCACGCGATGAGCGGGGTGCGATAAGCGTTCCGGCCGGGTTCAGTGCGCCACGTGCAAGGTGCGCTTCAGCCTGATCTCTTGCGACGAACTGCCCACCATGAGCAGGACATCCCCGGTCTCCCTGACGAATCTGTGCCTGGCGACGTCCCAGTACGCAAGCTGTTCCGACTTGAACGGGATGTCAAGAGTTTTGGTCTGCCCCGGCCCGATGGTCGTGCGCCGGAATCCCACCAACTGTCGCTCGGGTCTATCGACCTTCGAGTGCGGGTAGTGGACGTAAACCTGCACGACCTCATCGCCTTCTCGATCGCCCGTGTTCTTGACATCCAAGCTCACCGAGACGTCGCTCTTCCCAGCTTTGGATTCGGCGCGTAGGTTCGAGTATCGAAAAGTGGTGTAGCTCAACCCGTACCCGAACGGATAAAGCGGGTCATGCTTGAAGTACATGTAGGTTTCGCCATGACCGATGTCGTAGTCCATCTTGTCCGGGAGCTGATCGAGCCATCGCGGCCAGGTCTGGGTCAGCCTTCCGCCAGGATTCACATCTCCGAACAAAACGTCCGCCAGGGCGGTTCCCTGCTCTTCGCTGTTGTGGGTCAGATGAAGGACTGCGGGCACGTGCTCCTGGGTCCAGTTGATCGCGTAGGGAAAATTCGAAACCAGCACCACAATCGTTTTCGGATTCGCAGCAAACACTTCCTTCACCAGAATTTCATCCGTAAGCTCGATCCCCTTGCGATCCATCGCTTCTTTGCCTTGATTCGAGTCGGGACACCGGTTCCAACCAGCGTCACAGGTGGGATGGTTTCCGACTACAACAATGGCAACATCCGCTGCTTTGGCCAACGCCGCCGCGCCTCCGTTCTCATTGTCGGCCGCGTAGCGGACTTCGACCGGGCTGCCCACCTTGTCTTTGATCCCTTGTAACGGCGAAACCGCATACGGCGGCGTGCCGCTGTACCAGTCCAAGGCAACATCGTTGGCTCTTCCGCCTAACACGGCGATCGACTGCAAAGCATGTTTGTCCAGCGGCAGCGTGTTCTTCTCATTCTTCAACAGCACGATCGACTTCTGGGTGATCGTCCTGGCCAACCGCTTGTGCTCGTCGGTGGTCCAGGGCTCGACTCCATCCTTGATTTCGGTGTAGGGAACGAGCGCAGGCGGGTCGAGCAATCCGAGCTTGATCATCACGCGGTATACGCCCTCGAGCCCAGCATCGATGTCCGCTTCCCTGAGCAGCTTGGAGGCGAGCGCCCCGCGCACTCCACCCTCGTACCGATCCAGAAACTGATTGATGCCCGCCTTCACAGCTCCCGCGGCGGCACGATCGATGTCGTCATAGTAATGATGATCCGTCACCATGTTCCACAACCCACCCGCATCCGTACAAATGATTCCGTTCTGCCCCCACTCCTTGACCGTGTCTTTCAGCATCGGATTCACCGTCATGGGCACGCCGTTCATGGCGTTGTAGGAAGCCATGTAGGCCCGGGAGCCGCCTTGCTCGACGCCCATGCGGAACGGAACAGAATAATATTCCCGCAGAAGGCGCTCTCCGAAGTTGGACGAAGATCCGCCGCGCCCATCCTCATTACTGTTCGCCAGGAAATGTTTCATCAGCGAGGCGGCGCGCCAATACTTCGGATTGTCACCCTGCAGGCCCTTCGCAAACGCCACCACCATCGTTCCGTCGAAGAACGGGTCCTCCCCGTAAGACTCCTCCGTCCGGCCCCAGCGTGGATCGCGCCCCAGGTCCGCATTGGGAGCGCGCACAACCAGCCCGCCCCGCTGGTATTTCTCGCTCTGAAAAATGTATCGCGCCTCAATCGCCTCGACCGCGGCCGCCTTCTGGATGAGATCCGGACTCCACGTCTCTCCCAACCCAATGGCTTGCGGAAATTGTGTGGTGGGAATCGGATGCTCTTTGCCCCATCCCCCCGGGCCTCCCAAGGCCAGCCCATGCAGGCCCTCGACGTGGCCGCTTCCACGAATGCCCAAGCGGGGGACATCCGGATGCGTGCTGAGGGCATGAATTTTTTCATCGAGCGTCATCAGGCTCAGGATGTTCTTGATGCGCTCATCCATCGGCATGTCAGGATTCTGAAACGGATACTGGGATTGCGCCCAGGCCGCCACACCCAGAAGAAGCAGGCAGACCGTCGGCAGGAACTTCATCGGATTCATCGAGACTCGGCGCTTTGCGAGGTGCGCAGGCAGGCAAATGTATTCGCTGGCACCAAGAGTGTCAATCTCACCCGCTCCGGCGGCTCGCTTGCCGGTCGCCTCACAGGTTCGCAGCCACCTCGGGGGATCGCGAGGCGCGATAGATTGCTTCGATGAGGGCGATGCTTCGGCGGCCCTCGCAGCCATCGCAGGCAGGGGTGGCATTCGACTCGAGCGCGCGGAGAAAGTCTTCGAGCACCGCCTGATGTCCACGAATGTCCGTCACAGCGGCCGATGAGGCGCTGTGGTTGCCGTCGCCAGCGGAGCCCTGGACGACTTCGGGTTCCGGCGTGCGTAGATCGGCGGCAACGATGCGATCGTGTTCGAGAACCACGGTGCCTTGCGACCCGGTGATCTCCACACGCCGGGGATAGCCGGGGTACGCGGCGGTGGTCGCGAGTAGGGTACCCAGCGCGCCATTTGCAAACTCGAGGACAGACACCACCGTGTCGTCGGCTTCGATCTTGTGTAACGCCGTGGCAGTGCGGGCTTCTACGCGCGCCACGTCGCCCAGCAGCCAGAGCAGCAGATCGACCGTGTGCACACCCTGGTTGATCAGGGCCCCACCGCCATCGAGCGCCAGCGTTCCGCGCCACTTGGAATCACCGTAGTACTCCGCAGGGCGATACCACTTCACTCGCGCGTCCACCAGAATTGGTTTACCGAGAACGCCGCGATCGATCCACTCTTTGAGTCTTCGGATGTCGGGCTTCATGCGATCCTGGAAAATGACGCCCAGCTTCACTTTCGATTGTTCTGCGGCCTCAATGAGCGCATCGGCGCGCGCGGTGCTTATCTCGATGGGCTTTTCCGTCAGCACGTGTAGTCCACTCTTGGCAGCAGCAATGCCGTGACTGGCGTGCAGCCCAGACGGGCTGCCAAGGATCACGAGATCCATCGGGCGGTGCGACAGGAACGCTTCGAAGTCGTGGTGCGGCTTAGCGTTGTGTTCGCGGCTGAGGCGCGCGACTTTTTCGGCATTCGTGCCGTAGATGGCGGCGATCGCGACACCCGAAACGGCGCGGCAGGCGCGTGCGTGGGTGTCCGTGATATTTCCGCCGCCGATGAGACCGACGTGGATGGTCATGTCATGGTTGGGCCAGAGCGGATCAATGATACATCGCGATGAAGCTCTGGTAAGCGGCCTCCGTGCTTTCGGGCGTGGCAATCTCGGATGAAATCAGAACTCCATAGCGGAACGTGGCACTTTCGTGGGGCGCGAGCGAGAAGTTCATCTCCTCTTTGCCGTTGGTGAAGACCTTCTTGCCGAGCGGATTTGCGGCGAACAAGCCGTAGCCGCGGGCATGCCAGTACGTGGGAAATCCGGGATTGGCCGGATGATCGAAGATCGCAATGGTGACAGGTTCGTCGCCGATGCGTCCGCTGAGCGCACACCAGCGGCCACGAGTGCCCCACACCGCATCGCCCTTTTTGCCTTCGCTGCTGAGGTACACGCCATTCACGCCGGTGTTGTCCGTCTTGGCCACGGTCGTGGGCCGCCCGCCGGCGTCGGTGAAGACCTCAGCTTTATCAGAGGGAGCTTCGAGGGCGCGCGCCACCCGCAAGCCGAGCAGACCTTCCTTGTCGTCGTGGAAGACGACCTTCTCCGCGAGTGCTTGCAGAGTGGTCATTCGATCGACGCTTCGGAAACTTGGTCCGCCTCGAAAGACGAAGCGCGTGCGCTCTTTGAGGACGACTTCGCGGTCCGCCGTCATCCAGTCGGTCTCGACTTCGAGCTCCCCTTGTTTCGAGCCGCTCTTCGCCGCCACGATCGAACGCTGATGGATCGTACCCATCTTGCCCAGATCCTCGGGCTTGATCGCTTCGGAATTGTTCCAGAAATCGATGTCGTTGACGTTCCCGTAATTGAACCAGAGGCCAGCGTGGTGAGGGTGATCGACCCGCTCTCCTGGCCGCGGTTCAAGGGGGTAGCCCCGTGTGACCCGCGTGCCTTTGGCCGTCCGCAGCGGGTAGAGCACAGGCTTGGCCAGCTTGGTCGGCCAGATGTATGCGGCAAACGGTTGGCCGTCGATCGAAATATCGACGCGATTGGCCGCCTCATTCGGGATGACCCGGATTCTGTCGCCCGCTGCAGTCTGCCTAGCAGACAAACCGCAGAGGAAAACAGGTATGACGATGGCGGCGACAAACCCCGACAGAACGCGCATAAGGGTCCTGACCTCCACAAGGATTCGCGGCTTCGCGCCCTCGAAGGTTACCCGAGAAGCCGATTTGTTCCAAATAAGTTGAGAGTGGGTTAGAGTATGGGCGGTTCCACCGACCTCCAATGAGCATGAAAGCCCTTCTACTTTCCACATACCGGCATCTGGAGATTGCCGAAGTTGCGACCCCCGTCCTGAACCCGGGCGAGGTTCTTATCCGCGTGGCAGCCTGCGGCATCTGCGGCAGCGACGTGCATGGCTACGATGGCTCGTCGGGACGCCGTATTCCTCCGATCGTCATGGGCCACGAGGCCGCGGGCAGAATTGCCGCGCTGGGCGCGGGCGTGACGGGGTGGTCGGAAGGAGACCGGGTCACCTTTGATTCGACCGTCTATTGCGGCGCGTGCCAGCATTGCGCTCGAGGTGAAGTTAACCTGTGCGACCAGCGGCAGGTACTGGGCGTCTCCTGCCCGGAATACCGGCGGGCCGGAGCCTTCGCCGAGTATGTTGCGGTTCCGGCACGCATCGTCCACCCCCTGCCCGACAGCTTCGCGTTTGCCGACGCAGCCATGTTGGAGGCGGTTGCCGTCGCGATTCACGCGGTGTCGCTGGTCGAGATTCCTTCCGGCAGCACCGCTCTCGTACTGGGGGCGGGCACCATCGGGCTTCTCGTTCTGCAGGCGCTGCGGGTTGCGGGCTGTTCCCGGGTCTTGGTCGCCGACATCGACGCTTCCCGACTGAAGCTGGCCGCGGATCTGGCGGCGACGGAGGTCTTCCTGGCCGAGACGGACCCGGTTGCGCGGGCGTTGGAGCTCACGAACGGAGCCGGCGTCGACCTAGCGGTTGAGGCCGTGGGCAGGAGGGAAACCGTCCGTGTGGCGATCGCCAGCGTTCGAAAGGGTGGCAGCGTCATCCTGGTTGGGAACATTTCGCCCGAGGCCACACTGCCCCTGCAAACCGTGGTGACACGACAGATCCGGCTGCAGGGATCGTGCGCCTCTGCCGGCGAGTATCCGCGAGCGATTGAGTTGATGGCCAAGGGCGCGATCCAAGTGAAACCGCTGATCACCGCCATCGCACCGCTGGCCGAGGGTCCACAATGGTTTGAACGGTTGTATGCGCGCGAACCCAACCTCATGAAAGTGGTACTCACACCGGGGACATTCTCGTGAACAACGGACTATTCGACCTGGGGGGCCGAGTCGCGATCGTGACCGGGACCAGCCGCGGGCTCGGCCAGTACATGGCGCGGGCTCTCGCAAAAGCGGGGGCAGACCTTGTGCTCACGAGCCGCAATCGCGATCACTTGTTGCCGTTCGAGAAGGAGATTCAGGCGCTGGGCCGGCGCGCAATTTCTCTGGAGCTTGATGTTCGGAGCCTGCAGAGCATCCAGAAAATGGCCGCGGCCGCCGAAGCGTCGTTTGGTCGCATTGACATTCTGGTGAACAATGCGGGCTGCAATGTGCGCAAGCCGGCGCTCGACGTGACCTGGGATGATTGGAACTTGATTCTCGACACCAATCTGCGGGGCAGCTTCTTCGTTGCCCAGGCGATCGCGCGTGGGATGATCGCGCGGCAGTACGGGCGCATCATCAACATCGGTTCCGTGACCAGCGTGGCTGGCTATGCCGGACTCGGGCCCTACGGGGCCAGCCGGGGAGGCATCCGGCAATTGACGATGAGCCTGGCCGACGATTGGGGCCGGCACAGAGTCACGGTCAATTGCCTGGCGCCGGGTTGGTTTCGCACGGCGCAGAACAAGGCGCTCTATGAGAACAAAGAGTGGGTGGATTATCTCTGTGACCGCATTCCGATGAAGCGACCCGGACAGCCCGAAGACCTGGATGCGGCGGTGGTATTCCTGGCGGCGGAGTCGAGCCGCTACGTCACCGGGCAGACTCTGTTGGTGGATGGTGGGATCTCGACAGGCGCAACGCGTGCGCTGGTCGAGCCCCTCGAGCCTGGCGCCGCCAAGCCGGAGAGATCCCGTTAGGCGCGCACCCCAGGTCGGCGGGTTCTCTGCCGTCAATCTCTTCGAAAGACGACGCGCCCTTGGCCGACGAGCGGAGCCGCCGTCAGTATCCCAGCTTTTTGTCGACGACATTCATCAGCGGTTGGCCTTTTCGGAATCGCTCATACTGCTCGATGAAGAATCGCATGGACTGGTCCAGCCAGTCGGGCGTATGATCCGCGCAGTGCGGAGAAAGCAGTACGTTTTCTAGCTCGTAGAAAGGATGCTCGCGCGGCAACGGTTCCTCGTCAAAGACATCCAGCGCGGCACCTTTGATCCGGCCACGGGAAAGTGCGTCCAGCAGCGCCTTCTCGTCAATCACCGGGCCCCGCCCCAGATTGATGATGACCCCGGTGGGCTTCATGGCGGCGAGCTCCGGCTCTGCAATCATTCCGCGCGTTTCCGCGGTCAAAGGTGTGGCGACTACGACGTAGTCGCAGCGCGCCAGCATTTCGGTGCGACCGTCCGGAGTGTAAGTCCGCTCGACGATCGGGTCCGCGTCGGGCGAAGCGTGGCGCTTGACGGCCAGGACTTTCATTCCCAGGGGTCGTACCCGGGTGGCGACTGCACGACCGATATCTCCGTATCCGACGATTCCAACCACTTGTCCGGAGATGGGCATCACATCAAAAGACTCCCACGTCCGGGCCATCTGGTTGCGGACCATGCGGCGGAGATCCTTGGCGAAATACAAAATGGCCGCGAGAGCGAACTCGCCCAGCGACGCGCTGAATACGCCTCGGCCATTGGTCAGCGTTACGGAATTTTCGATCAGATCCGGAAACAGGGTTCTTTCCAACCCTACGGCGCGGGAATGCACCCACTCGAGGTTGGGGCACGCACTGACCACGTCTCGCAACAGCTCGAGCGAACCCGACCAGTTGAAAAGGACCGGAGCATCGGCAGCCTCTTTGCCAAATAGCCTTGCTGAATCTCCGACGACAACCTCTGTCCCCGGCCGCAACTCATCCAACATTGTCAGTTGTCGTTCGGCCGGATCCGCCAGCACCAGGATTAGGTTAGTTCTCATGAGGAGCAGAATGGTACAGGCAAACGGGCGCGCAGTCTCGGCTGCCAGGGCTCACCTTGCTTGGGCTGGCTCGGCACCCATGCGACCGTTTGACGTCTCAAAGTGACGGCACCTACAATACATCGCTTCACGCTTTTCTTCCCGATTGAGTTCCTCGCTGCAGAGAAGAATCTGATGCCGCTCAAGAATGCCAAGTCGTTACGAAGTCATCGCTGGTACGGCCCCGACGATCTGCGTTCGTTCGGACACCGTTCGCGGGTGGCTTCCATGGGCTCGATCCAAGCCGACTATGTGGGCAAGCCGGTCATCGCGATCATCAACACCTGGAGTGACATCAATCCCTGCCACAGTCATCTCCGGGAGCGCGCCCAGGATGTGAAGCGGGGGGTGTGGCAGGCGGGCGGTTTCCCGGTCGAAATGCCTGCCATCACGCTGGGCGAGACCTTCCAGAAACCCACCACCATGATGTACCGAAACCTGCTGGCGATGGAGACCGAAGAATTGTTGCGCTCCTACCCGGCAGACGGTTGTGTGCTGCTCGGCGGATGCGACAAGACTACGCCAGCGCTGCTGATGGGCGCGATCAGCATGAATCTGCCGGCGATCTTCGTTCCGGCAGGGCCGATGCTGCGCGGAAACTGGCACGGCCAAATCCTAGGAAGTGGTTCCGACGTCTGGAAGTACTGGGCAGAGCGGCGTGCTGGCAACATCGATCAGCAGGCGTGGATCGAGATCGAAGACGGCATCGCGCGCTCGGCGGGAACTTGCATGACGATGGGCACGGCTTCCACCATGACCAGCGTGGCCGAGGTGTTGGGATTCTCTCTTCCCGGCGCCAGTTCAATTCCGGCCGTGGATTCAAACCACGCGAAGATGGCCAATCTCTCCGGCCGACGTATTGTTGA
>DASQPN010000161.1:0-24182 GCA_035643915.1 Terriglobales bacterium | reverse complement strand
TCTGACGCGGAGACATTTGGCCCAATCGCATGATGGTTTCCTCACTTAGACCATCGCTGAAATAGTCCTGTCCTGGATCGCCGCTCAGATTCTCGAATGGAAGAACGGCAAGCATGACCCGAGACCGTCCTGCCTCGACCTGCACGGTCTCGACTTTAGAAGCAATAACTGCATGGCCCTTGAAACGATAGCCTTTCCCGAGCACGGTCTCGACATACTGCGGGTTTCCGGCGTCGTCCCCTAAGGAATTGCGGATCTTTCGGACCGCGGTGTTAATGCTGTTATCCGAGTCGAAGTAGAGGTTCTTCCCCCACAGGCGCTCAATAATTTCCTCGCGGCTGACCAGCCTTCCCTTTTCCCGCACGAGAAGGATGAGAAGATCCATGGGAATGCGTTCCATCCGCACCGGTTTGCCGGCGCGGGTAAGTTCGTACCGGTCTACATCCAGGACGAACGTTCCGAACTGCACTCTCTCTGAAGGCAAGTTCATCGCTTAGACTGACCTGCGCTATTTTACGGCCAGCCGTAGATTCTTGTTTGCCGTCCCTACAGACAATCTACAGGCGCTCTCCATTGTGTCGCGCAACGTTCGGCCGCAAGATACTCAACACTTGGGGTGGGGCCAACGCGCCCTCCAAGAAAAATCTGGAGGACCAATGAAATCTCGCATCTCCCTGTTGCTCTTGGCGCTTGCACTGGCAGCTTCGTCAACGTTGACAGCCTATGCCAGTTCTTGCAGCGATTCCACCATCAGTGGAACCTATGCCTTTACCCTTCACGGAACGATCTTCATCCCGGACGGACCTACCCTGCTCATCGATGGTATCGCCAGGCAGACGTACGATGGCAAGGGGAATATGACCCAGGTAGACGCGGTTGCCACAAACGGCGTCCTCACGCCAGGTTGGCGAACTGGCACGGGCACTTACTCAGTGAACTCGGACTGCACCGGAACACTTACGATTGTGGTCCCGGGGCTGTCTGACCTGCACCTACAGTTCATCGTCGCGCAATCCGGAAACACGATACACCAGGTAGTGACTGATCCGGGGATCGCTACCACCAGCGAAGGGGAGCGCCTTCGCATTCCCAAGAAGTAATGGTCACGGTTATGTCAATCAAACATCGCTTCGAACTGAGCGGGGAATGGACACCCCGCTCGGTCCCATCACTTCTCAAGTTCACGATGCAATCAAGAAGTTCATTACCTTCGCGTATGTGGAACGCTTTACACCTTTTCCATGACGAATTAGCCGGATCGTGTCACGATGTACTCCGGTTCCTTTTCCAATCTGACGCTCGGAAAACCTGGCCAACAGGCGGAGAGTCTCAGGGCCTGCCACCACCCGTCCGTTTTCGTAGACCTTGCAGTTGAACTCGCCTTCGTGATCCACCGGACCCCGCCCTAGTTTCCGCTTGAATTCCTTTCCACAATAACGATGCTCTCCCGCTACGATATGCGTTCTCTGTAGAATGCCACGAGTCCAGCTAGAACATTGCTTTCCGTCTGGTCCATCGAATTTCGATTCGGCATTGTTGACGTAGGCATTAAGAACTGAATGGTAGGACCGCACCGGAATGGTTCTTTTGCTGGTGGGTTACGGGGTGGCCCAATTTTTCCCGTGCGCCCCACTCCCCCAGTCTGTCATTGACCCCCTTTCTCCCGTCCCCCTAGAATGAACGGTTTGGTTGGCTGGCTCTTTTCTTTCCTATGGCCCTGCGCCTCTATAACACCATGTCTTCCCGGATGGAGGAGTTTCGCCCGCTTCAGGGAAATGAAGTTCGGATGTACGCCTGCGGCCCGACCGTGTACGACTACGGCCACATCGGCAATTTCCGCACCTTCATCGCCGTTGATTTGCTGCAACGCTTCTTCGCGCAGAGCGGCTACAAAGTCCGCTACGTCATGAATATTACGGACGTCGACGACAAGATCATCCGTTATTCCGCCCGCGCTGGGGTTCCGGTCAAGCAGTACACAGCGAAATATGAAAAAGCGTTCCGGGAAGACACAGCCACCCTGAACATCCAGCAGCCCGTTCTGGTGTACGCCACCGATCACATTGTGTCGATGGCGGAATTCATTGCGAAGCTGGAGCAGAAGGGGCTCGCCTACCGCACCGAAGACGGTTCGTACTACTTCCGCATCGCGAAGTTTCCGGCCTACGGCAAGCTTTCGAAGAAGGATTTTGCCGGTATGGAGGATGGCGCGCGGGTCGACGTCGACGAATACGAAAAGGACAACGCCCGCGACTTCGCTCTCTGGAAGGCCCCGAAACCGGGCGAGGCTTCCTGGGATACGCCCATCGGACGTGGCCGTCCTGGCTGGCACATCGAGTGCTCCGTGATGTCGATGAAAGAGTTGGGTGACACCTTCGACCTGCACGCTGGCGGCGAAGACCTGATTTTTCCCCACCACGAGAACGAGATCGCGCAATCGGAATCGCTCACGGGCAAGATGTTCGCTCGGTTCTGGTTTCACGCGCGCTTTCTGCTGGTCGAAGGCGAGAAAATGTCCAAGAGCTTGGGGAACTTTTTCACGTTGCGGGATTTAGTCCTCAAGGGACACAAACCATCGTCGATCCGCTATCTGCTCTCCTCGGTTCCTTACCGAAACCAACTCAACTTCACGTTCGACGGACTGAAACAGGCGGCGACGTCGGTGGACCGGCTGCGCAATTTTCGGTTGCGGCTTTCCACCGGGCAGTTCCCCGCGGGCTCGAACGAAGCGATGGGAAAGCTGGCGCGGGACACTGCCGAGCGTATGAAGTCTGCCCTGGAGGACGACCTCAACACTGCGCAAGCACAAGCGGCAATCTTCGAGATGGTGCGTGCGGCGAACGCGGCATTTGACGCCGGCGAAGTCCGCCAGGACGATGTGCCCGCGCTCCTGCGGGCGCTTGAGAAATTCGATGCCATCTTTGCGGTGCTCGCCGATGACGACGCGCCCAAGATCCAGGGGATTCTCGATTGGGCCCGCGCCGAAGGGAGGGAGAATGACATCAGCCAGGAACTTCTTGACCTCGCGGGTTCGGCAGCGCTCTCCGATGCTGAGGTCGAGAAGAAAATCGCTGAGATGAATCGAGCCCGTGCTGCTCGCAATTTCAAGGAATCAGATGCGCGTCGCGCGGAACTCACAGCGGCTGGCATTGTCGTCGAGAATACCAAGGAGGGGGTGCGGTGGAGAAGGAAGTAGGAAAACAGGTCTTGGTCTGAGGTCTTAGCCTCAGGTCTTAGGCGTACTAGGACTTGGGGGCTGCAGTTTGTGCAGCCTTCTCGTACGCATGGGCAACCCGCAGGATGGTCGCCTCGTCGAAATGCCGGCCTAGGATCTGCAGCCCGATCGGCAATTTCTCGCGCGTTTCTCCGCACGGGATTGAGATCCCGGGAATCCCCGCCAGATCCGCGGTCACCGTGTAGATATCGGCCAGGTACATGGCCAGCGGGTCGTTCACTTTCTCGCCGAGCTTGAATGCTGCCGTCGGACTGGTGGGCGTAACGATCACATCGACCTTCCGGAAGGCCTGGTCGAAGTCCCGGGTGAGCAGAGTGCGCACTTTCTGCGCTTTCAGGTAATAAGCGTCATAGTAGCCCGCGCTCAAGGCGTAGGTCCCCAGCATGATGCGTCTTTTCACTTCGGCGCCGA
Source organism: Terriglobales bacterium (assembly GCA_035643915.1). Lineage (GTDB taxonomy): Bacteria > Acidobacteriota > Terriglobia > Terriglobales > Acidobacteriaceae > Gp1-AA133. The sequence goes on along the minus strand of DASQPN010000161.1, from coordinate 20,536 downwards.
AGCCTTCGTCGCGGCTTCGACGGTACATTTCTGAGAGCGTGCGAGCGTTTTTCGCGCGATATCCGTAGCGCACGCCGTCGAAGCGCGCGAGGTTGGAAGAAGCCTCGGCGGTGGCCACGATGTAGTAGGTCGGGATCGCGTACTCGGTGTGCGGCAGTGACACCGGGACGATTTCACAGTCGAGCTGCGCAAGTTTCTGGATTGCGTCCTCGACCGCCCTGCGCACTTCCTGGTCCAGGCCTGCGCCAAAGTATTCTTTCGCCACACCTATCTTGAGCCCGCGCACCGGCCGGTCGAGTTCCGCCACGTAATCCGGCACCGGGACGTCCGCACAGGTCGAATCCATCGGATCGCGTCCTGCGATCGTCCGCAGCACGGTGGCCGCATCCTTCACGTTCTTGGCCAGTGGCCCGATGTGATCGAGCGAGGAAGCGAACGCGATCAGGCCATAGCGCGAAACGCGTCCATAGGTCGGCATCAGGCCGACCACTCCACAGAACGACGCGGGTTGACGGATCGAACCTCCGGTATCGGAGCCCAGGGTGACGACCGACATGTCCGCGGCGACCGCCGCCGCCGAGCCACCCGAGGACCCTCCGGGCACCCGGCTCCTGTCTCGCGGGTTGCGCACGGGATGAAACGCGGAATTCTCGGTCGAGGAGCCCATCGCGAACTCGTCGCAGTTCAGCTTGCCCAACACCACGGCGCCCGCCGCTTCCATCCGCGCCACCGCCGTACAGTCATAGGGAGGAACAAAATTCCCGAGAATCTTCGAGCCGGCCGTCGTGCGCACCCCGCGGGTGCACAGCACGTCTTTGATCGCCACCGGAACGCCGCCCAGCGGGGGCAACGGCTTCCCCTCGGCGGCCCTGCGATCCATGCGGTCGGCCTGCTCGCGAGCGCGTTCTTTGCTCAGAGTGAGGTAAGCACCGATCTGCGAATCTTCTTTCTGGATTCTGGCGTAGAACGATTCCACGAGCGCGAGGCAGGTCGTCCTGCGCTCCTGAATGGCGGAGCGGGCGGCGTCGATGGTGAGCAGATTCAGGTCCATGGAAGACGGGAGTCGGTTGCCAGTCGCCGGCTGCCTGTCACCCGATCGAATAGCCAGCGAATTCACCCGTGCGCACGATCAGAAACTCCGGCCAGCGGCAACCGGCAACCGCCTTACCGCTCGATGACTTTAGGAACTTTGAAGAAAGTGTCGTCCGCATCCGGCGCGTTTTCGAGAGCCTCTTCGTGCGGAAGGGACGGGCGCAATCCGTTGGGCACGTCCTCGCGGCTCGCGTAGGCGAAGCGCTCGCTGCCGATCTTCAATTCGTCCACTCCGTAGCGGTCGGACGCTTGGGCCATGGGCTCGATCCCATCCGTGTTCAGCTGGTTCAACCGGTCGATGTACCCAAGAATCGAGTTCAGGTCGCGCACCATGTGCGCGCTCTCCTCCTCGGTCAACTCGAGGTTGGCCAGATCGGCCACATGGGCCACGTCTTTCTCTGTGACTTTCATATTTTGCTCGAGGGTCGCGGGCACTCCTGCTCGCCTGGTGCGAGCAGCCTGCTATTTCCGTGACGCGACCACAAACTCAACGCGCTGGACGCTCTCGGCAGTGTATCGATTGATGGCCGCCACGTATCTGGGCGCCAGCGCCTGCAACTCTTTGCGCCATCCAGCATCCGCAACTTCCACGCGCAGAATGCCATCTCGAAATTCCAATGCCCGCGTGCGTTCCGCCACGGAACTGCCGCAAGCCAGAGGCCACGCCAGCGCGGGCCCTTCCCCGGCGGGAGCCTTGCGCAGGGAGCGGACTACAAGTTTCTCCAGCCCTGCTCCGGCAGGCTGCATGTCATGTTGGGTGCGCTGCATGGCAGGTTCGCTCTCCTGGGGGCGGGTCTGATTCTAGCATCTCACTTGTTTGGATTTCTCCCTGCGATCTGTGCCTCTACGCCGACTCTTCGACCCCAGATTCATGGCAGCGGGAACTCACGGCGGATGAATTCCATCGCGTCGTCTTTCGACTGCAGCCGGCTTTCGAGCTGCCCATCTTCCACCGCCGAGAGGATTTCTTTGAAGCCTGGACCGGGCGCGTAGCCGGCGGCAATCAGGTCATCTCCGGTCAGCAGCGGAACGGGGCGCATTTTCTCCGGCGGAATCGAAGCGATCTTTTCCTTAACGAATTTGTAAGAAGTCAGATCTCCGTGACTCGATTGGCAGTCCATGCGATGCAATTCGAGGTGCTCCTCGAAGCCCGGCATGCGCAAGAACTTCCTCAAGGTCGACTCCTTCATCTGGGCGACGTGCGCAAACCGCATGTGGTGTTTCACCAGCGCCAGGATCTGTTCGGTGTCGTCGTTCGAGAAACGCAGCCGCCGGCAGATTTCTTCCGCCATCTTCACACCCACTTCGACATGCCCGTCGAAGCGAATGCGGTCGGGCGCGATCCGAAACGTCGGCGGCTTGCCGACATCGTGCAGCAACGCACCCCAGGCTAGGGTTGGGGGACACGGATGTGGCAAGTTCGCGAGCAAGAGCAGCGTGTGGACGAACACGTCGCCCTCCGGGTGAAACTGGGGCGGCTGTTCCACGCCTTTCATGGCGGAGATTTCCGGGAGTACTTCCTGCAAGAGCCCCGACTCCTCCAGCAGAAGAAACGCCTGCCGGGCATGACCCTCGGTGAGCATCTTGGTCAGTTCGTCGCGCACCCGCTCGCGGCTCACCTGACCAATCTCGGAAGCGAGCCTCTCGATCGCAGCGAAGGTCGCCGGGTCAATCCGGTATTCGAAACGGGCGGCGAAGCGCACGGCGCGCAACATGCGCAGCTTGTCTTCTCCGAAGCGCAGTTCCGGATCGCCGATGGTGCGGACGATGTGCGCGTCGACATCCCTCCGCCCACCAACGAAATCCAGCACCTCGCTCGAAATCGGATCCATCAGCAGGCCATTGATGGTGAAATCGCGCCGCGCCACGTCCTCGCGCGGATCCTTGCTGTAGCGCACTTCATCCGGATGGCGCCCGTCGCTGTATCCGACGTCGGAGCGGAAGGTGGCAACTTCGACGACCTGAGCCTTGGGAGTAACCCCGCGACTCGCGTTTTCGCCGGCGGCGCCTCCCGGGATCGGCACCAGCACGACTCCAAACTGCGCTCCTACGGCGTACGTCTCGGGGAAAATACGCATCACCTGATCCGGCGTGGCATCGGTGGTCACGTCCCAGTCGGCCGGCTCCCGGCCGAGCAGAAGGTCGCGTACGCATCCGCCGCAGAGGTAGGCCTGTTGGCCGCGCTCGCGCAGGGCGCGGACAATCGCGACCGCGTGTTGTCTTCCGTTCGCCATGTCCGCGACCGACTTCAAATAATATAGGAGGTATGCCTGACGCCCGCATCCTCGGCATCGAGAGCTCCTGCGATGAAACCGGTGCGGCGGTGGTGCGCTCGGGTGAAAAGATCCTCTCCAACGTGGTCTTCTCGCAGATCGCCACCCATCAGCCGTACGGAGGGGTGGTCCCCGAGCTGGCCTCGCGTGAGCATCTGCGCGCCATCGTCCCGGTGGTGCGCAAGGCGCTCGCGGACTCGGGCCAGACCTACCGGACCTTGGACGCGCTGGCCGTCACCCAGGGTCCCGGGCTCGCGGGCGCACTGCTGGTCGGCATCAGCTACGCGAAGGGCCTCGCCTTTGCGCTCGAGAAGCCGCTGATCGCCGTCAACCACCTGGAAGGCCACATTCACGCCGTGCTGCTCGAGGAGCGCCAGAAGGGGAACCACGAGGTGAACTTTCCGGTGCTGGCGCTGGTGGTTTCCGGAGGGCACACCCATCTTTATCTGGCCGAGCAGAAAGAGGAAGGCTGGTCCTACCGAAATATCGGTCACACCCGCGACGACGCCGCTGGCGAAGCCTTTGACAAGGTCGCCAAGCTGCTCGGGCTGGGGTATCCCGGCGGTCCCATCCTCGATCGGCTCGCAACCCACGGCGATCCGACCGAGGTGAAGTTCGGGACCGCGCATATCAAGCATCGCGACCGCAAGGATCGAAACGAACCCGACGACGGTCTCCCTCGCTTTGACTTTTCTTACAGCGGAATCAAGACCGCGGTCCTGCGCCACGTGGAGACGCATAACCTGAAGGCCGCGATCGAGGAGCGGCGGCGCGCCCTGGCAACGATCGAAAAGCCGAGCCTGGAGGATTACCTCGCTGCCTGTGACCCGAAAACGCTCAACCTGGTGGCATCGTTCCAGCGTGCCATCGTGGAGGATCTGGTGGAGAAGACCTTGGCCGCCGCGCGTGCTTACGATGTCGCGACAGTTTTCGTGACCGGCGGCGTGGCGGCTAACCACCAACTCCGTCAGCGCTTCGAGCACTCCGCCGCCCAGGACGGCCTGCCGGTTTTTTTCCCGTCGCGTCTGCTCTCCACCGACAATGCGGCCATGATTGCGGCGGCAGCCTACCCCAAGTGGTTATCGAAGGATTTTGCAGCGGCGGATTTTTCTGCGGAAGCCAGCCTGCCCCTGCGCCGGCTCTGAGGGCTATGTCCCGGAAGCGTACCCAGCGGTTTTGTTCAAACAGGATGCCAGCGCTTTTCCCAGCTGGTCCTCAATGTCGATATCCTTGAAAATCGTGAACTGGGCCCGCGTCTCTTTGCTGTCAAAGCCACCGGAGCGGCTGGTCACGATCACGATGGGAATCTTTGCAGTCTCAGGCTTGCTCTTGAGGACCGTAATCAGTTCGCTGCCGCCCATGCTGGGCATCTGCATGTCGGTGATGACCAGGACAGGCCGTACGCGGCTGAGGATCTCGACCGCCTCCACCCCATTCGAAGCCGATTCCACGGCGAAGCCCCGCTCCTCGAGGAATCGAGAAACGGTGTGCCGAATCACCATGGAATCGTCGACAACCAAAGCCACAACCGGCATTCGGGCACCATGCGAACGAGAATATCCGTACGACACTAGCAGAGCGTTTGTGCCCGAAACAACCCAGAACCCGCTCTAAGGGTTACCTCCGTCATGGCGCGGCGTAAACCTCTCCCCCCCGGTTGTGGCCATCACGGTTCAGCTCGTCGAAGGGTCGCTGGTGGACTCAGATTTCTTCCGACGGCGTGCGCTCCTCAATCGCCATGTCCTTGAATTCACTGGATTCAAAGACCTCTCTGCATTCCAGACACTCGACGTATTCGGTGTCCTGGTCGCGGCTGACGACCTGCACGCGCGGGTGTTTACACTGATTCATGTTCCTTCTCTGCGGGGGGTTCTGCGACGGCGGTTGGCTTCATAAATCCGGAGGGCAGTCCCGCATGAAGGGGGACCGGAATGTGCCGGAAATTTTTGGTATTTTAGACCCCTCCGGGCACTTGTCAAGTCCTCTGAACCGGGTCTTACATCTTCAGCGATTCGCCGGCAGCCCCGTAGGCGAGAATCATCCCAGGCAAGCATCCGACTGAAATCGTCCCTTTCGTTTAAACCGTTTAACCTTCATTAGTTACCGGTCAAACTCCTGTTCCAGCAATTCCCTGCGCGGGGTTGCGCCAGGGGCTCGAAGGAGCTAGAATCAAAGGCGACCGAAATGGTCGGAGATTAATCCGATCAAATTGGTCGCATTAGCCGCACTGCCGACATGCTCAAGCTCACCAAGAAAGCGGACTACGGGCTGATGGCCATGAAGCACCTGGCCGAGCATGCGGAGGAGGGCTCCTGCAGCGCTAAGGACGTGGCTGAGTCTTACGGGATTCCGCCCGAAGCGCTCGCCAAGATCCTGCAGCGGCTGACCAAGGCCGGGCTGCTGCATTCGCAACATGGCATCAATGGCGGGTACAAGCTGGCGCGCGACGCTCATGAGATCTCCGCTTATGAGGTGATTCGAGCCATCGATGGACCGCTGTTTATCACGTCTTGCATCACGGTGCGCGGCGAATGTGACCAGACCGAGCGCTGCACGATCCGCGAGCCGCTGCGCAAGGTGAACCAGAGCATCGAAGACGTGCTCAAGAGCATCAAGATCGCAGAGATGACGGAAGCCAACGACCCGACCGGCGGCGAGCGCAAGAAGACGCTGGACGAGCTGGTCACACTGACCTGACCGAGGACTAAGCTAAGGTAGGAGAAAAGCAACCATGAGCACCGATCTGAAGACCGCGACCCAGGAGCAGCGCACCCCGGCTCCCGACGGCATCAAGCTGCCCATCTACATGGACAACCATGCCACCACCCCCATGGATCCGCGAGTGCTGGAGGCCATGTTGCCCTACTTCATGGAGAAGTTCGGCAACGCCGCCAGCCGGAACCATCCCTTCGGCTGGGTTGCTGAAGAAGCCGTGGAACAGGCGCGTGAGCAGATCGCGAAGCTGATCGGCGCGACCGCGAAGGAAATCATCTTCACCTCCGGTGCGACCGAGAGCGACAACCTCGCCATCAAGGGTGTGGCTGAGATGTATCGCGAGAAAGGCAACCACATCATCACGGCTGTTACCGAGCACAAGGCGGTCCTCGATACCTGCAAGCGTCTGGAGAAGAACGGCTTCCGTGTCACCTATCTTCCCGTGCTGAAGGATGGCCTGATCGACCTCGAAGACCTGAAGCGCGCGATCGATGAGCAGACCACGCTGGTCACGATCATGGCCGCGAACAACGAAATCGGCATCCTGCAACCTTGGGCCGAAATCGGCAAGCTCTGCCACGAGCGCGGAGTTCTCTTCCACACCGACGGCACCCAAGCCGTGGGCAAAGTAGCGGTGGACGTGAACAAACAGAACATCGACTTGATGTCCATTTCGGCGCACAAGATGTACGGCCCCAAGGGTGTGGGCGCTCTGTACGTGCGTCGCAAGAATCCCCGAGTGCAGATTTCCGCCATCATCGATGGCGGCGGTCACGAGCGCGGCATGCGTTCCGGCACGCTGAACGTCCCAGGCATCGTTGGCCTGGGCAAAGCCTGCGAACTGGCAAGGGAAGACATGGCGCGAGAGTCGGATCGCCTGGGGGCGCTCCGGGAGCGGCTGCGTGACCGGATCATGAGCCGGCTGGACGAAGTGTTCATCAACGGCTCCATGGAGCACCGTCTGCCCGGCAACCTCAACATCAGCTTTGCCTATGTGGAAGGCGAGTCGTTGCTGATGGGTATCAACGACGTGGCTGTTTCGAGCGGTTCCGCCTGTACGTCCGCGACGCTCGAGCCTTCTTATGTTCTGAAAGCTTTGGGTACGGGGGATGACCTGGCCCACAGCTCGATCCGCTTCGGCATCGGCCGCTTCAACACCGCAGCCGAAGTCGACTATGTAGCCGACCGCGTGTGCGAAACGGTCGAACGCCTGCGTGAGCTTTCCCCGCTGTACGAAATGGCGAAGGAAGGCGTCAATTTGAAGGATGTGAAGTGGGCGGGAGAGTAACCGGAGTTTCGATTTTCAAGTCTCGAGGAAGCAGGAGAAAGCAAAATGGCATACAGCGATAAGGTTCTCGACCATTATTCCAATCCGCGCAACGTCGGATCGCTCGACAAGAACAGCACCGAAGTCGGCACCGGCCTGGTCGGCGCGCCCGAGTGCGGCGACGTCATGAAGCTGCAGATCAAGGTGAACCCCGAAACTCAGATCATCGAGGACGCGAAGTTCAAGACCTTCGGCTGCGGCTCCGCCATCGCCTCGTCTTCACTCGCCACCGAGTGGGTGAAGGGCAAGACCGTGGACCAGGCCCTGCAGATCAAGAACACCGAGATCGTGAAGGAGCTGTCGCTTCCCCCGGTCAAGATCCACTGCTCCGTGCTGGCCGAGGACGCCATCCGGGCCGCGATCCACGACTGGAAGAAGAAGAACGGCGCCGAGGAGAAGACTGCAGCACCGGCCGGGGCCCGGGCCAGCCACTAGAGGTCTCCCGGGCGCGGTCATGCTCTGCCGGTTCCGAGATCACAGACTGCGTCTGGGCACTGAGTTGGGCTCATGACAACCATGGCGGAAGAAACCACGAAGACGATCGCTCCTCCCGTCCCGGCTGCCCCGATCAAGGGCATCCAGGTTACGGACAAGGCGATCGCGAGAATCCGCGCTGCGATGCTGAAGGAAAGCATTTCGCCGGAAGAGGGCGGGCTCCGCCTGGGCGTGCAGGGTGGCGGCTGTTCCGGCCTGAGCTATAACATCCGCTTTGACACGCAGCCGCGTGAGCGCGACCGCATCTTTCAGTTCGGAGATGTCCGCGTGTTCGTCGACCCGAAGTCGTTCATCTACCTACACGGCATGATCCTGGATTACCAGGAGACGCTGATACAGCAGGGCTTCGTCTTCGTAAACCCGAACTCGTCGAAGTCGTGCGGTTGCGGGACTTCGTTCTCGGCCTGATTCGGTGTGGGTATTCTGGCCCGCGATGGCGAAAACGCATCTCCAGATTCTTTCGACCACGGCGCCACCTTGTCCCGGCCCGGGCGAACGCAATACGGGCGGCGCGACGGCTGGGCGTCGGTGGTGAATGTGTCTATGGCAAACCCTGAATCCAAATCGAGCTCCCCGCTGATCATGCCGGACGAGGTTACATCGAGTTGCTGGTCGTGCGGCAGCATGCGGGCTGTGTACTTCTGCACTGCCTGCGGCAAGGTCCAGCCTCCGGTGCCGGTCGACTACTTCACCTTCTTCGGACTCTCAAGGAAGCTAAATGTCGAGCTCGGGGCGCTGCAACAGGAGTTTTACCAGCTGAGCCGCAAGCTGCATCCGGATCTCTACTCGGGCGCGGACAAGCGCGAACAGGAGTGGAGCCTGGAACAGAGTTCGCAGCTCAACGACGCCTACCGCACCCTCAAAGACCCGATCAAGCGCACCGAGTATTTGCTTCGGCTGGAAGGTGTGGAACTCGAGGAACAGTCCAAATCAGCGACCGAGCGGGCGCGCGCGACCGGAGCAGTGAAAAAACAGGTGGTCCCGCCCGACCTTCTGGAGGAAGTCTTCGAACTCAACCTGCAGCTCGAAGAGCTTCGCATGCATAAAAAGCTGGGCGAAGACGATCCTGCGCTGATCGAAGAAGTCGGCCGCCAGAAGCTCGAGTTGGAAGAAAAGCACGAGGCGCTTTTGAAGGAACTCAGAAGCCACTGGAGCGATTGGGACCGGGCGGTCGACAGCGGCCGGGAAGACGACCGGCTCAAGATTCGCGACCGGATGGTGGATCTGCTGAACCGGCGCTCCTACATAAGGAATTTGGTACGGGATGTGAATGAAGTGCTGGAGAGCTAGCCGTGAGCAGTCTGCACTTGGCCAGTCGCGCCTGCGGTTGAGGTGGGAATAACGGTCATGGGCGAAATGCGGGTCGCCAAGTGCTACGCGCTCCCTCCAGCGACAGCGACACCGCGAACTTAGAATGTCAAACGAGCGCATCGTCGGAATCGATCTCGGCACCACCAACTCCCTGGTGGCGTTCATGCAGGGGGACACGGCGGTCGTGATCCCGGGCGAGGACGGCCTCAACCTGGTGCCGTCCGTGGTCGCCTTGGACGACCAGGACCAGATCATGGTGGGCAGCTGGGCGCGAAAATACCTCATTGAGACGCCCGAGCGCGCAGCGTATTCGATCAAACGCCTCATGGGGCGCGGTGTCGAGGACATCCAGGACGAACTCAAGCTTTTCCCTTTTCGACTCGCGGACGACCTCGAATCAGGTGAGGTTCTTCGCATCAGGCTGGGCCATAAAACCTACACGCCGCCGGAGATTTCCGCCTTCATCCTGCGCCAACTGAAACGCAATGCCGAGCGCTTCTTCGGGGCTCCGGTCGCCAAGGCGGTCATCACCGTGCCCGCCTACTTCAACGACGCCCAGCGCCAGGCCACGAAAGATGCGGGCCGAATCGCTGGCCTCGACGTGCTGCGCCTGGTGAATGAGCCGACCGCGGCATCCCTGGCGTATGGTCTGGACAAAGGAAAAAACGGCATCGTGGCCGTCTACGATCTGGGCGGCGGGACGTTTGATGTCTCGATCCTGAAGCTAGAGGACGGCATCTTCGAAGTCATCGCCACCAATGGCGATACCCACCTGGGCGGCGACGACATCGACAACCTGCTGATCACCATCGCGCTCGACGACATCCGCGGGGACATCGGTCTTGACCTCCGCGGCAGCGGCGAAAGCGTGCAGACCATCCGCAAAGCGGTCATCGAAGCCAAGATTGAGCTCTCGGCGCACAGCTCCGCCAAGCTCGACATCGAACTGCCGGGGGGCAAGCGTTATCAACGGGAAGTCGCGCGAGAACAGTTCGAGCAGCTGATCCAGCCGATCCTCGACCGCACCGTCAGCCCTTGCAGGCTGGCCCTGAAGGACGCCGGCCTCAAGCCCGAGCAGATCGACCAAGTCGTCTTGGTGGGCGGCTCCACGCGCATCCCCAGAGTCCGCGCGCTGGTCGAGGAACTCTTCAAGCGTACCCCACATACCGATCTCAATCCCGACGAGGTGGTCGCGCTGGGTGCAGCCGTGCAAGCGAACATCCTGGGCGGAGGCTCGGAAGCAACCAGAGAAATGCTCCTGCTCGACGTCACCCCTCTCTCACTGGGCATCGAAGTCGCGGGTGGCGTTACCGACAAGATCATCCTGCGTAACTCGACCCTGCCGGCCTCGGCGACACAGTTCTACACCACGCAAGTCGAAGGGCAGACCAACGTGGCGATCCACGTCTTGCAAGGGGAACGCGAGTTGGCCCGAGACTGCCGATCGCTCGCCCGCTTCGAGCTGAAAGGCATCCCGCCCATGATTGCGGGTATGCCGCGTATCGAGGTGAAGTTCCTGATCGACGCCAACGGTATCCTGCGGGTGTCCGCGCGTGAGCAGCGCAGCGGCAAAGAGGCCGAGGTCAAGGTCCAGCCCAGCTACGGTCTGACTGACGAGCAGGTTGAGGGCATGCTGCTCGAGTCCTTCGACTACGCGGAAGAAGATTTCCGGCAGCGCCAGGTGATCGAAGCGCGCAACCAGGCGGAAACCATACTGGCGGCGCTCGAAAAAGGCCGCAACAGCCCGGCCTGGGGACAGCTCACACCCGACGAGCACAAGCGCATCACGAAGCAAGTGAAGGCTCTGAAGGAAGTGAAGACGGGGGAAAACTACCAGGCCATCCGCCAGGCCATCGACGACCTCAACCAGGGAACGATGCGCCTCGCTGAGCTGATGATGGACACCGCCGTCTCGACCGCGCTTAAGGGCAAGACCATGGATGAAGCCGACCTGGGCGAAGGCCCGGCCGCGCCTCATCCGGTGGCGAAAGCAGATTTTGAATAGCAGGTCTCAGATCTTAGGGGTTGCGTCTTAGCGATCGGCGAGCACCGTCGCGGTCCGCCTAAGGCGAAGACCTAAGACCTCAGACCCAAGACCTCAGACCCAAGACCCGAGGGAGAGTTATGGCAGACGACAAAACGCAAAGCACAGGAGCCGCGACCATCGACGCGCCTGGCGAGAACACGGTTCAGGTAACGTTCCTGCCCGAAGGCAAGACCGTCCAATTCGAAAACGGCAAGTTGCCCTACAAAGACCACGGCAAGGAGCAGTCGCTGCTCGACGTCGCTTTGAACAACGGCATCCATCTCGACCATGCATGTGGAGGAAACTGCGCCTGCACCACCTGCCACATCTGGGTGAAGGAAGGCGCCGAGAATCTTTCCGACATGGAAGACGACGAAGCGGACCGTCTCGACATGGCCGCTGATCTCAAATTAAACTCACGTCTCGGCTGCCAGGCGGTCATCAACAAGCCCGGCAAGGTCGTGGTCGAGATTCCCGCGTGGAATCGCAACTACGTATCGGAAGAACACTAGAAAGCAGCCGTGGGCTGTTGGCGCTTGGCCCTTAGCCAGTACGGGGTCCCGGCCCAGCGCGGCGCCCCCAGATCGTTCGAAGGCTCAATGCTGACTGCTTGCTTCTTAAGGAGCTTCGATGCCGAAGGATTTGACGTGGGAGAACGCGGAGGATATTGGCATCCTTCTTTCTGAAAAGCACCCAGACGTGGACCCCCTGGCCGTCCGCTTTACCGACTTGCACGCCTACGTAACCCAACTGGCCGAGTTCAAAGACGACCCCAAGACGTCCAACGAGGCCAAGCTCGAGGCCATCCAGATGGCGTGGCACGAGGAGTTTCTGGACCGCACGCAGGGCTAGCTCCCCTTCAGAATGCTTATCGGGTAGCTGCGCTTTCTTTCATCTCTTCATAAAACTTCTGCAAGACATAAAACGCCTGCTTGTGCTGGCCCGCGTTTGAAATCAGCCCCTTGCGGTTGTAGTAGTCCTGGATTCCGGGCAGCGGGCGCCGCGGCGAGTGGAAGTCCATCAGCAGCCACGGCGAGAGTCCCGCAAAACCAGGAATCTTCCGGATCATACCGAGTTGATGGACGTAGAGGTTTGCCTGGTACTCTTCGGTCCAGCGAGCCCCTCGATCCCCGTGCTTTCCGTAGAGTGCATCCCCACCGAATTCACTCAGGATCAGAGGCTTGCTGTATTTGTTCTCCCACTGCCACCGGTCTGCATCCTCGGGCCGGCCAAAATACCAGCCGAGGTATTCGTTGAGACCGAGAACATCGAGAGATTCCCCCAGCGGATCGTCGAGAATTCGCTTTTCTGGCGCCGCCGCTGTCACGTGATTCAGGGCTGAGGTGATCAGGCGAGTGGTGTCAAGTTGCCGGGCGTCATCCGCCAGCTTCTCGAGGAAGGTCAGCCGGTCCGGGTCGACTGGCGTTTCATTCGAGAGCGACCAAAAGATCACCGAAGCCCGGTTGTGATCGCGCGCGATCATGTCGGTCAGTTGCGATTCGGCATTGGCGAGGGTGGCGGGGTTTTTCCACGCGATATCCCAGTAGACGGGAATCTCGGACCACACCAGCAGCCCGAGTTGGTCGGCGAGGCGAATCTCGCTCTCATTGTGCGGATAGTGGGTCAGCCGCACAAAGTTGCATCCCAGTTCCTGAGCCCAACCGAGCAGAGTTTGCGCGTCCTCCGGGCTGAAGGCCCGGCCGCCGCGATGGGGCGCCTCTTCGTGCATCGAGATACCGCGAAGCAAGATCGGCTTCCCGTTGAGCACGATCTGAGTGCCCTTCACCTCTACGGTGCGGAAGCCGATGGAGTCGTGGACGGTGTCAGCGCCCGCGGAGATGACCACGTCGTAGAGTTTTGGATTCTCTGGGGACCAAAGATCAAGCTTAGCCGGAAAGCGAAATTCGGCGCGTCCGTTTGCATCCGCGCTGAACGTCTTTCGAATGCCCGCCTCAGCGATTTCGAGGGTCAAGGTCTGCGGGTGTGACCTTCCATCCAACTGCGCCCAGCCCGCAACCTCGCCCTGCGTCCCCTTGGCAAGCTGGATGGAGTAATCGCGGATGAAATTCTCCGGCACTTCCACCAGCAGAACATCGCGCGTGATTCCCCCGTAGTTCCACCAGTCGGTGTTCAGGCCCGGCACACCATCCGCTCGCCGCTCGTTGTTGACTTCCACCACCAGGAAGTTGTCGCCATCCTCAATCGTGCCGGTCACTTCGAGGTTGAACGGAGTGAAGCCGCCTTCGTGTTCTCCCAGCGGCTTGCCGTTCAGGTAGACGCGCGTGAAGTAGTTGGCAGCTCCGAAATAGACGAACAGGCGCGTGTGCTCGCTTGGTTTGTAGGAAAACCACCGCTTGTACCAGACCGGCCCCTCATAGAAGAAGAGCCGCTCCTTTTGCGTATTCCAGTCGCCCGGGACGTTCAGCGTCTCGGAGGCCTCGAAGTTGTACTCGATCGGCCCGGTGCGGGTCTCGGGCGTGGCGTTTTTGTAGTAGCCGGCGCGCAGGCCGCTCTCGTAGGGGTCGATGATCACATGCCAGGCGCCGTTCAAGCTGAACGTGGTTCGCCCGGGGATATTGGCGACAAGCGCGGAAGGCCGGGGCGCCGCGCACGCTAAACCACTGTAAATGAGAAGGAAAACGGTCAAATGTTTCATGGCGAGCCCCTAGCGAATTGGCGGAATGCCCCAAACGAGGCGGCTGGAGGGGCAATCGACGAAGGCTTTTACAAGTCGATGACAACTGTACCTTACACCCACCCTAGACTGTCACAAAACTTGAACGGCGATTGCCGCCGGGGAACAAAAGGACGGCAAGGGTATACGCGCTTTGCTCGGGAGGGCCTCCGAGTAGGGCGCTCCGCTTCAAGTTTGGTCTCTCTCACAAAACTGAAAGGGCACGCCCTTGGGGGAGCGCGCCCTATTTTTCCGGTTCCCAAGATCGGAGATGAGCGCCTAGCCCACCGTCGCCGGCGCAAGCTCCTCCACGCTGGCTTCGCGCAGGAAGCGCGCCGCTTCTTCCGGTGGAGTCGGATTGATGTAGAACCCGGTACCCCATTCAAACCCCGCCGTCTTGGTCAGCTTGGGCATGAACTCAATGTGCCAGTGGTAGTGGTCGTTGGTCGGGTCCTGCACCGGCGAGCTGTGAATGACCAGGTTGTAGGGCGGATTGTCCAGCACGCGATCCGCTTTCATCAGGAGCGTCTTCAGCGCCTTCGCGAGGTTCTCGAACATGTGAGACGACGAATTCTCAAAGGCCGATTCATGCTGCCTGGGCAGAATCCAAGTCTCGAACGGGAAACGCGGCGCATACGGGGCCAGGGTGATGAAGTCATCGTTCTCGGCCACCACCCGGGTTCCGTTCTCGCTTTCCTGGCGGATCACATCGCAGAACACGCAGCGCTCTTTGAAAATGTAGTACCGCTTCGCGCCCTCGATTTCCTCCGACACGTAGATGGGAAGAATGGGCAGCGCAATCAGCTGGCAGTGCCCATGCTCGAGCGATGCGCCCGCGGGCTCTCCGTGATTCTTGAAAATCAGGATGTACTTGAAGCGCCGGTCCTTCTTCAGGTCGAGAATACGATCCCGAAAGGTCCACAGCATGTCTTCGATGCGCTTGGGAGGCATAGTCGCCAGCGTGGACGCGTGGTCGGGGGTCTCGATGATCACCTCGTGCGCCCCGATGCCGTTCATCTTGTCGAACATGCCCTCGGCCTGCCGGTTCAGGTTGCCTTCGATGCCCAAGGCGGGGAACTTGTTGGGCACAACCCGCACGGTCCAGCCCGGCGTATCGCGTTGCGGCGGCGGGCCCCCGTTGGGATTGGGACGATAGGCCTGGATCTCCGGCGGCGTTTTGCTTTCGTTCCCGGGACAAAAGGGACAGAACCCACCCTTGATCTTCACTCCCTCGCGAACAAAATCAGTCGGACGCTTGGCGCGATCGGTGGAGATGATCACCCAGCGCCCGACAATCGGATCTTTTCTAAGCTCCGGCAATTATTAAATCCTTTCAATAAGCGGTTAAACTTAACATTTTACGACACGGGGAAGGCATTTTTTAACAATTCCATCTCCGGCTGGCCGCGCCGGTGGTCATAGTACGCGCTGACCACGTCGAAACGCCACCGCGGGGCAACGGGCCGCCGCCGAAGATATTCACGAGCCACGCCGGAGAGCGCGCTGTTTGTCGCCATCAACCGCGGCCTCAGCGGGTTTCAGGGGGCGTCGGGCCTGTCTTGACTTCGATAAAGCATAAAACATGGTGTTCCCAGCCCATCAGACCGATCTCGCCACGCCGCCTCGGAGAGCGCTAAGCGCGGGCCACAAGCACGCAGCTGAACTTTCTGCGGCAGAGGCAGGCCGCTTCTTCGCCCCGCAAGCGCGTCCGCTCATGAGCGTCAGGTCTTGCGACGCAACGGTGTGCTCCAGCCATCGATCGGGAAGGCGAACCGTGGAGTGGGTCAATCGGGCAAAAATCGCCGGGGGGGCCTGGGAGAGGATCCCGCGGCCGATCCTAACCGCCCCCTTGGCGCCTGCAAGAGACCGTACGCACACAACCAGGTTCGGCAGCGCACCAATCCAGGCGAATAGCGCAGGCTGACGCTGTACTCAATCTCGGGGAGCGCGATCACCCTTGTGGATATGAGCTCAAACTCCGGCCCCGGCCGCGGCGAACCGCTCCGCAGGTTTCGCAGTGGGTTTCCCCCACAGATGCACCAGCACCACGCCCGCAATCGCGATCGCGCCACCCAGCAGGCTGAGCAGACCAGGCACCTCGCCCAGCCAGAGCCATGCAATCAGGGTCGCGAACACCGGGATCACATAGAGAAACGACGCTGTCCGCCCGGCCGGCCCGTGCGAAAGCGCGTAGGCCCATGCGAACGACGCGAGGGCAGCGGGGAATACTCCCAGATAGATCACCGCCAGCGTCCCAGTGAGAGGCGCAGCGCGCATGGCGTGCATCAACCCTCCCCCGAAGGGCAGCAACAGCAGCGTCCCGGACCAGACCGAGTAGGACGTAAACTCCAGCGCGCTGTAGCGCCCCAGGAAATGCTTCTGAATGACGATGTACAGACCCCACGCCAGCGCTGCCGCCAGGATGATCAGCGCCTGGGGCGCCAGGTGAAACCCGTCGCCCTCTCCCCTGGCAATGAGTGCCACGCCCACGAAACTGAGCAGCACTCCCATCCATCCGAGGGAAGTCAGCCGTTCCCGCAGTGTGAACATCGCCAGCAACGCCGTCCATATGGGCGTGGATGCGATCAGCAAGCTCGCCGACCCAGCCGTCACGCGCGTTTCACCGTAGTTGAGCGCCAGGTTGTAGAACGTGATGCCCAGCGAACCCGCCATCACCAACCCGGGAAGGTCGCGCAATTCCGGACGCCGGAATTGTGCAAAGCGCGCGTACCCGGCGAGCACCGCCGAGGCGATCAGGTAACGGAATAACGCCAGATGCGCCGGAGCGTAGGTGTGCAACCCGGCGCGGATGCCTGCGAAGGCCGACGCCCAAAGCGTCAAGGCGACCGCGAGAGCAACCAGGGCTCGGGTTGGGAAATGCGATCTCATGCTGTTTTCTGCCGAGCCTGCGACTTCGAGGGCCGCTCCGCCCGCTCCCAAGCTTGCGTCTCCAGAGTTGCTGCCTCCACCAGCTGTCAGTGCCCGTTCTCGGCGGCCAGAGCCCAAAGCAGCGCACGAGAACCGTGATCTGCTCTGCGTGGCAGCCGGTGTGAACCAGGGTCTGCCACCCCACAGCACCGCTCGCAGATTGGACGGCTGCGCAGTCCGGACTTCATGGGCAGCATCCACCGGCGCATTCAGAAAATATGGCCACGATTGGTTCCAATGGCCCACCCTCCAACAGGCGGAATGCGGATGTCCTTCGACCGTCCTGCCCGCCGTATCCGCGGGATCTTCCGCGAGACTTCGTGACCGGGTCCGCGTGCTTCGCTCGAAGCAACTGCCGGAAAGTCGGATCACCCATCGCATTTCCTACTCGTTGACAGCGGCGCCGACCCGAATCACGCCCGGTGTCAGGATTTGCGCTCGCAGTCCTCCCCGATGGCGCAGCCCTTGGATCACGGGAAGCCCGGTGATCGCCTCCAGGTGGCTGCAGGGCTCACACAACCGAATGCCGCGGATCCTCACCCCGCCGATCGTGAACTCCCGACCGACGAGATGATTGAGCGGGACTCCGCGGGTCACCACATTCCGGCGCGCCTCACCCGCAGCCAGATCAATCTTGTACTCGCGCCGGATCGCTTCGATCGCCTCGGCCTCGATCAGCGTCAGTTCGAAGGCGGGCCCTGGTTTGTAGAACGTGCCCAGCTTGAGCGCGTACCGATCGCCTTCCAGACCCACCCCGGGAATGGCTTCAATCTGATCCACCGCCCGCATCGCCGCTTTGGCCGCGGAGGCAATGTGAATGGAGTCCACCGTACCGTTCCACATAGAACTGCTCCTGTTTACAGGGTTCAAAGGAATTGACGGGCGATGGTTGTCCCGGACCACTCGGAGGATCGCACGTCCCTGACCGGATGGGTCACGCACCCTTGCCGACGATCTCGATGCACTCCTCGAGAGCGTCGATAGCCGCGTCGGCTTCGTCTTTGCTGACCACCAGCGCGGGCGAGATCCGCACGGTGCTCGGGCCGCACCCAAGGAAGAGCATGCCGCGCTCGAAGGCCAGCTCGACGATGCGATCGCGTTCGTCGTGCCCGTATTCCTTCGTCTTCTTGTCCTTCACGATTTCGACGCCGATCATCAGGCCGCGTCCACGCACATCACCCACCAGCCGATGCTTGGTGGGCCAGTCCGCCATCCGCTTCAGCATGTGGTTGCCGACCTCGGTCGAATTCGCGAGCAGTTTTTCGTTCTCGATCACATCGAGCGTGGCCAGAGCGGCAGCAATACAGACCGGATTGCCGCCGAACGTCGAAGCATGCGAGCCCGGGACCCAGTCCATGATGTCGGCGCGGCTGATGGTGACGCCCAGCGGCATGCCGGAAGCAATGCCCTTCGCACTGCAAACGATGTCCGGATGCACCCCCGAGTGCTCCACCGCCCACCACCTACCGGTGCGGCCGATGCCACTTTGCACTTCGTCCACGACCAGCAGGATGCCGTGGCGATCGCAGATGCGCCGCAACTCCTCGAGAAATGGGGTCGGCGCGACCACGTAGCCGCCTTCTCCCTGGATCGGCTCGACGAAGATGGCTGCCACTTCCTCAGGAGCAAGCGTCGTCTTGAAGAGCTTGTCTTCGATGAAGCGCGCGCAGCCCAGCGCAAACTCTTCCGCATCCTGCGCGCCGCCCGAGCAGCCGCGATAGACGTCGGGATAGCGCACGTGCGTGACACCGGGCACCAGCGGAGCAAAACGCCGCTTCTGCTGAGGCTTGGACGCGGTCAGCGAGAGCGCCCCCATCGTGCGCCCGTGGAACGCACCGAAAAAGGCGATGATGTTCTGCCGCCTGGTGTGGTAGCGGGCCAGCTTCAGCGCCGCTTCAACCGCCTCCGCGCCCGAGTTCCCGTAGTAGACCCGGTGCGGTCCCGGCATGGGCGCGATCTTCGAAAGACGCTCGGCGAGTTGCACGAGGCTCTCATAGTAGAAGTCTGTACCCGACATGTGGATGAGTTCGCCCGCTTGCTTCTGAATGGCAGCCACCACGTGCGGATGGCAATGGCCGGTCGAGGTCACGGCAATGCCGGCTGAGAAGTCGAAGAACTCGTTGCCGTCCACGTCGGTGACAACCACGCCGCGTCCGCTCTTGGCCACCAGCGGGTAGGAACGCGTATACGACGGCGAAATGTAGTTGTGGTCGCCCGCCAGGACGCGCTTGGCATTGGGGCCGGGCAGGGCGGTCTTGATCTTCGGACCGACGGTCAGGGTTTTGGTCGACATTGGGATCCTCCCAAGGCAGTTGTTGGTCGTGAATCGTGGGTCTTGAGCATCGGGTCGGCGGCTTGGTTGGTTCGCTTCTGAGTCCACGATTGCGCGGACTACGTCCCGAAGAAACTTTCCACAGGAGGATCGGAAACTAGTCGCTTCCAAAAAGGCTGGGACGAACCTGCGAGGGCAGCACCGCCAGATGACGGCGCGGGCACACCAACTGGTGCAGCCAGCACACGGGCAGGTGCGAATTAGGGTTCTCGTAGGTCATGAAATTACAGCACTTCGTGTTGATTATAGCCTGAAAAGACCAGGGGCGGAACTCGAACATTGCGTCAGGTGACGGGTCCCGGGTGCTCGGTCGCCCGTCTCAGATGTAAGGCTTATCGTCCTGGCCGAATCGGGCCACTGCTCGGGTCTGAGCTCCCTCGGGTCTGAGCTCCAGGGTCTGAGAACCGGAACCCAAGGCCCAAGGCCCAAGGTCCAAGACCCAAGGCCCAAGGCTGACTAAGGCCTGACACCAAACACCTGAGACCCGCGGGACCTCTGCTATCCTTTGCTTTCCCTTCCCATGACTGAAGCACACCCGAATCGCTGGAGTATAGTCCTCGCCTTTGGGCTGGTTTACGTTTTCTGGGGATCGACCTACCTGGGTATTGCGATCGCGGTGGAGCACCTTCCTCCTGCGCTGATGTGTGCCACCCGCTTTTTGATCGCAGGCATCCTGATGCTCGCTTACTGCGGGCTCCGCGGCCGCCGGATCCACTACCGGCCGCGGCAGCTTTGGCACATGGCGGTGGTCGGAACGCTGCTCCTGATGGGCGGCAACCTGACCCTTTCCTACGCAGAGCGAGTCCTACCTTCCGGTCTTTCCGCATTGCTGATCGCGGTGACGCCGTTGTGGTTCCTTGTGCTCGACGCCTGGCTGCTGGGCGACCATCGTATCTCGCGCCGGGGTCTGGCGGGACTGGCGCTCGGAATCGTTGGCATGGTCGTCCTGTTGTGGCCGAAGCTGACCGCCGCCGGGTCGATCGGACATCGCGAGCTTTGGCTCTCGTTGAGCCTGCTGGCGGGTTCGTTCAGTTGGGCGCTGGGCTCGGTTCTCTCGATGGTCTGGCAGTCTGGAGAAGATCCCTTCAGCTCGACCGCCTGGCAGGTCCTGTTCGCGGGAGTCGCGAACTTGATCTTCGCTGTGCTCAATCGTGACTTTTCGCGTGTGGTCTGGAGCGCTCGCGGCATCGGCGCCGTGCTCTACCTGGTCGTAGGCGGTTCATGGATCGGCTACACCTCCTACATCTGGCTGCTGCGGCATGCGCCCAGCTCCAAGGTCTCCACCTACGCCTACGTGAATCCCGTGGTCGCGGTGTTTCTGGGGTGGCTGGTCCTCGACGAGCCGCTCGATCGCTACATCCTG
>DASQPN010000160.1:0-13364 GCA_035643915.1 Terriglobales bacterium | reverse complement strand
CTTCGGGAACGAGATCTCGAAGCGGAGACCAGGCTGGGGAGCCTGAGCGAGTGCGGCAGGAGCAAAGAAAAATAGGAAGAACAATGAAACCGAGAATCGATCAGCACGCCGTGCGGACAAAGGGTTGCCTCCTGGGGAAGGGACGTTGATATCAGGTGGCGAGGCCACGGTCAAGCCGCGCGCGGGTCGCTCGCCCAAGCGGACTGGGGAGGCGCGTCATCCGGGAGCGCGTCTCCCGAGCCGCCGAATTCCGTTCTCGGGATGACAACCAGACCAAGCACGCTCTAGAGTCATGTCCACGCATGGCGAACATCCTCTACGGTGTCAACGGCGAAGGCTCGGGGCATTCCAGCCGAGCCCGGGAACTGATCACCCACCTCGAAGCGCAGGGTCATCGCGTGCGCTACCGCCAGACGGTCTTGCGGAATCTGGTCCATGCGCCGCGAGCCGCCCGCAGTGTTCGCGCGCTGGGACGCAAGGCCCAGGGCTGGAATCTCGACCTGGTGATTACGGACTTTGAACCAATCTCCTGTCATGTGGGGCCACAACCTGAACCTACCCATCCTTGTCATCGACAACCAGCACTTGCTGACCGACACCGAGATGCGCTATCCGCGGGAGTACCGGAAGGAAGCACTGGCCACGAAACTGGTGACCCGCCTGATGACGCCCAGAGCGGATGCATACCTGGTCATTTCTTTTTTCGGGGCGCGAGTGAAGAAGAAAAACACGTTCCTGTTTCCGCCCATCTTGCGCGAGGCAGTGTTGCGGGCTACGCCTGGCAACGGCGACTATGTGCTCGTCTATGTCACGTCGGCGGCAACAGAATGGACGGACGTTTTGCAAACCGTGCGCCAGCGATTCGTCTGCTACGGCTTCAACCGCGCCGGGAAGGAGGGAACCTCGGATTTCGCGCCAACGCGGGCTTTTCGCTCACCAGCGAAAAGCTCTACCTGGGCAAGCCCTATCTGGCATGGCCGGTGAAGCGGCAGTTTGAGCAGGTGTTCAACGCCTACTACATCGGCGAGACTCGATACGGGGCCTACTGGGACGATCTGAACAAGGAACGCGTCGAATCATTTCCGCTTCAATCTCGATGTGTACCGCGCGAACCTCGCCGCCTATCCGCGGGAGGACAACTCGGCTTTGTTCCAGAAGCTCGACGCCTTGATCCGGGCGAATGCGAAGTAACCGTCGGCCTCCAGGTTTGCCGCCAACCTGCCTGAGACGATATAGTTTTAGGGCGCCATGTACAACGATTTTACGGTTACCGACCGCTGGACGAAAGAGTCGGTGCACTGCCTGTATCAGGCCCTGGTGGTCGCAATGGCGACGCGCCACGCCGACGCCGTGGACATCAAGTTTCTGGTCGGTGGGCGGCCGGTGTGGGTGGCGCTGCCTCATCCCGCCTGGGTCCAGTATCAGAAACAAACCGGAAGACTCATCACCGATGCGCTGGCCATCGAGATCGCCGGTCACTATCTGAAAACCGCTCTCCAAGCAGGCGAGGGTGTGGGACGCGAGATGTATTCCCTCACCGTAGACCAGACCTTGCAGCATCTCGAAGCGGTGGTCTCGACCGCCGGCCTGCCGGCCGCGGCCGCTCGCTAAACGAATCGTTTTTGCTAACGGTCCCAACCTGTGCGCCCCTTGCGAACTTCATCGATCACAATGACTTGTGAGATCCAGCCTCCTGTTCCGGCCGATTGCTCCCATGGTCTCCTGCCCGCGGCTGCCCCCATCGCCAGCGAAGGTACCGGGTTTTGACTTGGAAACGTCCCGGGCGATGAGGGACAATAAACAGTTTGCCGAGTGGGACGGATGGGCGATGTTCTGAACGGTTCACGTCCTGGGCTCTGGTCGTTCTGCGCGACCGGGGCGCTTCCGGGTCTGCCGTCCTTGCAGCCCGGTTCTCTTCAGCCTGTCCTTTGTGCAGGAGACGCTTTTATGTCCAGTCTTACGATCGAAGTGGAAACATCCAGCCGGGAAAACCGACATAAGCAGCTGGCCCGCTGGGTGGAAGACGTCGCGCAGATGTGCCGGCCGGACCGTATCCACTGGTGCGATGGATCCCAGAGCGAAGACCAGGCGATGCGGCGCTTGATGATCCTGTCTGGCACCGCCCTTCCCCTGGATGAGAAGAAGCGCCCGAACAGCATCCTCGTCCGGTCAAACCCCGCGGACGTGGCCCGGGTGGAAGACCGAACATTTATCTGCTTGCCCACCAAAGAAGAAGCCGGACCCACCAACAACTGGGAAGACCCCGAGACCATGAAGCAGAAGCTACGGGGCCTGTACAACAACGCGATGCTGGGCCGCACTCTGTATGTCATTCCCTACAGCATGGGCCCGGTCGGGTCGCCGATTGCGAAAATCGGGGTCCAGATTACCGATTCTCCCTACGTGGTGGCCAGCATGCACATCATGGCGCGCGTGGGGACGCCCGTGCTGGATGTGCTCGGAGCCGACGGGGAGTTTGTCCGAGGGGTGCATTCCCTGGGCGCGCCGCTGGGACCGAATGACCAGGATGCCGCCTGGCCATGCAACGCGGAGCATAAATACATCTGCCACTTCCCGAACGAGCGCGAGATCTGGTCCTATGGGTCGGGCTACGGCGGCAACGCCCTGCTGGGGAAGAAATGCCACGCGCTGCGCATCGCATCGGTGCAGGCGCGCGACGAGGGATGGCTGGCGGAGCATATGCTCATCCTCAAGATGACCAGCCCCGCGGGCCGGGTGAAGTATATGACCGGGGCGTTCCCCTCGGCGTGCGGCAAGACCAACCTTGCCATGCTGATTCCGACCATCCCAGGCTGGAAGGTGGAGACCATTGGCGACGACATCGCCTGGATGAAGTTCGGCGCGGACGGGCGGCTGTACGCGATCAATCCGGAGTCCGGATTCTTTGGGGTGGCGCCGGGCACCAGCTTGAAGTCGAATCGGAATGCGATGCAGACGGTGGCCCGCAATTCCATTTTTACCAATTGCGCGATGACCTTCGACGGCGATATCTGGTGGGAAGGGATGACCGATGAAAAGCCCGCGCAGCTAATGGACTGGCTGCGGCGGCCCTGGACGCCGGAGTCGGGCCGCAAGGCTGCGCATCCGAACTCACGGTTTACAACGCCCGCGGCCCAGTGCCCGTCGATTGCGCCCGAGTGGGAAGATCCTAAGGGAGTACCCATCGATGCGATCTTATTCGGCGGGCGGCGCGCCGGAATCGTCCCCCTCGTGAACCAGGCGTTCAGCTGGCAGCACGGGACATTCCTGGGTGCCACAGCCAGCAGCGAGACCACGGCGGCAGCCGGCGGAAGGGTGGGGCAGCTGCGGCGCGATCCGATGGCCATGCTCCCCTTCTGCGGCTACAACATGGGCGATTACTTCAGCCACTGGCTGCAGATCGGACAGCACTCCGATGCCAGCAAGCTGCCCAGGATTTTCTACGTGAACTGGTTCCGCACGGACCAGAACGGCAAGTTCCTTTGGCCGGGATACGGAGAAAACAGCCGCGTGCTGAAGTGGATCTTCGAGCGTTGCGACGGCAAGGTGCCCGCAGTCGACACCCCCATCGGGCGACTCCCCGAACTGGCCGACCTCGATACCCGGGGCTTGGATCTTCCGCCGGAAAACCTCGCCAAAGTGCTCAGCGTCGATGTCGAGGGATGGTTCGAAGAAGTCCCGCTGATCGAGAAGCACTTTGCACAGTTCGGCCAGCATCTGCCCGAGGGATTGAAGGCCGAGGTCGAAGGCCTGGCCCAGCGGCTGCGGGCGGCGAAAAGGAACTAGATTCTGCTCTCCGAGTCCCTAAGCCTTCTTTAGTTTGCGACTCAGCCAGATGAGAAACACCGCTCCGATGATGGCGACGATGATCTGCGAGATCAGGCCGCCGGAGGAATAGAGGCCCAGCAGGCGAAGCAGAAAGCCTCCGACGATTGCACCGGCGATGCCCAGAATAATATCCATGACGGGTCCATAGCCACCCGTCCCCATGATTTTTCCCGCCGCCCAGCCGGCGATGAACCCCAGCACGATGAGCCACAGCAGCCACAGCATTTGAACCCTCCTCGTTTCCTGGTGCCGGACGCCTTGTCGGTCTGAACTCGGTTTCAAGATGGATGAAGAGTCATCCCAGGCGACGTTGCGCAGACTATGATCCGGCAGTGCAGTCTGTCAAGGAACCCGGCGCCCGGACGCAAGAGCCCGGCTGTGATTAAATCAGAGCATGTTCGCTCGCAAGATCCGGGTTGAGTATGACGAGAACGGACAACGTCACCCGTGTCCGATGAAGTGGATGGACAGCTTCAGCATGCGCAACTTCACCAACGCCAGCGTCTTTGACGATACCCTGCCCGTGGCGGATGGCTTAATTGAGATCGGCGCAAAGGTGCCATTGGCAGAGCTGAAAGTTGCGATGGAGGACTGGTTCCGTAAAAAGAGTTACCTGCCGAAAGAGTCGACGCTGCTGACCACAGAGCTGTAATGACACTCTCCCTTTCGGAGATGACCGTCAGCGGCGTGAATGGAAGTCTCAGGATTGGGGACGCCTTCCGTTCTGCGCTTTTCACTTCCCACCGCCGCCCCGCGCTTCAACGCTAGAATCCCCGTCAACCGTGAGTCGGGCCGCTCGGAACAAAACTCGGCCCTTACGAAATCCACTCGCCCATGGGGGCGGGAGGCCATGGGTGAGGTCGACCGGGCCACCCAGACCAGCCTCGGCCAACAGTAAGCCAGGGGATTGCTGATGTAGGAACATCATGATTTCAGGGCGCCGCCCCGCTCGATGACTTCTATCCTCTCAGGCGAGCAGCGCGCGTAAGTTTTGCCACTCGATTTTTGAACCGGGCAGGCGTGCGAATTTTGGATTTTTGAACTTGCGCGGGGAATCGTGCGAGAACTCGAACGAGCCCCGGATCGCTCCAGGATGCTTCGTCGCACAAGTCTCTGGTTCTCCGCCTTCGAGCCTGCGGACGGAGGATGGCAGCGAGCCTGCATTCCTCCGGGCCGACGCCCCTGTCCTGGCAGCGGGTCCTTCGCGCCCACTTCGCTCTGGAAAATTGAGACAGCACTCCCCCCTAAGAGTAAGAGTGAAGGAGGATCCATGGAGATGGAATCTCGGAGCGAAGAAGAAAGTGAATTGAACTGGTAAGCGGTTCTGGGCCTGATGGCCTTGCGGCGGGTCAGCCTGGGCCTGTACGGCGTCGCGCTCGGGATCTACATCACGTTGACGAATTAGCTCGCGGCGCACCACCGAACGGAGATTCCGTTCGCGGCATTTTCAGCCCACGAAAAAGGCTCCGGCGTTTGGCCAGAGCCTTTTGACACCAGATTTTGATGTTGTTACAGAGGCCGTACGTTCTCGGCCTGTAGACCCTTGGGCCCCTTCGTCACCTGGAACTCCACGCTCTGACCCTCCTGCAGACTGCGGAAACCACCCGCCTGGATCGCGGAGAAGTGCACAAAGACATCCTCGCCGCTCTGGCGGCTGATGAAACCGTAACCTTTGGCGTCGTTAAACCACTTTACTGTTCCTTGTTCCATAATGTCTTGTTCAAATACCTTTCAGTGAATTTTACGCTGGAAGGAGTCGGAGGGTACTGCAGGGCAGGTACTAGCTGTAAAGCTCGTTGCTGCTCACAACCGATTCTGATCAAACGCGAGTCACACGCTACCAGAAGGCAAGCCTTTTCGCTAGCGAATTCCGCGGAAGGTGGCCCCCAGGCGGCACGATGGGGCCCGTCCCTGCCGCCAACCGCGAGCGCCGAGCCGCCCAAGAAAGAACGGGTGGTGGGCCAGTTTGAGTCCAGCCTTGCGCGCAAGGCTGGACTTTCCCGACTAAAAGCAAGGTCCAGAGAACAATGCCGGGTATCGAGCTTCGCCATCTTCGGTTCATCGAGCGCCTCACCCCGTCTATCTTCCGCCATTCAGTCCCGCTAGGGATTCCGCGCCGATACGCGTATAGTGGAGTGAGGACTTAACCACGAAGACACATCTCAAAGGTTATTGAATTTGCGCCTTCGCGATTGAGAGGACCACCCGAAAGAAGGCGCGTCCCATGTCACAGTCCTGCTCGATCGGGAGCCTTGAGACCCCGCTCGGGAACTGTGCCCTGCCGTGCGTGCGCTGGAAAGACTAAAAGACCGAGGATCCGCAGGAGAAATCATGTCCGGAATCAACGGCGACAAATCGAGGTTCCACCGCCTGCGGAAGCAGAAGATCCAGCGGCGTATGCGGAATCGGGTGATGTACGCCCGGATCCACAGCGAGAACGAAGCGGCCGTCCAGTCACCGAAGCCGAGTCCCCGAGCTGCCGTCAGCCAGCGAAACGGCGCAGCTCATGAGTAATGTACCGGCGTCGATGGGACCCGCTGCGCCCCAGAAGAAGCGAATCCTGCTGGTCGATAGTTACGCTACCAAGCGGGATCTGCGCGCCAAAGTGCTGCGGAAAATGGGCATCGAAGTGGATTGTGCTGCCGACATCAGTGAGGCTCGTTCGCTGTGGCAGGCCGACTGCTACAATCTCGTGCTGCTGGACGTAAAGCGCGATCCCCGCAATGTTGAGGATTTCTGCACCGAGATGCAAGGCGCCAAGCCCCCGCAAAGGCTCGCATTCCTGGTGGGCAAGCCGGAATATCTGGGAGCCTCCCCGGGCGCAGACACCGGCCTTCCTTTGCCGGACGGGACGCGCAATGGCATGTGGAGTGAGATGGTGGCCTCGTTATTCACCAGCGCGTGCGAGTTCCTGCCGCGGCGCTATGGGTTTCTGGAGGCCTCCTGGCGGATTGCAGCCACGCGCTCTCTGAAGGATCCGCGTTTGAAGAGCGTACCCATGGATGCAGTCCTTCCCGTGGGAAAGCGAGAACGCTGGTCGTGGGCGGACGCGGTCAAAAAGCATTCCGCTCCGGCGAAAGGCGAGCCCGAATTGTCCCCCGTTCCTGAAGTATTGAGCACTGCGAATGATCCCAACGAGAAGGAAACACCATGAAGAACTTGTTTGTCGGCAACATCCCGCATAGCACTACCGAAGCTGAACTGCGCGCGCTATTCGAGCCGCACGGCGCAGTCGAGCGAGTCAGCGTTGTAACGGATCGTGATACCGGGCGTTCGCGCGGGTTCGCGTTTGTGGAAATGACGGATGCCGGCGCAGCCGACAAGGCCGTCGCGGCCCTGGATGGCAGTGATCTGGGCGGCCGTCCGATGAAGGTCAACGAGGCGCGCCCGAAAGAGAAAAGCAGCGGCGGCAGCGGCGCGCGCGGGGGCCGCTTTGGGGGTGCCGGAGGCGGCGGTCGCGGAGGCCGTGATGGCGGAGGCCGCGACGATTATCGCGGGCACGCCCGGCAGCCTCGCGAACCGCGCTGGTAGGTTTCCATTTAACGCCAACGATGACGCAGCATAATCACGCGGACCAGACCCGGTCCGGAGCACAAGTGTGCCCTTGGAGGTATGGATGTCAGGAAGAGGCCGTTCGAGTTTCACCAAGCGCCAGAAAGAGCGCTCGCGGCAGGACAAGCAGCGCGAAAAAGCAGAACGCAAGAGTCAGCGCAAGGCGGAGAAAGGGACGGGAGAAGCAGGCGATCTGGATTCCAATCTGGAAGTCCTGGTTGACTCCTCCACGGATCCGTTTGCCCGAAATCTGGGGACCGACTTTGTTACCGAGACGGATCAGGAAGAATAGAAGACACGGGAACACGAACCGCGGAGCCATGGCCCGCCCGGCTCGGCGCGTTGTTTAGAATCGGGCCTCCCTTGGAGGTGGCCGATTGATCCGACCTCTCCCGCTTCTGAGGTTCGCCGGATGTTTCCTGCTTGCCATGACCGCGGTTCGGCAACCGCCCAGCGGTCAGCTCTCTCGGAATGCCGCCGCCGAAAGCTCTCCCCCGGCACAGGTCGTCGAGCAGGGCAAGTTCCGGCTGCACAAGTTTGAGCAGGCCATCGGAGAAGAGAGCTATCAGATCCAGCAGAGCGGCTCGACCTTGGTCCTTATCTCGGATTTCAAATGCAAGGATCGCTTCACCGAGGTGCCGCTGGCGGCCAAGGTCGAGTTCGCCGCGGACCTCACGCCGCAGAAGCTGGAACTCAAGGGTAAGACGGCGCGGACCACCGCGATCGATGACGCTCTCGCGGTTCAGGGCGACAGAATCCACATCCGCGAAGACAAGGCCGAGCACGAGGAACCCCGTCCCGAGCGCTATTTCCTGATCGCTGGCTACGCTCCCAGCGCGCTACAGATGATGCTGATGCGTTACTGGCTGGCGCACGGATCGCCGGAGACGCTGAAGACCTTCCCCTCGGGAGAAGTAAAGATCCAGCACCGAGGCAGCGACCAGGTTCAAAAGGATGGCAAGCCCGTGCGCCTGGAGCGTTACAGCGTGTCTGGACTGATCTGGGGGCGGGAGACCGTGTGGCTGGACCCGGAGAAGAACCTGGCGGCCGTGGTGACGGTGGACGCGGAGTTCGACCACTTCGAGGCAATGCGCGAAGGGCTCGAGCTGGCCTTGCCCGCATTGGTGGCACGCGCGGGCAGCGACCAGATGGCGGTGTTGGCCGACATCGCGAAGCATTTTCCGGGACGACGCACCGGCAAACTCGCGTTCCGGGGTGCGACCCTGATCGACGGCACTGGGCGCGCTCCGGTGACCGACTCGGTGGTCGTGATCGACGGCGACCGCATCCTGGCGGCCGGACCCCGCAAAAGCGTCCCCATCCCGAAGGACGCGACGGTCGTGGAGTCCAAAGGAAAGACCATCCTGCCGGGCTTGTGGGACATGCACGCCCACTTCGAACAAGTGGAGTGGGGACCGGTCTACCTGGCGGCGGGCGTAACGACGGTACGAGATTGCGGAAACGAGTTCGAGTTCATCACCGCGGTGCGGGACGCGATTCGCGACGGCAACGGGCTGGGCCCGCGACTGCTGCTGGCGGGCGTCGTCGATGGCAGCGCTCCGGCCGCGATCGGTGTGCAGCGCGTGGACAACGCGCAGCAGGCCGAGGAGTGGGTGAAACGCTACCACGATGCTGGCTTCCAGCAGATGAAGATCTACAGCTCGATGACGCGCGACAACGTGGCCGCGGTAGCCACCGACGCGCATCGCCTGGGGATGAGCGTGACCGGGCACGTTCCGGAAGGAATGAACGTGTACCAGGCGGTCGAAGCGGGCATGGACCAGATCAATCACATCGAGTTCATCGCCGAGGGGATCACTCAAGAAGGGAAGTCGTCCGAGAAACCCACCCGTATCCAGGGCATGCAAGCGGCGGCGGCGCTCGATGTGAATTCCCCCGCCGGCCGTAAAGCCGTCCAGTTTCTCAAGGCGCACGGCACCGTGGTGGACCCCACCTTGGCCGTGGCGGAGCTGTTCACGCCGTCCCCGAACCGCCCCTACGAAAGCCTCGAGCCTGGAGTGAAGAAAGTGGCTCCCGAATTGGCGGCGCAGCTCGCCGACATTGGCGCCGGCGAGTCACCGGAGATGATCGAACTCGGGCAGAAGATATTCCGGAAATACCTGGAGATTGTCGGTCAACTGCACCGGGCGGGCGTGCCCGTGGTGGCGGGGACGGACCAGGCGGTGCCCGGCCACAGCCTTCATCGCGAGATCGAACTGTACGTCGAGGCGGGCATGACGCCGCTCGAGGCGATTCAGTCAGCCACGCTTGTCCCGGCGCAGGTCATGGGTCTTGCCAAGCAATGGGGTACGGTCGAGGTCGGGAAGAAAGCAGACCTCATCGTGCTGGGCGGCAACCCGCTCGAGTCGATTCGCAACATCCGCAAGGTCGAGAAGGTCGTGAGCGGCGGGACGCTGTACGACTCCCGTCCACTCTGGCAGAGCGTCGGATTCAAACCGTAAGGACACAGCTTGTGGGCTCGCCGGCCTTCGACGACCCCACACCCATTCGCCAAAGCGCCTATTTTATGAGGTTGAGCGTGACTTCCACTTGGAGCAGCTCTGCCACTTCTTCGAGCGAATGACCGTCCATCGTTGACAGCCGAAGAACCAACCGGGACTTTTCCGGAAAGGTCTCCATGGCCTCCTCCAGTCGTCCAGTCGTCGTACGAATTCGCTGGAGGCCGCCAGGTCTTCGGCCGTCGGTCGGGGCGCGGCAACCGCCCACAGCGTTTCAGGCTGCTCGCGCCGTCGCGAAGTGCGCGCCGGGTCCAAAGCCAGGAGAAACGTAATCCGCACCACCCCAGGTCGGAACCGGGACCGGTCACGAAGACGGTCGAAGCTCCGGTGGGCTTGCGGCAAGGCCTCTTCGGCCATGGCGCCGTTTCGCAAAACACCCCGCGCCACCCGAAAGGCCAACCTCCCGCACTCCGCCAGACGCTCTTCGAACTCCCGCCTCAGCGCGGTCTTGTCCAGTTCGAGTGCGACTTGGTATCCGCCGTGCCACCGGATCGGATCAGGGCCAGTTCCTGCATCCGTTTTTTCCGTATCGTTGCCAGACGCCACCGTCCGCCATCTGGTTCGCCGGGCTTGGCGATTCTTACGATCGGGGATCGTGCTCGGGAACTCGCCCCAGCACGGTTCTCAGTCGAGCACTGAGCCCGCCGCTGAGCAACCACTCGTGCGTGCGGCGGCGCTGTGGAGATCGCGGGCAGACGGGCGCGATCGATGGCCGCGTTCTTGAGTCTCGGCGGACCGGGCTTCAGGGCTCGAGGATAACGCCCAGCGCAGACAGCGGTTCTTGGGGGCTCGAGTTTTTTGGGGGGCTCGAGTTCTAGCGATCGTAATGGAGCAGTGAGAACA
Source organism: Terriglobales bacterium (assembly GCA_035643915.1). Taxonomy (GTDB): domain Bacteria; phylum Acidobacteriota; class Terriglobia; order Terriglobales; family Acidobacteriaceae; genus Gp1-AA133. The sequence goes on along the minus strand of DASQPN010000160.1, from coordinate 2,622 downwards.
CATCGTACGGCTTCAGTTTGTCGCGGCCTTTCAGGAAATCGAGTTCTACCACAAAGCCAAGGCCGGCGATCTGCCCGCCGAGCGACGCGGCGAGTTTCGCGGTTGCCTCCGCGGTGCCGCCCGTAGCCAGCAGATCGTCCACAATCAGAACGCGCTGGCCCTTCTCGATGGCGTCTTTGTGCACCTCCAGCGCGTTGCTCCCATATTCGAGATCGTACTCCACTCGTGCGGTCGCAGCCGGAAGCTTGCCCGGCTTGCGTACCGGCACAAACCCTGCGTTCAGTCGATAGGCGAGCGCTGGTCCGAAGATGAACCCGCGTGCCTCCATGCCGAGAATCAGGTCAATCTGCTTGCCGATGTAGTGCTCGGAGAAAAGATCGATGAGTCGCGCAAAACCTGCCTTGTCCTTCAGCAGGGTGGTGATGTCGTAGAACAGGATCCCCTGCTTGGGGAAGTCGGGGACTTCACGGATTTGCTTCTTCAGTTGGTCGGAATTCAGCCCCGATGGGGACATCACCAGGCTCCTTCGATGCGGAACGTTGTCAGACCTTGCATCAGATTGGCTTCGGATTCCTCTACGTCGTCGACCCGGGCCGCGCGCGGGCCCTGCTGCAAGCGATCCCGCAATCCCGCGAGCTGCGCTCGCGTCCCTTGTGCGAGAACCTCGACCGCGCCATCCGCGTTGTTGCGCACCCATCCTGCGACGCCGAGAATGCGGGCTTCTCTCTCGACAAACCAGCGGAAACCGACGCCCTGCACACGTCCGCGAACCAGGAAACGACGGGCTTCGACGGATTTCTCGGCGCTAACCATGGGGTTTGGTTTTGAAGTTCGCTGCAGGGAAACGCCCGACGCGGCAAGCCGCGCCTTCACTCCTGGTTCCTATGTCGTCCCTATGCCCGCGAAAGGTACATGCCTTCGGCGGTGTCCACCTTGATCTTTTCGCCTTCGTTGATGAAAGGCGGAACCTGCACGATGAGCCCGGTCTCAGTCTTGGCCGGCTTGGTCACGCTGGACGCGGTCGCGCTCTTCAAGCCGGGCTCGGTCTCGACGACCGTCAACACCACCGTCTGCGGCAGTTCGATGCCCACCGCTTTGCCGTCGAAGAATTCCACCTTGATCTGCAGGTTGCCGGTCAGGTACTCCACCGCGTCCCCCAGCGTGTCCCGCGTGAGGTGGGTCTGTTCATAGTTTTCGGTGTTCATGAAGTAGTAGTCGTCCCCGTCGTTGTAGAGGAACTCCATGTTGACCTCGTCCACCGTGATTTTCTCGATGGGGTCGGGAGAACGGAACCGGTGCTCGAACATGGCGCCGGTACGCAGGTTGCGCAGCTTGGCCTGAATGAAGGCGCGCAGATTGCCCGGCGTGCGGTGCTCCACGCTGAACACGGAGTGCAGATCATTGTTGTGCTTGATGATCATGCCGGGGCGGAGTTGGGTGGCAGGAATCGACATTGCGGCTGACAGTCTCCTCGAAAAATCGCGATCGATGGAACCGGCGAATGGCGGGACCAGCCACAGGTTCGCCGGACACGGGAATCAAAGGCCTTAGTTTACACGGAGTTGAGGCTCGTTGGGAACCGGGTAATTCTCCCGAAACGGAGGCCCAGGACGAAGCCAACCCTTTTTGCCACGGCGAAATCCTAGGTGGGGCAGGCTCTCGAAGACTAGAATACAGGGGCGGGTGGGTGGATTCATGCGCGTCGGTTCGATGCCCGAGAGAAGGTGGCCTTTATGAAGATTGGAAAATACGAATCGTCGGACAAGAGCAGCGTCGGTACGGCCGTCACATTCTTGATGATTGGCCTGGGTGCGGGAGCGTTGGTCGCGCTGCTGTTTGCGCCCACCAGCGGGAAGCAGATGCGCAAGGATCTGCGCCGGAAATATGACGACGCCCGCGACACGCTGCAGGACTGGTCGGAAGACGCCAAGGACCACGTTCAGGGTGCGGTCGAGCGCACCACCGAATGGGCAGAAGAACTGCGTGATGCCGCCCGTGAAAAGGCCGCGCCCATCGGGAAGGTCCTCCGAAGGGATTAGGTTTTGGGCCTCAGGGCTTGCGGTTCAAGGCCTGTTGGGGGTTTTGGGATCTACACAGTCTGGCCTTTGTCGCGGCATTCCGGCGGCGAAGGCTTTTGTGTCTCTACGGCGGATTTCTAGCGGAAGACAGTCGAGAAAAATCCCTTCACCCTGCCAAAGAACCCGCGGCGTTCTGCCTTCTTTGGTTCGGATGGAACTGGATCAGCAGGCTTGGGCGGCGGTGGTGCTGAGGGCAAGGGCGCGGTTGGATCCAGTTTCGCCGCCGATGGATCCGCGGGTCGGGGCGTAACCTCTCGCGCGCTTTGGACCAAGGCTCCGGCTGGGGCCGGATCGGGTCTGCGGAATACAAAGGGCGCTTCTACCTGCACGTGGATGTCTTCCGGCTTGGAGTGCGGCAAAAGCGCCTTGGACGGGCTGGCCGACGCCAGGTTCACCTGCGATCCGGAACCGGCCGGGTGAACCGGGAGAGGCGGCAGCATGGGATCGAGCGCGGCGCGGCTCGCGGGAGCCGGCATCGGCGGCAGCATGGGATCGAGCGCGGCTCGGCTCATCGAAGTCGGAAGGTGGACGTTGGCTGGCAGAT
>DASQPN010000159.1:0-8317 GCA_035643915.1 Terriglobales bacterium | reverse complement strand
TCGATCCACCCGGGTCGCGCCGTACCCTTCTTGATCGCCGTCGAGATGACGCCCGTGCCCAGTGCCTTGGTGAGAAGCAGGCGATCGCCGGGCACCGCCCCGGCATTGGCAAGAACGTGCTTCGGATGAATCACACCCGTGACGGAGTACCCGAACTTGGTCTCGTCATCGCGGATACTGTGCCCGCCAACCACCGTGCACCGCGCCTCGATCATCTTCGAAAGGCCACCAGCGAGGATGCGTTCCAGAACGTTCAAGTCCCCTTTTTCCGGGAAACAAACCATCGCCAGGGACGTGAGCGGCCGTCCGCCCATGGCATAGACGTCGCTCAAAGCATTGCTAGCCGCGATCTGACCGAACGCGTAAGGGTCGTCGACGATCGGGGTGAAGAAGTCGACCGTCTGCACGAGCGCCATGTCAGGCGCGATTTGATACACGCCGGCGTCGTCGGCGTGATCGAAGCCGACTAGCACATTCGAGTCCTGTTGCCGGGCTAATTTCCCAAGCACTGTGTCCAGCGCCGCCGGACTCAGCTTGGACGCTCAACCCGCAGCTTTTACAGACTCCGTCAGCCGGAATGGTCGGGCTTCTGGCACGAGGACATTGTAACGGAGGGGTCAGTACCGGAGTTGCGAGCACCGGGCACCGAGAGAAGTGCAGATTCCGCACGATTGGGCCCGGCAAGGTTGAGGATGAGTTTTCAGTCGTTTTGAAAGGGCGGGCTTCAGCCCCGCCTTCCCCTGCTCAACCAAGGGCTTTAGAAGCCCCGGAGGGAAGAAGGCTGAACTCTCACTTGGCCTCCTGCGCTGGTTCCGACGGACCGGGGCCACCACCCCACAACATCACCGAAGACCCAGTCTACTTCACGGTCACATCGGTGACTTTCAACTCCGGATATTCGTGGTTCCACTGCGCGGAAATACTTTCGAAGGTGAGTCGGAACGGCTTGCTTTGTCCCGGCGCGAGCGGCGACAGGCTTACGTCAACCGCATCCGGGTAAGGGCCGCTGATCTGGAGAACGTGCAGCGGATCGGTTTCTCGCTGGGCAAGTTGACCGATCGAGTCTCGAAATGTGACTTCGACCACCACGCGAGTCACGGTCTGGTTCCCGGAGTTGGTGACGGTACCGTCGACATAGGAAACCGTCGCGCCGACAAAATTCTCTTTAGCACTCATCTTGGGATCCGACAGTTTCACGTTGGCAACGTAGGGATGCGGACGGGTGGGGGCTTTCTGCTCCGTACGCGAGATAAGAAACAGCACACCAATGATCGCAGCGACGACAGCGATGGCGATGCCAATGGCACGCAAGTTGGTTTCGCGTCCTTCCGTCGTTGGATTCGGCTGGATGAATCCGCCCATGGTGGGATTGTACTATCGGGGATCGGAGCCCAACTGTTCACGGCGGAGAAGCCGAGAGACTCAGCGGGCGCCACGCAAATTTGGAAACGCAACGTTCTTTCTCATGCGCCCCTGCCTCTGTGCCCCTGCCTCTCTGCGGCTGCGTCTCCGGGGTGAAAAAAACTATTCTCCGCCCACGGTAAGCCCGTCGATGCGAATGGTCGGAGACGCCACTGATCCCCGGAACTCCAGATCATTCCCGATTTCCGAGATGTTGAAGAACATTTCCTTCAAATTCCCCGCCACCGTGATCTCTTCCACGGGATACCCAAGTTCTCCGCCAGAAATCCACAGCCCCGAAGCGCCGCGGGAATAGTCCCCGGTCACCAGGTTTGCCCCGTGCCCGAGAAACTCGGTAACGTAAAGGCCTTCCTTCACCTCCCCAATGATCTCCTTGGGCGTCTTCGTCCCTTGCTCGAGGAAGTAATTGCCCGGGCCGATGCCAGGAGTTCCGGCGAGCCCGCGCGAAGCATTCGCGGTAGTCTGAAGGCCCAGCTTCTTCGCGGTGTAAGTATTCAGAAGATACGACTTCAGCACACCATTCTCGATCACCAGGGTGCGCCGGGTCGGAATGCCTTCCCCATCGAACGGGCTGGTACCAAAGCCGCCGGGGATGGTGCCGTCATCGACGACCGTTACGTTCTCGCCGGCGATCTTCTGCCCCAGTTTGCCCGCCAGGAACGAAGCTCCGCGATACACGGAGTCCCCGTTCACCCCCTCAAAGATGTGCTCAAGGATCGAGGCTGCCACCATCGGATCGAAGATGATGGGCACCTGCGCGGTTTTTGCCTTGCGCGCTCCCAGGCGGCGAATGGTGCGCTGGGCAGCGATTCGGCCGACATGTTCCGGAGGATCCAGCCGTCCCAGGTTTCGTGCTACCGAGAACCAGTAGTCGCGCTGCATGCCTCCCTTTTCGTCCTGCGCAATAGGAATCGCGGCTACCGAGCAATAGGAGCGGCGATACTCTCCGACAAACCCGTGCGAGTTTGCCAGCACTTTGTGTCCGGTGGCGGCATCAAAGGACCCGCCTTCGGAGTTCTTGATGCGCGGGTCGTAATCGAGCGCCGCCTTCTCGGCCCGGCGCGCGTATTCAATGCGGTCCGGCCCCGGAAGGGAATACACGTCCTGGTGGTAGAGATCCAGATCCCCGGACAGCGAACCGAGTTGCGCGGCGTCCGGGATTCCTCCGAAGGGATCTTCGGAGGTAATCTTCGCGAGCGAAAGAGCCGACTTGAGCATGCGGTCGAGTCCCTCGCGCGAGAAATCGCTGGAATACGTGCTGGCCGCGCGTTTGCCGAAGAAGACGCGAACTCCGATGGCCCGCGATCCAGCCTCTTTCAGCGTTTCAACCTGCCCGAGGCGAACGCTGGTGGAGAACTCATCCCCTTCGCGCACCACGGCTTCCGCCGCGGTTGCGCCGCCGGCCATGGCGCGGCGGACGGTATCCTGCGCGAGTTCGCGGAGATCAGTTTCGACTTTCGGGCTTCGAGTTTCGAGTTCAGTTTCTGGCATGGTTGTTCAAATCGTTTCCCCGAGAGATCGCTGAGGTAAAGCAGACTTCCGGATCCGGTTGCGCAGGGAAGCAGATTTTCTTCGAGCCGCTGCGTCTCCCTGGTGAATTGAGAGCGTTACTGCATGAACCCGCCCGTATCTTTCTTGGCGGTGCCGCCGACCGTCAGGCGATCGATCTTAATGGTTGGGATCCCGACGCCCACGGGCACGGCCTGTCCGTCCTTGCCGCAGGTGCCGACTCCTTCGTCGAGTTTGAGGTCGTTGCCGACCATGGAGACGCGGGTCAGAACATCAGGACCATTGCCGATCAGTGTAGCGCCCTTGATCGGAGCGGTGATCTTGCCGTCCTCAATCAGGTAGGCTTCCGACGCCGAGAACACGAATTTCCCGTTCGTGATATCGACTTGCCCGCCCCCGAAGTTCACCGCATAGACGCCATGCTTCACCGAGCGAATGATGTCTTCGGGGTTATCGTCGCCCGCGAGCATGTAAGTATTGGTCATGCGCGGCATGGGAATATGCTCATAGCTCTCGCGCCTTCCGTTGCCGGTGTCGGCGATGCCCATCAGCCTGGAAGAAAGCTTATCGCTCAGATAGCCCTTGAGAATTCCGTTCTCGATCAGGACGGTCTCTTGCGTCGGTTCCCCTTCGTCGTCCACGTTGAGTGAGCCGCGACGCCAAGGCATGGTGCCGTTGTCGACGACCGTGCACTTCTCGCTTGCCACTCTTCGTCCAATCAGCCCGGCGAAGGCCGACGTCTTCTTGCGATTGAAGTCCGCCTCGAGGCCATGCCCCACAGCTTCGTGCAGCAGCACTCCAGGCCAGCCCGGACCGAGCACGACTTCCATCTCGCCCGCCGGCGCTTCCCGCGCATCAAGCTGCAAAATGGCCTGCCGCGCAGCTTCTTTCGCAAAGTATTCGGGAGTCTTTTCGCCGAAGAAAAAGTCCAGAGCGACGCGGCCGCCGCCACCCGAGCTGGCGCGCCCGGACTGCTGCTCGGTCTTGGCGATGCAGGAGACGTTCATGCGGGCCAGAGGCTGGGAGTCCTCGGCGAAGGCGCCATCTGAGGTGACGATCAGAATGTTGCGCAGCTCGTCCGCATAGCTCGCGCGCACTTCCTTAACGCGCGCATCGTAAGCGCGGGCAGCCGTATCCGCGCGCATGACGAGTTCAACTTTTGCGCTAATTTCCGCATCCACCGACGGAAGCGTGACCGGATAGAGGCTGCGGGCGGCCTTCTTCTGAAAACCGACCGACGGCGTTTTGGCCGGGCCGCTGGCGATCAGGGCGGCCGTCCGCGATGCGTGCAGGATGCGCTCAGGCGACAGGTCGTCCGTATACGCGTATCCCGTGCGTTCGCCGGAAACCACCCGTATGCCACACCCGGCCGAGATGCCCTGCGAAGCCGACTTGACCATGCTCTCATCCACCATCAACGAGGTGGACGACAGGTACTCAAAATACAGGTCGGCATAATCTCCGCCTGCGGAGAGCGCGGCGGCCAGATAGCGTTCGAGATCCGGCTGCGTCAGGCCATAGTGCTGAAAGAAAAATTGTTCGTGAGTCACGTTTATTGGATGCCCCAGGTCCGGACAGAGACTCCGGCTCTTCGGTGTAATTCTAATTATCCCACACCTGTCAGTCCGGTCCATATCGCCGGATGTTCGTTGGTGACGGGCAGATGGGCTCTTCCACCCGAACCATCCAGACGTGACCCCGGACTCCCTAAGCCGCTGGCTGGAAGACTTTCTGGGCGGTTCCCGCCCTGCGGTCGTGCGGAGGATGGCGCACGGGTCGATGACCTTGCCGAATCGAAAGACTCCATCTGCGGCGAGTTCAACAAGTCCGCCACAGAGACACAGAGGGAGTTCTGTGCGCAGAGCTGCGCGCGGAAGAAGACACGCTTCGTCAGAACTTCTCCCCCGGCGCCTGTCGAGGGCAAGACAAACGATGGCGTTCCCAATCGACCTATTCCTTCCAGGCGCCCAACAGCCTCCTCAAGGCAACCATCTGCCCCAGATGATAAGCGTTGTGATCCGCGACCAGGAGCGCCTCGCGCAGCACCGTCTGCTGTGGTTCACCCCAGGGAAGCGGGGCGTACAGGTTAGTCTTCGGATTGGCAACCAGGGCCTCGATGGCTCTCAGGTCCCTTTGAAAGTTCTTGATGCTGCCGGTCCAGGCTGCTCGATTCGGGGGAGCTTCTCCCGGCCAGTAGGCGGCCGGCCATTCCGGGGAAACGTGTTTGCAGTCGCGGCTGAACTCCAGGATGTCCCGCTGCGCGATCCGGATGTGTTCGAGCAGCATCCAGGCGGTGTAGGGAAGCCCGGAGACCTTCTTGCCGCGCAATTTCGCGGGGAAGTCTCCCATCACGTCTTCGAACTTGGCGTGCGCCCCACCCCCTTTCAAAACGTAGAGAAGGTGCTGGCGGAGGCTGTGATCTTGGCTGGTTTTCATTTCTCCTCGCAGTCGGGATGTTGAAATCTTCTAGCCCGGACCAGCGCCTCCCGGAGCCATCCCTTCGGCTTCCGGTTTTTCTCCGCGATACACGCGGGAGATGCCCCGCACAATCCGGCGCATCGGCAGCACGCCCTTGTCGTCTGCAAAGAAGACTTCGCCGACCCGCGTGCCCCGGTAATACCATCGTTTCAAAATTGCCAAGTGCTCCATCAACTCCAGCGCGGTCCTGGCCTGTGGAGGGGGCGCGGCGTCGAGCGCCTGCTGGATTCGCGACTCCATCGATTGCGACTTTGTGTGCTCGGGTGACTGGATAGAAAACGCCACCGGGCCCGCGATGCAACCGACTTCGAAAGGAAAGAGCGCGACCGACTCTTTCTGTGCGGAAGGCTGCACGATGAGCCCCGTGAGCAGATCCGAACGATGAACGATCTCCGGCAACTGGCCGAGTACCGGCTTCAGTTTGTCCAGGCGCGCGTGTTGCGCCGCGGCATTTTCAAAGTCGAGTTTGTTCGAGGCCTCGTCGCGTTGGTGAGAAATCTCGCGCACCAGCGACTGGCCGCCAGTGTCGAGATATGCCTGCACGCTCGCAACTTCCGCGCGGTATTCATCATCGCTGCAACCCTTGAAGCATGGCGCCAGACACATCTTCATCTCCGAGTAGATGCAGCCTGGAAACGCCGGGTCCGGATGCAAGTCGTCCACACAACGGCGCATCTTGAAGAAGTCGAGCGAGTCGTTGGCAAACTTTTCCGCAGCCACACGCGACGGAAAAGGACCGTAATAGAACGACTTGCCATTTCTGCGACCCAGACGCGTCGTGACGGAAGCCCGCGGATATTCGTTCTCCATGTGCAGCTTCACCAGGGGCGCGAAACGCAGCCGCAGCCGATCGGCATAAGTCTTCGGAAAGGTGCTGCGCAGGAGCCGGTAGAGCAAGAACCCGGATTCGAAGTCCGAACCGGTGGTCGCGTATTCGATCCAGCGGACCAGGCCGCGCAGATTCAGCCGTTTCGAGCGTTCTTCGGGAGAGCCCAGCAGCCGAAGCAAGCGTCGCCGCAGGTTGGCGGTTTTGCTGACGTAAGGCTCCGCGCCGCCCTCTCCACGCAGAAGGAAGATCGCGGAGCCCGCCGGGATGGCGGCGAAGAGCTCATGGTCGCGGCCTGCATCGAACTCAAGCCGGTTAGGCAGCACACTGGAATTCTAGACGGAATCCGCCCGCGAGGCACGCAGCGGTTGGCGGGGCCTTTCGCCGAAGTTTATCGACAGGGCGCGCCCGGCAGGGGGAGTATCAGAATTCGGTGCAGCAGCTGGGTGAAGAACTCGACCGCCAGGGGACCCGGTGCAGCGGGCCAATGGGCGAACCTCCCGCGGGGCGGCTCCGCCCGTCGCATGGTAGCCGACCGCAAGCCTCCCACGGCAAGGACGCCGGAAGTCGAGGGATGGCATCATGCTCGGCCCGCTGGCATGGCGGACGGGCCCATGCCGCCGCAAAAGTTCAGCGGAAATTCGCGCTGCGGAACTTCTGACGGAAGTCGAGCCCGTCGAGCTTCGTGATTCGGCACATCTCGTGCAGCCGGGAGCGCATGCGTTCTCCGATGCGGTCGCCCAGCGTCTCCTCGCGCGCTGCGGCCCGGGCGGAGGAAAGCGAGCTACTCGCCCCGGCCGCGGCTTGATCCTCGAAGTTGGTCGTGATGATCGTGGTGCGATTGTTGTTGTAGCGGGCGTTGAGGATGAGGCTCACCGTGTCCCACACCCATTCGGTCGGCTTGACGGCGCCCAGTTCATCCAGCGCCAGCACGTCGGTTTCAAAGACCGGACCAAGCACGTCCAACTCGGTGGTCTGCACCGAGGCATTGTAGGAATTCTGGATTTGCTTCAGCAGATCGCGATAATCGTAGAACAGACAGGGAATCCCCTTGCCCAAGATCAGTTCCTTGATAATTCCCACGGCCAGATGAGTTTTGCCCGTGCCGATCTTACCGATCAGCAAGAGCCCGGTACCATCGCGAAGCTCAAAGTCTTCCGCGAACTTGGCCGCAGCAATAAGTCCCAGCGCGAGCGACGGATCTGCCCCGGGAAAATCCGTGGTGTAGCTCGACAACTCACAGTGTTCATAGCGTTTCGGGATGCGTGCCGCCGCCAGCAATGTCTGCGCGCGCGCCTTGAGGCGGCAGTCGCAGCGCGCCACCCGCCGGTCCGCTCCGTTTGAAACGCTCTTCCACCCGGTCCCATCACACAGCGGACAAACTTCAACAGAAACCTTCATCAACCCAGCCTTCCCTGTTTCGACTCTGCACCCGCGAACCGACTTCGTGCAAGTGCAAATCCTTGGGCCGCTGTGCACATCCTGTGGAGTAGCGTCCCCGCTTGTGGAGGACAGAGGAAAACAGGAACACCTGGCCGGCACATCAGTCGCCAACCGTCGCAAACACCCCATCTCGATCGTCAAAATGCCCGGGTCGCAATCAAGCTTAAGAGCGCTCGGAATCAAGATCATCACTGGCTCAGGGGAAGGCTGCAGCCCGTCTTACCCAGTAAAAGTACCCACTGCAAGAGGGCGATGGTTGTGCGACCTGCGGCCTGACCGCATTTTCGCAGTTGACAATGCGAGAACTCGGGGGAGAATAGCATCCATCAGGATTTCGCCTCAGCCATGGCTCCACCTCCCCCAGGGTCGCTGGGGCAGACACGAAATTCTGTCTAGGAGAAAAGATGAACAAAGCTGATCTCGTGGACCGTATCGCGGGAGCCTGTGAAATCAGCAAGACGCAGGCGACGACGGCGATCGACACTGCTGTGGACAGCGTTACCGCTGCCCTCAAAAAGGGAGACCGGGTAGCTTTGATCGGTTTTGGCACTTTCTCGGTTTCGCAGAGAAAGGCCCGTAACGGGCGCAACCCGCAAACGGGTGCCACGATCAAGATCGCTGCCCGCAGAGTCGCGAAGT
>DASQPN010000158.1:0-20004 GCA_035643915.1 Terriglobales bacterium | reverse complement strand
ACCAGTTGGTGTCGTGGCAACCGACGACCAGCTTCTCCCAGAGGCCTCGCTCAACTTCCTCCTGCAGGCGGTCCGCGACTTGCTTGTAATGCTGTTTGGCCTCGTTGGCGACGCGGCGCTGTACGTGCCCAGCGTTGTAGCCGGCGTAGCCGTCGCCGCGTCCGCGAGGAAGGTTATGGAACAGGCCGCCACGTTCTTTTAATTCGTCGAGGCGCAGGTCAAAAAAGCGTCCGCGCTGGCGGTCCACCAGGGCCACGCACAGCTTGGGCTGCGCACCCAGCAGCGCGGCCAGCGGCTTCAGATGGAAGCGTCGGTTGACAAACAACTGGGTTCCGGGCAGTTGGGGAGGAAGATCAAACTCGCGCCAGATCTTTTTCGTGCTCGAGGCAAACACCGCCTTGGCACGCGCCTGATTGCCGTGCAAGTTGCCGGCAATTTCGAGAATGCGGTCAAGGTCTTCGCGGGCACAGCCGTTCTTGCCATGTTTCTCGGCTTCGCGCAGTGCCTGGCGGACCAGGTCCTTGGCGAGAATGGTTTCTTCCTTGTGCGACTTGTTCTGCGGGGTGCGGGGCTGAAAGTAAAAGCTCAGGGCGCAACCGTCTCCATTGGATTGGAATGCGGCCAGCTCTCGGATATCCTCGCGGGTAATCATCACGATTTTCTCCTACGTGCTGAGAAGTGAATTACGCGGTACTCGATCGTGCTACCAGTGCTTGCTTGGACGGAGTGGCGAACAGCGGAGACTTGCGCAGGTGCTCGCTGGCCACCAACACGGAAGCACGCACGGCGTCGGGCTCGCGGTCCGTGATCGCGGCGATTTCGTCATGGGTGAAGCCTTCCACGGCATACAGGATGAAAGCTTCCCGGGCGGAACGGTCGGTGCCACGAAGGGCGACTTCGACCAGGTGAAGCATCTCGTCGGAGGAGGCGATCTGCTCGGGGGTTGAGACGCGGCGGTCGGCGATAACGGTTTCGCCGAGGATGGCCTCGTCGGGTTGGTGAAACTGGAGTTCGGCTTCGTCGCTGGCCTTCACATTGCGCTGGCGGGCGGAGTCCTGGAGATGAACGTTCTCGCTCCCATCGTGATCGCGCGAACTCATCTCGTCCATGGCACGTATGGCCAGGCGGTACAACCAGGGCTCAAGAGCGAGCCGCTCGGGCTTGTCGCTGCCGTCACCGAGGGCGCGGGCGATGGCTTCATCGACGACTTCTTCCTTCGAGATCGATTCGTTTTCGATCTCCTCGGAGGTTTCGCGGAAATAGAGTTCACGTTCGACGAAACGCTCGAAGCGCGCAAGGTTCACGTTGACGTAGGTGCGAATGTCGTCGGAGGAAACGATCGGGACCTGCACCGCCGCAATCGTTTGCTCGAACGGCACTTGCCGTTCGGGGCGCGTTTCGGTTCCCCGCCGCCAGCGCGGCCACTTGTGGGAGGAGCGCAGGAGATCCTTGTGGCGGATGATCTGCTGAATCAGGTCGTCGAAGGCGGTCTTTACGGCCGTGGAGGGCGCGGACGCTTTCTTCTGGACAGCCATCTGCCCGGAGGGGAGGCGAAGGTTGAGTGAAACGACGACACCCTCGCGGGGCGAATTTTCCTCGATGAGTCCCTTGAGATGAACGAGTTCGGGGCGGAAGGCCTGCAGACGCTTGCGCAGTTTTTCCACCTGCTGGTGCACTTCTTTTTCGATGTCAGGAGTTTTGCGGACTTTATATCCGATATGAACGTTCATGAGAGCCTCGGAAACCGGGAGCAGACCCGGTGAAGCTATCAGTACCCTTACAAGTCGGATTCTACACCCACCGCGAATGGCGCAGCGCGGTTTTGCAAAAATTTACGTTCCCTGTAGACCGAGAGCGTGTGACGGATGCACTTGGGGAAACTAGATCTCAGATCTCAGGTCTCAGGTCTCGCATTCTCAGCGAAAACACCTATTGGTAGGCTCGGCGAAAACTCCTATTCGCAGGGAACGCAAGCCTTACACCTAAGACCTGAGACTTGATTTTATAGAATTCGAGATTCAATCATGTTTCAGGCGAACGGGGCGGCTTCGAATCAGCGGCCCGCGAGGAAACGGGGGAAGCCACGGTTTTGGTGCGGTCGGAGTCGGCCAGGCACTTCTTGATCGCCCGGCTTTCCATCGGGTCGCTTTTCAAGCGCAGAACCATCACCCCGAAGACGACCAGTGCGATCAACGCCGTTACCGCGAGAACCTCCATGGGAGCCTCTTGATTCTAGACCGCTACCGTTACAGATGTCTCGGTGCGCGTAACGCTTCGGTAGAGGGTGTCGCGTTCGATCGGTTCTCTGCCTGCTTCCGTGATGAGGCGGACGAGTTCCTGGCGGCGCATACCTTGCGGGGTGGTGGCGCCGGCGTCGTGATAAATCTTTTCTTCGATTACCGTTCCATCGATGTCGTCGGCGCCGAAACGCAGGGCGATCTGTGCGATTTTTGCGGTCATCATCTGCCAGTAGGCCTTGATGTGCGGGAAGTTATCGAGCACGAGGCGGCTGACGGCGATCTGTTTGATGTCGAGCATGCCGGTGCTCTTCGGCAGGTGCTCGAGCGGCGTGTTCGCGGGATGGAAGGCTAGCGGGATGAACGTCTGGAAGCCGTGGGTTTCGTCTTGCAGGTCGCGCAGTTTGAGCAGGTGGTCGACGCGGTCTTCGTCATTTTCGACGTGGCCGTAGAGCATGGTGGCGTTGGACTTGAGCCCGATCTGGTGTGCGATCTTCGCGGTTTCGAGCCACTGGTCGCCGTCGATTTTGTGATCGCAGATGATGTGACGCACGCGATCGGCAAAAATTTCGGCGCCGCCGCCGGGGAGCGAGTCCACGCCGGCAGCCTTCAACTGCTCCAAAGTCTCGCGGATGGAAAGCTTTGCGCGCTTTGCCAAGTAAGCGACCTCGACCATCGTGAACGCTTTCAGATGAACTTGCGGAAAGCGCTGTTTGAGTCCTCGGCAAAGATCCAGAAAGTATTGCAGCGGCAGATCCGGATGCAGACCCCCTACGATGTGAAATTCGGTGAGGGCTTCACTGTATCCGGAGGCCGCAGTCTCAAAAACCTCTTCGAGCGCCATGGTGTAGGCGCCGGGGGTGTCCTTCTTGCGGCCGAAGGCACAAAGACGGCAGGCGGCTACGCATACATTCGTCGGATTGATGTGGCGGTTGACGTTGAAATACGCTCGGTCTCCGTGCAGGAGTTCGCGCACGTGATTGGCGAGCCAGCCGACGGCCAGGATGTCCCCGGTACGGTAGAGGGTGAGGGCATCTTCGGTGTTAAGCCGCTCGCGGGCAAGGACTTTGTCTTTGACCGGAAGAAGGCGCGCGTCGTCGGTCTGAAATGAATGCACGGTGGACATGCATCTTGATGATAGCGCAGCGGGCGGGGAAAGTCAGGCGCCGGTTCAGCCCTGCAGGTCTCAGGTGTCAGGTCTCAGGTCTTAGGTCAATCCCAGTCGCCGGTCATCCAGGCAAGATCGGTTAGCGTGGGTTGAGTGCCTGCCGGCGGGGTCGGGCGAGCCTGATCTCGCCCCTTCCAACCGACACCACCAGGGCAGCCATCGCTGCCCAGCCGGCACGCTTCAGAATGTTGGACTGGATGCTGCTGTCAGCGCTTGAACAAAAAGTCGGCTGCCAAGAAAAAGAAGAACACGACTGCGATCACGCCGTTCATGGTAAAGAAGGCAGCGTTGAGCTTCGACAAGTCGTTGGGTGAGACCAGCGAGTGTTCGTAGGCGAGCAAGACGGCCACCGCGACTACGCCGGCAATCGCCAGTTTTCCCAAGGCGAAGGTTATGAGCAGCGCGATCAGCAGGAACAGCATGATGACATGAAAGATGCGGGCGACGATCAGGGCGCCGCGGATTCCGACGTAGCGGGGAACAGAGTGCAGGTCGGCGGCACGATCGAACTCATAGTCCTGGCAGGCGTAGAGAACGTCGAAGCCTCCAACCCAGAAGGTGACAGCGGCGGTCAGCAGAAGGATGCGTGGATCGAGCGATCCGCGGACGGCAATCCAGGCAGCGGCCGGGGCGATTCCCAAGGCGAATCCGAGCACGAGATGCGACCAGCGTGTGAAGCGCTTGGTGTAGGAGTAGAGCAGGACTACGGCCAGAGCCACCGGCGACAGGATGAAAGTCAGGTGGTTCAGCTGCGAAGCGGCCAGGAGGAAGACGGCGCAGGAGAGGACAACGAAAGTCGTGACGAATGCCGGGGTCAAGGCGCCGGCGGGTAGAGCGCGGGCCCGGGTGCGGGGGTTAGCGGAGTCGATGGCGGCGTCGGCTACGCGGTTGAACGCCATGGCGGCCGAGCGAGCAGAGATCATCGCCACGATGATCCACGCGAGTTGATGCGTTGCCGGCAGGCCTCCGGCAGCCAGCATGGCTCCGCACAGAGCGAAGGGAAGCGCGAAGATGGAGTGCTCCCACTTGATCATCTCCAGGGTCGTGCGGAGGTTGCGGAGAAGGGGCACGAGATGATTTTAGCTGATGGGGTCAGGTCAGGTGTCAGGTTTTGGCTCTCAGGCCTTGGCTCCCAGATCCCAGATCTCAGGTCTCAGGTCTGGGATGTTGTGCCGTGGCTTACCGCAAAACCTAAGACCCTAAGACCTGACACCTGAGACCTGAGACCTTCCAAACATCACTCCGGCGGGTAGCCTTGTTCTCCGATCAGGGGCACGAAGCGGCAGGCGACGTGTTGGGAGATTACGGGTCTTCCCTGCTCTTTCTTGATGAGTTGGAGGAGTTGGCCGTCGGCGGGGCCTACGGGGATGACCAGACGTCCACTCTCGCGCAGTTGGTCGAACAGGGCGAGCGGCAACTGGGGCGCTGCTGCGGAGACGATGACGCCGTCGAAGGGCGCGCGCGCGGAAAAGCCGGCGCTTCCGTCTCCGACCTGGATTGTCATGTTCGTGTACCCGAGCCGGAGGAGGGCCTCTTCGGCCCGGGCGGCCAGTTCAGCGTGACGCTCGATCGAGTAGACGTGTTTGCTCAGCTCCGCGAGCAGCGCAGTCTGGTAGCCGGAGCCGGTGCCGATTTCCAGAATCGTTTTTTCGGGAGACGGGTCGAGCAGCTGCAGCATCAGCGCGACAATATAGGGTTGGGAAATGGTCTGACCCTGGCCGATGGGGAGCGGATTGTCGTCGTAGGCCTGATCGCGGTGGGGCTCGGCTACGAATTCGTGGCGGGGGACGCGATTCATCGCCCCCAGGACGCGCTGGTCGCGAATGCCGCGCTGTCGGAGCTGGGATTCGATCATGTGCTCGCGGCGGGCGAGGGTGGGAAAAGGTTTCAAAGGTTTCAAAGGTTCGAGTTTCAAGAGCTGACTGGCCATCTTACCTTTGGCTCGGATTGAAATCACGCGGGGCGGTTTGACGGGGGTGAAGCGGAGAAAAAGCGTTTTACCGAAAAAACGCCAAGGTGGCGCGAAGGACGCAGAGAAAAATGCGTTTTTGTCGTCGGAGTAGTTTGGATGTGGCGGTTGTTGTGGATGGGCGGGGAAGGGCGGCGTGTGATTGAGGATGCCGGTCCGCGTGGGGGACCGGCCTTTCTGTATTCGGCGAAGACTGCCTGGCGGATTCCAGTTCCCGGTTAGAAGTTCAGAACGATTCCGGTTGAGAAGCGGCCGTTGTTCTGGGTGTTGCCGAAGAAACGGGTCTGCAGGTAATCGCCCTGGAAGCGCCAAGCCAGGCCGGGGATGAGACGGTAGTCCAATCCTCCGCCCAGAGCGGTGCTGAAAGATGTGTCGGAGGCCGAATAGCCTTGACCGCTCGCGCTCACGTGGCCGGCGCCAAACAGAGCATGGGCAAAAGGGCGGAATCTGCCGGCCGGGGCCGACACGCGGGGGCCGAACAGGAAGTTGTACTCGCGGCCATCGACATTGAAGACGGTCGTACTACTGCTCGGAAAATTGTTGGTTCCGTAGTGGCCGCTGAAATCGGCGACGATCCCCACAAAGGGCAGGACCTTGCCTTCCAGAGACGCTTCCCATCCGTTCAGGTTGGAGCGATTGTTACGGTTGAGGTCGGCGCTTGCGTAGGAATATCCCAAGAATGCGTTGCCTTTGGGGATCTGGGCTACGGCGAGAGAAGTGCATGCGAAAAAAGCCAATACTACGAGCAGATTGCTGGTGCGCACAACCACGTCCTCCTTGTGGTGGATGATGGCGGTTAGATGCGTGGAGGGGGGGTGAGGGATGGCGGAGTTTTGCGTGGCGAGAACCACCCTGAGCGCTTACGCAGCACGGGGCCGAGTGATTCACGAATCCTTCAGAAAATTTCTGCCGGGGTCTCTGTCCTGCCAGTGGGCGCGGGCTCCCTCGACTCCGGCGCAGCATCCGCCGCGCCTGCGCTCAGGATGACAGTGTTTGGGAAGCGGGCCCGTTGCGAGGGCGAGAGGCCTCACCAGAGACGGGCGGCCCGGGGGGACAGCTGGCGCTACTTTTTGCGCTGGCGGATTTTGACGTCGAAGCTGACTACGCCGTTCTGATCGCGGGTGCCGACGATTGAGACGTTGCGCCGAATGTAGTATTCGCCTTGGATGATCTGCTGCGAGGCCTGCGAGACGTTCTGGCTGTAGGTAAGCGTGAAGTTGTTGGAGATCTGCTGTTCGATCGTCACCTGGGGGCCACGGGTGGGGTTGGTTTCCGTGCTCAGCCCCTGCGGGTCGATCTTGATTTTGCTCACGCCGAAGAGCCTCTGCACCCGGTTGCTCACGGTGGCATTGAGAGCTTCGCTCAGGATGAGGTTCGAAGCAGTTTCACTGAACGCCGAGCTTCCGGACTGCGCGAGTTGGGCAGACTGTTCACGGGTTTGGCCGACGGCCAGCAGGGCGACGATGTCGGCCTCAGGCAAAGGCGGATCGGAGCGATACTTTATGCTCAATGGTTTGTCGGTCTGGCCATTGACGCTTACCGTGATGTCGTAGTCGCGGACGCGGGTGGTGGCCTGCAGATCCAACACGGGCTGGATGCTCACAGGACTCTGGAACATCACTTCGCCACGCTCCAGGCGATATTTGGCGCCGTTGAAGCTGATTTCGCCTTCGAGGACTTCGAGGCGTCCGAGGACAGCGGGTTTGGCCGCGGTGCCGCGCAGGCGCAGATCGGCAGCGCCGGAGAGCCGGGCAATCGCGGTCTGCATTTGCAGGTCGGACGCTGTGACCACGTGAACGTCGAGCTTGATGCGATAGAGGGGGGAGGTGGCGGGCGGAACGACCACCGACTGCCGGCCATTGGCCACATACGCGGCGAAGTCAAACCCGGGTGTGATGGCGAGCTTGGTCACAATCACGTCGCCACTGAGCGTGGAGCTTTCGCGCGTGCCGTAAAACCGGAGATCGGCGTTGGCGGTGGAGCTGACACCGGCCGGGTAGCGCAGGCGAACATCCTGAGCTTTGGCGCTGAAATCGAAATTGATCTGACCTGCATAGGTCGTGGCTTCGCCACCGAGGGTCAGCGTGCCGCCACCGCTATGCGCGGTGAGATTCTCGACCTGCAGACGGTTCTTGTTAAAAACGAGAGAACCGTTCATATCGCTCAAGCCGCTGGGAAGATCGCGGTATGCGATCGCTCCGTGGCTGACGTTCGCCCGTCCCTCGAGGAGGGGATCGCCCATGGGGCCGGTCACGGTCATGGCCACATCGACCATGCCGGAGGAAGTGAAGTCAGAGTTCAGCGTCTGGATGAGCTGGAGGTTCAGGTGTCCATCGGCGGCGAAGTCGAGATCGCGGTTACCGACGAGCGAGGCGGTGCCGTGCGCGGAGAAATCGGTATCCTCACCCACAATGTGCAGTTGCTCGAGGCGCACAACCTGCTGGGCAATCGTGAACCGCAGGGGACCCTGGTTCTTGAGCTTCAGCTCGTCCACGTTGACGTCGAGGCCGTCGAGGCTCGCGACCACATTCATCTCGCGGGGGGTGCGCAGTGAACCTCGCATCTGGAGCTGGCCACTGATGCCTGAATGACCGATGACGCGGCCGTTCAGGTAGTCGTGCACGATGGAATCGACATCGAGGTGGTCGAATCGCAAAGCGAGGTCGGCGAGATAGTTGTCCCGGGGGCGAACGTTCCCCTCGAGACTGAGTTGGCCGTGCTCGAAGTCGGAATGGGCGGCGAGGCGGATGGCTTCCCCTTCGGTCCCGGCGTCTATGGCGAGGTTGCCGGTGCGCTCATGGTCGAGGGTCAAGTCCCGCACCAGAATCTTCGCGTTGATGGCGGGCGCTCCGGGAGTTCCGGAGCCTTGGGCAGTGAAATCCAGGCGACCTTCGACCGGCACGCGGGTGGTCTGCAGTTTGGGAACGCGGGTTAGATCGAAGTTCTTGCCCGTAAGGTTGAAGTGATAGGCACGGGTGCTCGGATTGTAGGCGGCTCCGCCCGTGGCCTCGGAGTCGTAGTAACTGAGATGAATGTTGTTGAGGGACCCTTCGCCCTTGGACCAGCGCAGATCGGCGTCGAATTGCTGGAAGGGCTCCCCATAAGCGACGGCGTCGGTGACTTCGACGTGTCCGTCAGCGTGGGGATTTTCGCGAGTGCCGCCTGCTTGCATCGTCAGGTTCATCCGGCCGGTGACGGGGTAATCGTAGCCCGCAAGGGCTTCGAGTTCCGCAATATTGGCGTTCTGCAGGTTGATGTTGGCGGTGAAGGCGTCGGTCGGGTTGAACTGGCCCCTGGACAGAGCGGCGCTCAAGTCAAAATAGGCCGACCCATCACCCCGGAGGGCAGTGGCATGACGGATGGCGAGGTTGCGCGGAGAGACCTGGACATCGGCGGCAAGGGAGTCCCAATGGAGTCGCTGCTCGGGGGCGCGATCGGTGGCGGGAATGAGCGAATCGAAGTCCTGGATCTGCAGGTGGCCCGCGAGGCTCGGAATTGGGAGCTTGCCGCTAGCGGTTCCGGTAAAGCGGACGCTTCCGTGCACGGTGACCGGAAGGCGATCGGGGCCGTGCAGAGCGGCGATGAGCGGCTGCAGTTCGGCCAGATCGGTGGTTCCGGCGGAAATTTGGAGGGAGGCGCCGGCGGCAAGCTTGCCCCTGGCGTGGATCTGGGCGGAGCGCGTAGCCGCATCGAACTCTGCAAGTTCGAGTTCATCCGAAGACCCGCGATAGACGCCGCGCGCCGCGGCGGTCACGGGAAGCTGACCTGCCTCGGGATTCGCGGGGGGGGCAAGGTTGAGGGCGAACTCGACTTCTGCGCGGCGCCCAGAACCGGTCCAGCGGGCCTCGATGGTCCCCTCGGTCGTACCGGCCAGCTTCAGCCGATCGAGCGGGTAGCGGGGAGTGCTGATGGCAGCGGCTACTGCTCCGGCGGAGACCTCTTTCAGGCGCAGGCGAAGGATGCCCTTCTGTTCCTCGGGCATCTTGTCTTTTTCCTTCGCATTGCGAATCGGCGTGCGAGAAGAGAGCCAATTGGTGATTTCGCCGTCGCCCGTGACCGAACCGCCCAGCAGGCGTCCTTGAGCTTTCGACCATTTGATCTGGCGGTCATCTACGGAGAAGTCCGAACTGAGGTTGGCATCGCGCAGCGAGAGCTGGTCGTCACGCCAGGCGAAATTCTTCAGTGCGGCTTTACCGTCGGAAGCAAATTTTTCAGCAGACCAGGATCCCTGGCCGCTGAGTTCGAGGACCCCGGCTCGCACCTCGGGTTGCCGGGCGATGGCGGCGGCCTCAGCGAGATCGACGGTGCCGGTGTAACGGGCTTCGAGTTTGGGCTGATGGAAATCGGTGAGCCGGCCGCTGGCTTCCGCATGCGAGCGGGCGGAGTTCCATTTGAGGGTACTCACCTCGACGTCGTTCTTGCCCAGGCTGAAGTGGACGGCGGCCATCCAGGAGAACGGGCGGTAGTCCTGAAATTTGGTGTCGACTTTGCCCAGCAGCAGATGGCCGTCATAGCGCCCGCGCAGGAAGGAATACGTCATGTCGACGGAGACCTCTGCGACGCTGAAGTCAAACGGAATGCGCTGATCGTTCCACAATAACTCGCCGCGGCGGACATCCAACCGGTGGATGGATAGCGAGAACAGCTGCTCGACCGGGGTCTTGGTGGAAGTGAGCCTCACTCCGGGCGCCGGCTGGTTCGTGCTGCCGTCGGGATACACGATCAGGTGTAGGACGGGATGCTCGAGGACGATGGACTTGAAACCGAAGCTGGTCTCGAGCAGGGAGATGACCTTAATACGAGCGACCAACCGATCGACATGCGCCAGTGGGACTTCGCCGGGAGCTTCCCGACCGTGAATGGTGAGGTCGCGAATCTCGGCCTGCAGACGGAACGGAATGGTGTGATAGGCGCCCAGTTCGACGCGGCCACCGGTGGCCCTTTCGATCGTGGAGACGATGCGGCTGCGGACCAAGGCCTGGAAGGAATCGGTTGTCACGTACCAGGCCGCTGCCCCCAAAAAGATCGCGCCGAGGAGGAAAAACAGCAGGAGATATTTCCGCCCCTTGCGA
This sequence comes from Terriglobales bacterium, assembly GCA_035643915.1. Classification (GTDB taxonomy): domain Bacteria; phylum Acidobacteriota; class Terriglobia; order Terriglobales; family Acidobacteriaceae; genus Gp1-AA133. The sequence goes on along the minus strand of DASQPN010000158.1, from coordinate 9,558 downwards.
CCTCCGGGCCTGGGACTCACATCGGTCACTGCCCCTGCCCTCCGGGTAACGTGGGTGGACTCGAGGCGGCGACCGGGGTACGGATCTTGCTGCCCGCGCGCAGACTCTGCAGCCAGGAGGAGAACAACTGGTTCACTTTCTCCTGGGTGAGAATCTCGCGGATTTTTCCGGCAACCTGTGCGAGGGGAACATCCTGGGCGCCGGCGCGGCGCAACTGGGGCAGGAGTTTGTCGCGGTAGTACGACTCGATGCTCACGGGATCGATCTGGATGGAGGGACGCAGGCGCGCCTCGACCTGACGAAGGACCGCGATGTCATGGGCGACGCGGGCTTCAAGCTGTTTCTCATCGAACCCGTATCCGGCGAGCGCCGCCTGCCACCCGCCGGTGGAAGTCGCAGCATACTGGCTTTGGATTTTCTGGATGCGCTGTTTCACTTCTTCCGCCGGGGGCAGGGGCGACTCGACGCCCTGGGCTTGTTCGCGGAGCAACTCCTGGTCGATGAGGCGGTCAAGCGCGGCCCTGCGATCCAGGTCGGTGAGTTGATCGAGCGGGCGACCGTCCACCAGGGCTTCGAAACGGACGGCATCGTCCCAGTCGCTCTGCAGGAGGACGTGACCGTTCACAATGGCGACGATACGGTCGATCACGTCGGCGGCGAGGACGCGGGTGGTGGTTCCGGCCAAGAGGAGAAGCAATACGAAATGGGGGAACTTTCGCATCAGAAGGCCTGCCCAATACTAAAGAAGAAATTGAAGTGACTGGCCCGCTGCGGAACGAAAATCACGGTTTTCTTAACTGTCTCGAAACTGGGAAATGCGGGCGGATTCAGATTGTACCCGAAATCAAGCCGGATCGGGCCAATCGGAGTCTTGTAGTGCACCCCCACCCCGATCGCATGCGAGATGTAGTTGAAGTCACACTGGGTGTAGGTTTGCTCGTGCAGGCAGAGCTCGGAGTTCTTCTGACGCCAGCGGAACAGATTGTCCACCATGTCGGACGTTCTGGCGAAAACGTTGCCCATGTCGTGGAATAGGGCGAAGCTGATGTTGTTGCCGACGAAGGGCAGCTCCGCCGGGGGGAGTCGCAGCTCGAGCTGGTTCAGAAACAACGCGCTGCCCCCTACCGGGAACCCGGTCCTCAAGTCACGTGGCCCCGCCTGATTTAACCCGAACCCGCGGTGAGAGTTGCCTCCGCCGGACAGAAGGCGCTCGGGGAGAGGGATCAGGTTGACGGTGGAGGAAGCCTTCAACAGCTCGGCAGGCTCGAGGATTACGGTATTGCCGAACGGGGTCTGCACACCCACGCGGGTGGAGCGGGCTAGCACAAACCGCTTGGCCTGGGGACGATGTTTGCCGAACAGGTAGTAGGTGGAGTTCTGCACCAGGATGCGACTGAAATCGGCTTCGGAACCGAAGTAGCTTGCGGCCACCCCGGCGTCGACGGTGGTGTAGTTACCCTTGGTGGAATCCAGCGGACTGTCGCGCCGGTCGCGGATGTAGGTGAAGCCGGGCATGCCCACGCGCGTGGGTTGGGACAGGAGCGGGATGAGGTTCTGGCTGATCACCAGGTTACTGGCTTGCACCCGGCGGTAGGTGAAGCCGTACACCATCTCGCTGGGGGGCCGTCCGGCGCACTGCTGAAGGGAGCCGATGCAGTGGTGAACTTGGGCGGCCCCTTCCAAGCGCTTGGAGGTGAAGGTGGTGATATCGAGGGTGTTGTCGTAGAAGCCCGTGAATGACAAGGTCAGCTTGTCGTTATCCAGCCAACCGGGAGCGTTGTAGCTGACCAGAGCGCGTTGCTGGAGCCGGCCCAGATGTCCTTTGAACGTGATGGTGTGATCCAGGCCGCGAAAGTTCAAGCGGGTAACTTCGAAGGAGACCCGCGGGCTCGCGCCGGTCTTGCCCTGGGGAACGTTGGCGCTGGTGTCGGGCTGGCCGGTCTGCACTTCCAGGCCCAGACCGTAGTTGAAGGTGTAGCGTTTAGCTTCGTGGATGTCCACCAGGACGTTCTTCGAGGGGTCGGCTCCGTTGGGGTTCTGGACGGCTGTATCCACCTGGCTGAAGATGCCGAGATCGTAGAGTGAGGCTTGGGTATCGAGCATATCCTCCTGGCTCAGGGGCGAGCCCGGGGTGACTCTTAGTTTTCGTTGCACGACATAGGGGCGGGTATGAACCAGTCCTGAGACCAGGACTTGATCGACGAAAAACTGCTCGCCTTCCTGGATGGTGAAGGTTACGTCGATGCGATCGGCGACGCCCGCCACGGGCTGAGTCGACACCTCGAAGCTGGCGTTGGGAAAACCATTGTTAAAGTAATAGTTGAGGATCTGATCGCGCGCCTCGGCCAGGTTGTAGTCGGAGTACGGCTGGCCCGGAGCAACACTGATCAGTGAACGAATTTGATCTTCGGGCATCTTGCGGTTGCCGACGATCTTAAGATCGCCGACCAAGGTCTGCGGCCCTTCCACCACCTGCACGCTGATGGCGAGCTGCTTTTCCTTGCCGCCGTAATTGTCCTGGACGTGGCTCTTGATCTGGATCTGCCGGAATCCGTTGGCGCGGTAGAGTTCCTGCAGTCCGTTGATATCGCTGGCCAGCAAGGCATTGCTGAATCGGCCGTGGGTAAGGAACCGGGCCACGGGCTGCACCTGCATGCGGGAGCGTAGGGATTCCTGGTCGAAGTACTTGTTGCCGGTGATGGTCACCTTTACCAGCTTGTGGCGGAGGCCAGGTTCGATGATGTAGATGGCGCGCAATTCGTTCTTCGCCGTGTCGGATTGTTTCTTCACGCCGACGGTCGCGTCGAAATAACCGCGGGTCTGCAGGTAGTCGAGCAGGTTGCGGCGCCCTTCGTTGAGCAGGTCATCGTCGAGCGCGTTCTCTTCGTAAACAGGAACTTCCTTCCGCAGCACGCCTTGGCGGATTTTGAAGCCTTCGACGCCAATGTCGACGGTGGGGCCCGGGTCGATCAGGAAGCTGTAGTCGACCTTGTTGGTTTCCGGGAGGTAGACTCGTTCGGCGATGGAGACCTGCGCGAGCAGGCGCTTCTGCTTGAGGTATTTCTTGCGAATGCGCTGCAAGGCGTTGGTCACGCGCTCGGCCGTCACTCGGTCGCCGGTGTGGACTCTGGCGATGTCCTCGATCTGGCCCTTGGAGTAGCCCGCGGCGCCCTTCACAATGACTTGTCCGACCTGGGCGGGTGGGCCGGGCGTGATCCGGAAAACCACGTCCATCTGGTTGGTCTCCGGATGAGGATGCTCTTCAAAGGTGAGCGAGGAGCGATAGAAGCCGTTATCGGACATCAGCTGGAGGATGTTTTTCCGGGCGCGATCGAGCTTTTCTGGACTATAGACCTCACCCAGCTGAAGCTTGGTGGCACTGATGATCTGATTGGCACTGGGGCGGCCGTGTTCGCCTTCTACGGAGACGGCTCCGATGAAGTAGTTGCTCACGAGGGAAAACGTCAGGATCACCTGACCGTCACTGGTTTTGTCGGCTTCGACCTGGATGTCGGCGAACAGGCCGGTGTTGAACAATATGTTCAGGCTGTCGCGTACATGGTCCCGATTGAGAGGCTCACCGACTTTCTGGGGAAGCAACTGGCGGAGATGGTCCTTTTCGCGCTCGGCGACGCCGGTAAATCGGATTTCGTGGACGGGGAGTCCGAGGTAGGTCGAGGCTGGACCGAGGGGGGATGCCGGAGGCTGTGCGGGAGCAGGCGCCTCGGTTTGCGTGGCCGGGGAGGCCTGAGGCGGGCCGGGCGATTGCCGAGCCAAGGCCACCAAGGGCAGCAGCCACACGACCGGGATTGTGCACCACGATGCCCGTGCTCGCAAAAATAGTCCTCGACCCGGCTCTGAATGGCTCTCTGTTTCGATGAACGGGCGGAAAGCTTCGTTGTATAGAACTCGGCGCCGCGCCTCCGGCCCCGGTCCTGAACAGTGCCGGGATTTATAATAATGGTTTCCTGGCTCGCGATTGATAACGTCTTTGGAACTCTACGAGCGATATTCGCGGCAAGTCTTGTTTCGCGGCGTGGGCGCAGAAGGCCAGCGCAGGCTGGCGACCGCCCGGGTGGCGATCGTGGGCTGCGGTGCAACCGGATCGGCGGTGGCTTCCCTGCTGGCGCGCTCGGGCGTCGGAACGATTCGCATCATTGACCGCGACTATGTCGAGCCAAGCAATCTCCAGCGGCAGACTTTGTTCGATGAGGCGGATGCGCAGCAGTCTCTGCCGAAAGCAATCGCTGCCGCGCGGCGAATCGCGGCCTTCAATTCCCAGATTGTGGTTGAGCCCAAGGTGGCGGACCTGACTCCTGACAATGTTGAAGGATTGCTGGAAGAGGCCGGGCTGGTTCTTGATGGAACCGATAACTTCGAAACCAGATACCTGGTGAATGACTACGCGGTCAAAAACGGCGTTCCCTGGATCTACGCGGCGGCTGTGGGCAGCTATGGCGTCACAGCCAACGTGTTGCCGGGAACGACCGCCTGCTTGGCGTGCCTGTTTCCCGATTCACCGCAGGGAACGTTTGAAACTTGCGAGACCGCGGGCATTCTGAATTCGGCGGTGAACCTGGTGGCTTCGATCGAGGCCAGCGAGGCACTCAAGTTGCTGGTGGGAGCGATGGACAGGGTGCGGCGGACCCTGCTCTCTTTCGACGTCTGGTCGAACGAGCGCGCCGAAGTCGATGCGGCCAAACCGCGAACCGGATGCCGGGCTTGCGGGGAGCGCGACTTCGTCCACCTGGCGGGCGAAGGGCGAGCGCACATCACGCTCTGTGGACGGGATTCCGTGCAGATCCACGAGCGGCATCGGCCGGTGGATTTCGGAGAGATGAATGAGCGCCTCAAACCACACGGGACGGTGCGGCACAATGACTTTGTGCTGAAATTCTGGCACGAGCCCTATGAGATGACTCTGTTCCCCGACGGCCGAGCGATCATCAAGGGCACAACCGATACGGGCCTGGCTCGCAGTCTGTACGCGCGCTACGTGGGGAGTTAGTTCGGTTTGGTGGCTCGTTGAAAACGGTTTATCTCCTGCAGTTTATAGGCATCTTCTTGCGCATGCCATGAACTGCGACGGTCCGGAGGTGCGGAGAAAAGCCTGAAAAGGCGGCAGATCCCACCACAATACCGGGCGTTGGGGAATCCTGGCACACCACCTGCTCTGTGGGACACGGAAAGTTCTCCTGGAGGTTGGTATGCGCGTACACGCGGTTGCAATGGTGGTCGTCATCTTCTCCGCTTTGGCCCTCGGTCAGACCGGGGTCCGAGGTGCTGCGGGTTATTGTTCGTATGGATGTGGGCCGTTTATCCCGTTGGTGACCACGCCCAGCGTGTCGTTCCAAACGGTCTCGTCGTCTCCGGCGGGGGCGACCGACGCCACGGGCGGACTACAGGCCGGGGCCAGAAATTCAACGCTCTCGATGATCTCCGGCAACACGGACGCTGTGCATACCGAGGTGGTGTGGTATTCGGGTGGAGGCAGTCCGCTGGTGTCTCCGGCGGTTCGGTTGCCGCATGCGGAAGCGATGGGCAGGATGGGCATGCAGGGCGGCCCCGAGCACATGGAGCACGGGCACGGGGAAGAGGCACGCAACCACTGGACCTATTACGCTGGCCGAGAACAGGCTGGCAGTCCGGTGGAGGCAGCGGCGATTGCCAAGGGCGCCAAGAAAGCCTCGCGTACCTATACGAACCAGGATGTGGAACGCGTGAGCCAGAAGAGCGAGGATTTCAAGAAAAAATAGCTCGCGCGACAGATTGGCTCTGGATTTCGAAGGCCCGGCGGCTCCGGGCCTTTTTCTTCTGTGGGCAAACCCCGCCGTCCGGTGGGATGAAGCTGTCCTGAAGCGCAGAGCTTTGGGGTGTGCCGATCCTAGCCTCAATCTGCTATCTTCTCTGCTTCCGAGACCTTCAGTGTTCGATCCACTCGTCCGACAGAATGCCTATGACGGAAACCGCGCGTCCGGAGCCATCCCGCTGGTACCGGTGGTTTGTGCTCATTTTCGTGAGCCTGACGATGTTCGGGAACTACTACGTGTATGACTCGATCGCGCCGGTGGCCGATCTGCTCTCGAAGCAGCTGGGATTCTCGGACGCAAACATCGGATTGCTGCAGGCAATCTACAGCATCCCGAATGTCTTCATGGTGCTGCTGGGCGGATACGTCGTGGACCGGATCGGCACTCGCAAGGGCATCTTCATCTTTGGAGCGTTATGCCTGGCGGGGGCGGTGCTGACGGTGCTGTCGGGCCGACTGGCAATCATGGCAGCCGGACGACTGGTGTTCGGTCTGGGCGCCGAATCGCTGATCGTTGCGGTGACGACCGCGGTGGCGAAGTGGTTTCGGGGGAAGGAGCTGAGCTTCGCCTTCGGGATCAACCTGATGATCGCGCGCTTCGGGACATGGCTGGCGCAGAACTCGCCGACCTGGGCGAAACCGGCCTACAGCAACTGGCGCTCTCCGCTTCTGATCTCGGTCGTGTTTGCAACGTTCTGCGTGACCGGAGCGATCGTTTATTGGGCGATGGAAGGGTACGCGGAGAAAAAGTTTGAACTGGGGAATGCGGGCTCGACCGACAGGGTGGTTTTCAGTGACATTTACAAGTTCGGGGTGTCTTACTGGTACATCGTTGCCTTGTGCATCGTGTTCTACGCGGCGATCTTCCCTTTTGAGACTTTCGCCATAAAGTTTTTCATGGAAGCGCATGGCACCAGCCGTGAGCTGGGCGGGTTTCTGGTGAGTATTCTGACCGCCTTCACCATGTTTGGAACGCCGACCTTCGGGCTGTTCGTCGACCAACTGGGCAAGCGGGCCCTTCTGATGATGGTTGGCTCGATGCTGTTAATACCGGTGTACTTGATGATGGCCTACACGCAGGTCAGCCTGTATGTGCCGATGGCCATGATGGGAGTGGCCTTTTCGCTGATTCCGGCCGTGATGTGGCCTTCGGTGGCCTATATCGTCGATCAATCGAAGCTGGGAACTGCCTACGGGCTGATGACGATGATCCAAAACATCGGGTTGGCGGGGTTGAACCTGCTGGTGGGCTGGGCCAACGATTATGGCCATGCCAGCGCCGAGAATCCGGCGGGATACAACCTGGGGATGTGGATCTTCTCTGGGTTGGGATTCCTGGGGGTCGCGTTCGCCTTTCTCTTGCGGCAGAGGGAACTGGGGCCGCACGGGCATGGACTGGAGACGATCACCACCAAGACCGCGGCGTAGGTTCTTGGGTCTTGGGTCTTGGGTCTTGGGCCTCAGGACGGGAGCCTGTAAGCTGCTTTCTGCGCAGGCCGGGTTTATGGTGACCAGGGTCACCTGTGGGCCTGCTTGGGCCAAGTCAAACCAGCCCAATGGGTTTTGTTATTCTGGATGAGGAACGGGCTGGTGGGGGTGGCAAAATGGCCCGCAAGCATTACAACGTAAAGATAGTTAGCCGCATCTGACAACATGCGGCCGGAAAAGGCGACTTGACCGACCGAAAAGAGCAGCCAGGCGATCGGCTTTCTGAAACGCAGGCGATTGAGCGGGCCAAGCAAGGGGACTCGGGAGCTTTCGAGTTCCTCTACAGCTTGCATAAGCGCCGCGTGTATTCGCTTTGCCTGCGCATGACCGCCAACACGGCGGAGGCGGAAGACCTGACGCAGGAAGCGTTCCTGCAACTGTTCCGCAAGATTGGCACGTTTCGAGGCGAGTCGGCGTTTTCGACCTGGCTGCACCGCATGGCGGTAAACGTGGTGCTGATGCACCTGCGGAAAAAGGGGCTGCCGGTGGTCTCGCTCGAGGAAACCACCGAGGGCGACGACGATACGCCTAAGAAGGATTTCGGGGCCGATGACCCCGTACTGGCCGGGTCGGTGGACCGGCTGCGGCTGCAGAATGCGGTGGATCGGTTGCCGCCGGGATATCGGACGATCTTTGTGTTGCACGACGTGGAAGGTTACGAACACAACGAGATCGCCACGATGGTGGGCTGTTCGATTGGAAACAGTAAGTCACAGTTGCACAAGGCGCGGATGAAGTTGCGCGACTTCCTCAAGACGAGCAGAGCCGAAAAGGCCGGATAGCCGTGAGGAGATAGCGCAAGCGGTACGGGAACGGGAGCAGTATTTGGGGGAGAGTTGTATGACCTGTGCAGAGTTTCAGCATCAGTTGCCAGACTTCCTGGAAGAAGGTGGCAGCGCAGAATTACAGGCTCATCTGGAGGGTTGCGCCACTTGCTCGGGGTTGGCCACGAGTCTTCAGACAATTGCCAGAGAAGCTGGGATGTTGCAGGCTTCGCAAGAACCGAGCCCGCGGGTGTGGAATTCCATTGAGATCGCGCTCAGACAGGAGGGGCTGATTCGTCAGCCCCAGCCCCGCGCTCACCGTTCTATTCTTACCCCCCTAACCCGGCGCTGGGGCGCCGCTGCCTGGCTGGTTCCAGCCGCAGCTGGGTTGCTGGTGGGGGTGGCTGTGTTCCTGTATGGACCGTCGAAAACCCGGCAGCTGGCGGAAGATTCTGCTCCGCCTCCCATGGTCGCGGTTTCGACCGGCGACCAGAACGACGAGCAGTTGCTCGAGGAGGTGGCGTCGCGCGCTCCCATGATGCGGGCCGCATACGAGAGCAACCTCAAGGACGTCAACGCCTATATCCGGGATGCCCAAGATTCCGTCAACGCGGACCCGAACGATGAACAGGCCCAGCAAGCGCTGATGGACGCCTACGGACAAAAATCCATGATTTACGAGATGGCTTTGGATCGTTCTCTGCCATAATGGCTGCATGAAACCCGCGCTGCGGGTCGCCGCGGCATCCCAAGGGGCGGGGGAGAGGACTTATGGAGCGCACTCAGCAGGCCGCGAAGCTGCGCGTGGTTGTTTTGGTCACCCTGACAACCTTCGCCGTTGCCGAGACCAAGAAGGAATATCGCTTCAACGTCGGGGTGAAGTCCGCTGTTTCGATCATCAACCAGTATGGAGCCGTGACCGTGAGACCATCCACCGGCAACTACGTGTTGGTGAACGCGACCACCTATTCCGACAAGGTCGAAGTGGATCAGAGCCAGAGCGGCAACCGGGTGGACGTGCAATCGCACTTGTTGACGGGCGCGACGGCGGACAATTCGCGGGTGGACTATGAAGTTCTCGTGCCTGCCGATGCCAGTGTGACGCTGCAGTCGACGACCGGGCCTCTGCGCGCCGAGAGGTTGCACGGGGACGTGGAAGCCGAAGGCGCCAACGCCACCGTCGACGTGCGAGATATCTCCGATAGCCACGTGCATGTGAAAACCATGAACGGGGCGATTACGCTCAGCAACATTTACGACGGGCACGTGGAAATTGATTCGGTAAGCGGGGACGTGACTTTGAATGCGGTCACGGGTCCGCTGGTGCGGGTGAGTTCGACCAGCGGGAAGATCCGCTATGACGGCGATTTTGGCTATGCCGGCGAATACCGCTTCAACAGCCACTCCGGTGACATCGACGCGACCATTCCTCAAGACGCTTCGGTTGATGTGAAAGCGCAGTCGGTGCACGGCCAAGTGCAAAACGATGTGCGGCTC
>DASQPN010000157.1:0-10792 GCA_035643915.1 Terriglobales bacterium | reverse complement strand
TTACCGCTGCCCTCAAAAAGGGAGACCGGGTAGCTTTGATCGGTTTTGGCACTTTCTCGGTTTCGCAGAGAAAGGCCCGTAACGGGCGCAACCCGCAAACGGGTGCCACGATCAAGATCGCTGCCCGCAGAGTCGCGAAGTTCACCCCTGGAGCTGAACTCAAAAAGGCAGTCAACAAGAAATAAGGACTCGTCAAAACGGCAGGAGGTCGGTCCTGCCGTCTTCTTTTGCCGTCAAAACACCCGCGGAATCAGCGCTCCCGTCCGTTTGCAGTACTCCTGGTAAGCCGCGCCGAACTGCTCCGTCAGCAGTGCCTCTTCCCGCTGCGCCTTTTGCCAATGCGCCACGAAGACCAGCAGAACCCCCACCAGGGCACGCCACTCACCCACAAAGAGTGCAGTCCCGAGCATCGCAACCAGCAATCCGGAATAAATCGGATGCCGCACCCGGGCATATGGTCCCGACTGGATTAACTGGTGGTCGACCTTCAGCGTTACCCGCGCGCTCCAGAACTCTCCGAGATGCCGCCGGGCCCAGATGGCAATGCCCACTCCGGCAGCGACCAGCAGGATTGCACTCCCCTTGATCCACTCGCTCTCCGGCACGAAGCGCTCACTGAGCGTCCCGAAGCGGGCCGACTGCGAGAAGATGAGGGTGGCGCCGACCGCCAGCGCCGCCAGGCGCCACCAGGACGTTTCCATGCGCTGCATCCGCTTCACCCGCAGAGCGCTGATCGCCCAGTAGACACCAAAGATGATCCACAGCGACGCCACCGTGTTCCAAGAGACCAGCACACTCATCCCGGCTCCTCCGGGCCGATGGCGTGAGATCCATCGGCGAGCGCCGCCTGAACATCCCGGTACTTCTCGGTAGTGCGCCGTGCGGATTCCGGACGCGCCCCCGTGTCTTTCATCTCGGCCAAGCCGAGGCCGCAGGACCCCAGTCATGCACGGGGTACATCTCGATTCCCCCGGCGGCAGGCGATGTCTGGGGCATGGCCTGCTGCGCGAGCGCGGCGAAGCGGCACAGCGTGAACATCACGAGGGTCAATCGAACGATTTTCACGATTCTTGCCTTTGTTCCGGGAAATTCAAGCGGCGCAGGCCGCGGATCCAGGACAGCTCCGAAGCAATCTGCTCGCGCATGAAAGTGACAACTTCCGCGCCGTAAAGGCCCAGGTTCAGGGCGTTCTCGAGCGTGGCAAAGCGTCCCTCGCGGGAGTGCAAGAACTCTTCGCGCAGGCTGAGAATTCGCCCGCGCACCTCCGCAGGCAGCAACTCGAAGAATCCCACCCGGATGTGAAAGGCATCCCAGGAGCGGGCGTCCTGCTCGGTGAAAGCACTGAGGCGATTTAGCAAGGTTCGGCGGCCCAGCTCCGTGAGGGCATACTGCTGCCGGTTCTGCCCACGGTCCCCGGGCACGGTTTTCTTGGTGACCCATCCATCGGCGGTGAAGCGACGCAACAGCGGATAGACCAGGTTGTTATGCAACGCGCCCTGCCCAAGAAGCTTTCCCGCATCCTGCTTCAGCCGGTACCCGTGTTTCGGGCCGTCGAGCAGCATCGCCAGGATTATTAGATCAGTCATGACAGTGTCAACAGTGTACTAGTAATCCAGAATGTCATGAGGAATTCCTTGCATCCGGCGAGGGCGGTCCAACCCGCCCGGCGCACCGCCGAGGAGCGACGCTCGCCGGCCTGGCGTGGGCCAACAGCTGCGCCATCAATCACTTGGAAGGTTGCTGAATCCCGGGCGATTCCTGTAGAATCAAACCGCTCGAATCGAGGTTGAAATCGACATGAAGGCAGCCATCCATCCCGCATACAACGAAATCCGTGTCCTGTGCGCGTGCGGCAACAATTTCACGACCCGCTCAACCCACCGGGGCGACCTGCACGTAGAAATCTGCTCCGCCTGCCATCCGTTCTTCACCGGCAAGCAGAAGTTGCTGGACACCGCCGGTCGCGTGGAGCGCTTCCGCCGCAAGTACGCCAAGAGCGATGCAGCGAAGAGTGAAGCCGCCAAGAAGGACGCTGCGAAGGGTTAGCGCCAGTTCCAGCGGTTTTCCGCAAACCATCAAGGCCCTCGCCCCATAGCGAGGGCTTTCTCTTGCCTGCCCAGCTAGAATAAGCAAGTGCGCAAGTACTGGGACAATTCGGGGCCGCCCGGCCAGGTTCCGGAGCCGACAGAATCCCTTCTGCGGCCCGTGCCGGGTCGTGTTGCTCTGGGCGGAGTGGGAATCTCCCCCGCCACCGTTCTTGCCCCCATGGCCGGCGTCACCGACACCGTCTTCCGGCGCTTCATTCGCAACCTGACCGGCTGCGGACTGATCATGACCGAGTTCACCTCGGCCGATGGCGTCCTCCGCGCCAAGGACAGGAAGGCCAAACGCTACCTGCACTTCTACCCGGACGAGCATCCGATTTCCGCGCAGCTTTTCGGCAGCAATCCGCAAGTGATGGCCGAAGCGGCGCGCATGGTCGAAGGGCTGGGGTTCGATCTAGTAGATCTGAATCTTGGCTGTCCCGCAAAGAAAGTCGTGAAGTGCAACGGGGGATCGGGTCTGTTGCGCGATCTGCCGGCGATCGGCGAAATCTTCGAAGCCGTTCGGGCGGTCGTGAAAATTCCCTTCACCGTGAAGTTCCGCGCGGGCTGGAGCGAGCAGGAAATCGTTTGCGTCGAGCTAGCCAAACTTGCGGAAGCCTGCGGTCTGTGCGGGGTTGCCTTGCACGCCCGCACGCGCGAGCAGGGATACAGCGGCAACGCTCGCTGGGAATGGATCGCGGCTGTGAAGCAGGCAGTCAAGATTCCGGTCATTGGCAATGGCGACATCCGCACGCCAGAAGACGCCTGTGCCATGGTCACGCAAACCGGTTGTGATGCGGTGATGATTGGCCGCACGGCCGCCTCCAATCCGTGGATCTTTCGCCAGATCGCGCAGTACACCGCCACCGGCCGCTACGATCAGCCGGCGGAATCGGATCGCTATGAAATGATCCGCACTTACTTCCGGATGCTGATTGCAGAACAGTTCCCGGATGCGCCGGGCAAGATGAAGCAGTTCGCCTCCTGGTTCACGCACGGAGTCCCGGGCGGAGCCGCGCTGCGCAAGGCGATTTACGAGGCGCGCGAGGCGCCCGAGATCCTCGAGCGCGTGGAAGAATTCTTCGAAAGCCGTTTGCGTGGCGCTGACCCCTCTGTCCGCGAACCTGCCGACTCGAGCACGATCTCAATTCCAGCGTTGCCCGCCTAGGCCCAGACGCCCTCCGGTCCGGCCAGCCGGGCAGCAGCCCGACCAAGATTCCTACGAGCTCGATTCCAGTGCCGGTGCCGCCAACCGCCCCGCGCCATCCTTCTCGATGTAAGTCCACGGCCTGCCAGCGTCGTGGGTAAACACCGTGAGCCACTTCTCCGGCAGAGCCTGCGCGTAGTAACGCCTGCGGCTGTCGATGGTGCTGATCGGAAAAAGGTCAAACGCCATCACCCAGGTGAGATCAATGTGCGCCGAGGTCGGAATCAGGTCCGAAATGTAGCCGGCAGTCTTCCCTCCGCTGGTTACGATCACAGCCTGCATATGCTCAGTATGTCCAGGGAATACTTTCACTGAGACCCCGGGCACGATCGGCTCGTCACCCCGCAGCAATTGCATCTGCCCGCTCCGGATTAGCGGGTCGTAGTTGTCGCTGATGTAGCTGATCGAATCGCGGATGTGATGTTCGCACGCGTGCTGCCACTCGCCTTCCTGCACGTAGTACTTCGCCCTGGGAAAGGTCGCAACCACTTCGCCGTTCTTGCGCACGGTGTTCCAGCCGCAGTGGTCAAAATGCAGATGGGTGTTGATCACGACGTCGATGTCATCGGGGGAGACGCCGCCCGCGGCCAGATCATCGAGCAGCTTGGCGGGCTGGCCGTAAATGGCGACCATCTTTTCCGGGAGCTTGTTCCCGATTCCAGTTTCCACCAGAACGTTGTGGTCGCCTGTTCGTATGAGCAAGGAATTGAGCCCAGCCGCAACCAGGTTCTGCTCGTCGGCGACCACCTTTTTCGACCACATCACCTTCGGCACCACGCCGAAAAAGGCGCCTCCATCGAGCGGGTAAGTCCCATCCGAGAAGACGCTGAGTTCGAAGTCGCCGAGATCCATCCGATCCATCGCAACCGTGCCTCCAATGCGGAACGGGCAACCGCGTAGTGCGCCGCTACTTCAGTTCGTGCTCGAAGTGCTCTTCGATCAACTGGAACAGGTGCGTACGGGCAGCCTTACCGGAAATGCTGTGGGTCTTGCCGGGATAGATCATCAGGTGGAAGGGCTTGTCCGCCTTGATGAGCGCGTCGATCATCTGGATGCTGTTCTGGAGGTGCACGTTGTCGTCGCTGGTGCCGTGAACTAGGAACAGAGCGCCATGCAGTTTGTCGGCGACCCGCGGCAGGGAGGAATCCTCGTAGCCCTTCACGTTGTCCTTGGGAAGGCCCATGTAGCGTTCGGTGTAGATGGTGTCGTAGTTGCGCTGGTCCGTCACCGGCGCCACCGAAACTCCCGCCTTGAACCTATCGGAGTGGGTCATCGCATAGAGGGTCATCGAGCCTCCATTGGACCAGCCCCAGATTGCGACCCGATCTTGATCGAGCTGCGGGTACTGCGCCAACACCTGGCTCAGCGCCGCCAACTGGTCTTTCAGTTCGACTCCGCCGAACTGATGGCGAATGGCGGTGCTGAATTTCCGGCCACGATTCGGCGTGCCGCGATTGTCGACCGTGAAGATGGCGAAGCCCTTCTTCAACAAGATCTGGTGGAACAATTCGGTCGACCCGCCCCAATCGTCGCGCACGAGCTGAGCAGCCGGCCCTCCGTAGACGTACACGATCAACGGAATCTTTCCCGCCGCCGCGTCCGGCGGAAGCTCGAGCTGACCGTAGAGCCGTGTGCCGTCATCCGCCGTGAACTCCAAGTACTTGGGCGCAACCAGGCCGTAGTCGGCGACGCTGCGGGCCTCCCAGACTTTGCTGCACGGCCCACCCGTCCCACACAGGGACCAGCGCGGCGGCGTCAGGGTCGCTGAGAAACGATCCATCCAGTGCTTGCCATCGTCGGAGAAGTCGGCGAAATGCACGCCTTCCTCCGACGACAGACGATGAAAATCGGAGCCGTCGAACTTCACCGAAAAGACATGCTGCTGGTGAAAGTCACCCTGATTCGCTGTGAAGTACACCGCGTTACCGTCCACGGCCTCGAGGCCCAAGACCTCGTAGTTCCCTCCCTCCAGTTGCCGTTCGAGTTTCGCGTCCGCCGAAAGCGGGTTCTGCTGGTCGAAACTGTAAAGGTACAAATGGGTGTCGCCGTCCCGCCAGCTTGACCAGATGAATCGGTCGCCCGACTTCAGGACGTGGAAATCATCGTTCACGTTCACCCAGGCATCCGGGCTGGTTTCGGTCAGAACTTTGCGCGAGCGTCCAGACTTCGCTTCGATGAAATACAAATCGATCGTGTCCTGTGCGCGGTTCATCACCTGGGCCCACAGGATGCCGTCGCGCACCCAGCCAAAGCGCGGGATGTAGCTGTCCGTGTCGCTGGTCAGGGAAATCCATTTCGGTTTGCCGCCCTTGGCCGCAACGACGCCCAGCCGCACCAGAGGATTCGGGTCGCCGGCCTTGGGATACTTCTCCATGTCAACTTTGGGATGGGTGGGCAACCAGTCGGTGATCGGGTAGGTTGGCACCGGTTTCTCGTCCATCCGCAGAAAGGCGATCTGGCTGCTGTCTGGCGACCAGAAGTAGTTGCTGCGCACGCTCAACTCTTCCGCGTACACCCAATCCACTTCGCCGTTCAGAATGTTCTCGTCCGTGTCGTTGGTGAGTTGTTTCGCCGCCCGTCCGGAGATCGGCTCGACATACAGGTTGTGCTTGCGCAGGTAGGCGATGTGATTGCCATCGGGAGAGAACTTCGGATCTTCACTTGGATCCGGAGAAGAAGTGAATTGCACCGCCGTCCCGTTGTCCAGGTCGAAGAGCCAAAGCTGGCCGTGGGAATCAAACAGCAGGTGCTTTGAGTCGGGTGCCCACAGGTAAGCGGCCACGTGGTAGCGCGTGACCCGCTCCTTCTCGCGCTCGTCCTTGATCTTGTTGGCGTCGGGAGCCAGGCCGGCGAGCTTCGCTTCGCTGACCAGCACCTTCTTCTCGCCCGTCGCGGCATCCACGTACCAGAGTTCTCCGTGCTCGCCGGCATCGTCCCGCTGCACGAAGGAGACTTTCGCGCCGTCGGGACTCCACTTGAGGGTTTCCGGTCCGCGCCCGGTCAGGCCGCCTTCCGCGAAGATCGCCTCGATGGTTAAAGGCTTCTTCGCGGAGGGGTCAGCCGCCGACTGGGCGAAGCAGGATGAGAGCGCGAATCGCGCGACCAGAATCGAGACCGCAAGAAATCTGTTCAAGAGCAACTCCAGGAAGAAATCGTTTCAAATTGCAGGGCTCAGCAGTTTACACCGGCGAGCAATTGTCCTGCACCGGCGACGGTGAAAATGGCAAAGACTGCAGAGCGGAGTGGGCAAGGAGCGGACAGGACGCGCACCGACGGACGAGAGTGCCCGGCTTATTTTTTTCGCGTCCTCCCCGCGAGTGCAAGTTACGCGGAATGCCGAGAGTCGGGCGATGGGTCTCGATCCGACGGGCGCTCCATTTCTCGAGTCCACAATCTCAATTTGGGTCGCTTCGAGTTAAGTACTGAAAGTTCGCTGGAGCGCAGCTTGTAGGGCCAAACCGCACCACAGGTTCCGACAAATGCACGCCGGTTCGGTGGGGAGGCCGGCCAAAGCGCAGGTTGGGGGAGTGCAGGTGGGTTTTCCGTTGGGCGCTGGCCGATCGAACAGCGGGCCGCTCGACGCGAAAGCTTGTCGGCAGGCTATTCCATTTCGGGAAAGATTCGGCGGCGTTACCAGGGGTTGTGCGGCGGACAGTGCTTGCCCAAAATCAATCCCGGCTAAGAGGAGACTGGGATGAAAACCGATGGGTGGGTGAAGACGGGTGGCTCGCGATCGCCCTTTTCTCTCGGCATGCTTCCATTTCGCCAGCTCGTCTGGCCCCTTCCGGCAGGGGCGCAGTCCGCCGATGCCTATCCCCATTCTAGATGGAGCCGGGCGCACGCATGCTGCGGGCCCCGGACGGGGCCCGAGGTCTATGGCAAGGTGGTGATCGAGCTGGCCAACGGCCCGGTCTGGGCCTTCCTGCCCGCCTCTCCCACAGGAGCCTACCCTATTGATTCGACTGGTACGACACCCCCGGTGTCGCACCCGTTCGGGCTTGGAAGATTGGTCTTTGGCGATGCCGACAGCCCGACGCCGACCAAGTCGCAATCGCCCCATCCTGGCCTTCCGGGGGTGGCTCGGGGCTACATGCTAAAATCATGCCAGTCTTGTTTTCATGCTTTCTGACCTTCAAAACCTGGTGGAATTGCAGATTGCCGACAAGGAGATCCTGCGGCTGAAGGAAGAAATCGCCGCGCTCCCGAAGCGCGTGGCCGTGATCGAGGAAAAGCTGGCCAAGACCAGGGCCAAGCTGGAAAAGGCGAAAGCCACCGCCAAGGCCGACGAGGCCGCCCGCAAAAAGCACGAAACCGCTATTGCGGATCTGCAAAGCAAGATCTCCAAGTATCGCGACCAGTCGCTCGACGTAAAAACCAACGACCAGTACAAGGCGCTGCTGCACGAGATCCAGTTTGCCGAGCAGGAGATCCGAGCGAACGAAGACAAGATTCTCGACCTGATGGTCAACGCCGAGGCCCGCGACAAGGATGTGAAGGCAGCCGAAGGCGAACTCAAGGCCGAAACCGCCGAAATCGAGAACGAAAAGGCGCAAGCCCGCGAGCGTACGGCGGAAGACGAGAAGCAGCTTGCAGAGTGGGGCGGCAAGCGGGAAAAACTGCGCGGGGGCGTCAATCCCGACACGCTGCGTCATTACGAGCGCGTCATGAAATTTCGGGGCTCGGGCCTTTCCGAGGTGCGGGATCAGCAGTGCATGACGTGCCGAGTGAGGCTGCGCCCGCAGACTTACAACGAGGTGCGGACCGGCAATACCATCATCGAGTGCGAATCCTGTCAGCGGATCCTGTACTTCAATCCGGAGAACGAAGCCACGATCGAGCGGACGAATTTCACCACCAAACGGCGAGCGCGCCCCAAAATCGATTCCCAACAGGCCTGGTTTTATCACCCGTCTTACGGCGAAACGGGCGAGGCCTTTCTGGCTTTCGTGAACGGCTCGAGCAATTCCACCCGGCGCGTCTATGAACTTCATACCGGTCGGCAGTTTGGCGATATCGTCCAGCGGGAAGGCAGCTTCCGCCTGGCCTTTCCGGAGGACCTGAACGGGGTGATCCGGCTGAACGGAAACTGGGACCAAGAAGAGATCGACGGTTGGGGCGCTGAACTTCCCATGGTCGTGCTGGACTCCCTGATCTCCGATCTGGCCGCCGCTCGGGCCGAGTCCAGACACTCTTCGCACGCGGCCGCTTCCGGGTCCGCCTCGTCCGAACACCCCGCCGCCAGCTAGAGCCCAAGTCCCGTAAGTGGGTGACACGTCGAAGCGCCTCTCGAACGGCCAGGGGGAGCGCCCCGGGGCTAGCCATCGCCAAAGCCCAACGCCAAGGCGTCCCGATGCGGCTCGGCTGAAGCCGCGCCCCTTCGAATCCCGTCTAACCCGATTCCGGGAGTTTGCGGGCGCACACTGGTTTCCTGGCCCCTCGAGAGCCGGCCTGTTCTCAGGCTGGGGTCTGCTCCGTTTAAGATGAAGCATGACCGCTCACGCCTCTGGTCCCATCGAGCCCAAGAAAGCCCGCGAAAAACCCGTGTGGCCCGCGGCCCCTGCGGGTGCAGCAGTGGTCATCACGCTACGCGGCGCCCACCGACTGAAAGCCGGACACCTCTGGGTCTACCGCTCGGACGTTATTTCTGCGGAAGGGGTTGCGCCGGGTGCGGTCGTTACCGTGAGCGACGAACGCGGCCGACCTTTCGGATCGGCGCTCTATTCCAGCAGCTCAGAAATCGCTGTGCGGATGATTTCCTCCGGTCCGGTCCCGAATTTCCCGGCCCTTCTGCGGGAACGCATACGGCAGGCGATCGCCTACCGCGAACCGCTGGTGCGCGAAACTGACGCCTACCGGGTGATTTTCAGCGAGGCGGATTTCCTGCCCGGCCTGATGGTCGACCGCTATAACGAGATCCTCGCGCTGCAGATCCTAACCCAGGGCATGGATCGAGAGCCCGTGCGTGCCGCCCTGCTCTCCGAATTGTCCGAACGAATGGAGCCGGCGTCGATCGTCGAGCGTGTTGACCCTCACATCCGCGAACTGGAGCAGTTGCCGCCCCGCGAATCCGGCCTGCTGCAAGGCGAAAGGAGCTCGACCATTTTCTCGATGAACGGCGTGCGCTTCCACTACCAGGCGGGTGAAGGCCAGAAGACCGGCGCCTTCCTCGACCAACGGGAGAACCACCGAGCTGCAGCACAGTATGCTCGCGGCGATGCGCTGGACGTGTTCTGCTATCAGGGCGCCTTTGCCTTGCATCTCGCCCCACGCTGCGCCAGGGTGACCGGCGTCGACAGCTCACTCCCCGCCCTCGAAATCGCCGACAAGAACGCCCTCCTCAACCAGAGCGAAATCGAATGGATCGAGGCCAATGCTTTCGACCTGCTAAAAGACTACTCGGTCGCCGGACACCAGTACGACACCATCGTGCTCGACCCGCCCGCCTTCGCCAAGACGAAGAAAAATCTGGAAACCGCCCGGCGCGGCTACAAGGAGCTCAACCTCCGGGCTCTGAAAATGCTGCGCCCGGGCGGGACGCTGGTCACCTGCTCCTGCTCCTACCACGTGAGTGAGGAGGAATTCCTGCAGGTGGTCGCCGAGGCGGCTCGGGACGCCCACAAAACCCTCCGCCTGCTTGAAAAGCGGGGCCAGGCGAAAGACCATCCAGTGGTCCTTTCGGTCCCGGAAACGAGCTACCTGAAGTGCCTGATATTCAATGTAAGTAACTGAAAAATATATAAATAAAATAGTTGACAACAATACACTCACATTTTATGCTTCGTTTGTGCTAATCACTCATCTAAATCAAATGAGTGAAGGCAGCAGCAGCACTCATTCAACATCACCTAAATTAGGAGGATTACGAGTCATGACTGTAATTACCCGTTGGGCTCCCTTGCGTGAGATCAGCAGCCTGCAGGACCGCGTGAACCGGTTGTTTCACGAGTCCTACGGACCGGAGGGTCGGGAGGAACCACTGACCTCCACGGGCTTCGCTCCGCCGGTGGATGTATACGAAGACGAGCACAGTGTCACCCTAAAGATCGAAGTTCCGGGAATTGACGAAAAGGACATCGACGTACGCATCGAGAACAACGTTCTCACGGTGCACGGCGAGCGCAAGTTCGAGAAGGAAGAGAAGGAAGAGAACTTCCGCCGCGTGGAGCGCCAGTACGGCAGCTTCACCCGCACCTTCACTCTGCCTACCACCGTTGACGCGGACAAGGTTGTTGCGAACTATGACAAGGGCGTGTTAAAGATCGCTCTTCCCAAGAAGGCCGAAGCCAAACCCAAGCAGATCAAAGTCAACGTGGGCGGTGAGAAGACCCTCGAAGCCAAGTCCCCGAGCAAAGCCGCGTAAGTTGGCAATCCCCATGTGGAGACAGCCGCCCTCGGCTGTCCAGTCGAGCGCAGCTCGACGATCTACAATCGACGGGAGGGCGGCGAAAGTTCCCGCCTCCCGTCAAGTTTTTGCAACCAAGTAACTGTGTAATTCGGCAAC
>DASQPN010000156.1:0-18574 GCA_035643915.1 Terriglobales bacterium | reverse complement strand
CTCGGCCTTCTTCGGGTCGATGTCCCAGTCGCCGCGCAGAATGGTGACGTGCTTCACGATCGGCAAGCCGGCGGCGCGGAAAAGCGCCTTCATGATGTCCTTGTCCATGCCCGCGGCTGAACCCAGCACACCTGCGCCGACGTAGGGAATGTCGGCCAATTCGAGCAGGCCCTGGATGGTTCCGTCTTCGCCGAACGTTCCGTGCAGCACGGGGAAGATCACGTCCACGTTGATGGCGCGATCGGAAGCGCGCCGCGTGAGCGCGCTCGCATCCGTCTGGAAGGGAGTGAGCGAACCGGTTGTCCGATGCACCGGCTCGGGCGGCACCACCACGGCTTCTCCGCTCGCCAGCACGGCTGCGCCGGGGGTGGCGTCGGGATCGCCCGCGCGCAGATGCTTCGACGGGTCGGGCGGCTTGCCCCCCAGCAGGCGCTCGGCATCTCCCGCGGTGAGCCACCGGCCCTCCTTGGTGATCCCGATGGGCACCACTTCGTACTTGTTTTTATCGATCGCGTTGACCACGGACGCCGCCGAGAGCAATGACACTTCATGCTCCCCGCTGCGGCCGCCGAACAGAACCCCCACCCGCAGTTTCTTCATGACGTTTCAGTGTGGACGTGGGAGTGACTGTGCGTCAATTCCAGGCGATGATCTTCTGGATTCCCGAGCTGGATGCCCACTTTCGTAGACCGTCAGAAACCGGACCGAGCGCCCCGCCAAGTGCTCTAACTCACCCCACAACAGCAGCTTGCCATCTTCGGAAAGTATTCCAGGCGGAACCCTACGACCATTCCCGCCCGGCCCAGGGATCGACTCCGTCTTCTGGAGCGCAGCTCTCGACCTGGGGCCCCCGGGGGGAGCCTACAGAATCTTTTTCCCAAAGGCCGAGAGCGAAAGTTCCACCGCCAGATCGGCGGTCTGGTTGTGCTCATCGATGACGGGATTCACCTCGACAATCTCGAAGCTCAGGAGCCTTCCGTGGTCGGCGATGATCTCCATGGCAAGGTGCGCCTCGCGATAGGTCGCGCCGCCCCACACCGGAGTTCCCACGCCGGGGGCATCCTCGGGATCGATCCAGTCCATGTCGAGGGACACGTGGTATCCGGCGGTGCCACGTCCGGCCATGCGGAGCGCTTCCTCCATCACCGCGCGCATGCCGCGCTCATCGATGTCGCGCATGGTGAAGACTTCCACTCCGGCCTTGCGGATGTTCTCCTTCTCATGAGCATCGACGTCGCGGATGCCCACCAGAACGCAGTTTTCCGGTCGCACCTTGGGGGAGAAATTAAAGATATTCCCCAGTTCCACCGGTCCCAGGCCCATGAGGGCCGCGAGCGGCATGCCGTGCACGTTTCCGCTGGGTGAAGTTTCGGGGGTGTTCATGTCGCTGTGGGCATCGATCCAGATCAAGCCGATCTTCTGGTTCTGGCGGCGATAAAACTCGGCCACTCCGGCGACCGTGCCGGCCGCGACCGAGTGGTCGCCGCCGAGCACCAGCGGCACCTTCCCGGCCTCAAGGGTCTTGAGCACCAATTCGGCGCTCTTGGTGCAGGTGGCCGTAATCTCCTTGAGATACTTGGAGTGGGCAGCCCCTTCCTTCTTCTGCTCGGGCATCGCCACGGCAACGTTGCCACCGTCTTCTACGACGTGGCCGATCGCTTCCAGACGAGCTTCGAGGCCAGCGACGCGGACCGCCGAAGGCCCCATATCCACGCCGCGGCGGGACTGGCCCAGATCGAGGGGAACTCCGATCACACGAATCTGCTTCGGTATGATGCTGCTGAAGGTCGCGTTGGGGGTTGGAGACATAAGAGCGTTTCCAGTTTTCCATTGCCGATTGTCGATTACCCCAGCGCGCTGCCACCCGGTTCGTTCTTCAACTTGGCAATGGGAAATCGGCCATGGAGAATCCGACTACGGGTAGAGCCGATGCAGCATTCTGGGAAACGGGATGGTTTCGCGCACGTGCTCGAGGCCGCAGATCCATGCCACCGCGCGCTCAATACCCATGCCGAACCCGCCATGCGGCACACTGCCAAACTTCCGCAGGTCGAGATACCACTTGAATGCCTCCTCGGGCAGGTTGTGCTCGTGAATGCGCTGCCGCAGCAACTCGTGGGACGCCATGCGCTCGGAACCGCCGATGATCTCACCGTAGCCCTCGGGGGCAAGCACATCGACGCACAGCGCCAGGTCGGGGCGCTGCGGGTCGGGTTCCATATAGAACGCCTTCACGGTGGCCGGATAGCGATGGATCATCAGCGGGCGGTCGAACTGTGCCGAGAGATAGGTCTCGTCGGGTGAGCCGAGATCGCCGCCCCACTCGAATTTGTTCTGGAGCGCCCCTTGGGCGAAGCCCTCTTGGAGTCGCTGCACCGCCTCGTCGTAGCTGATCCGCGGAAAGGGTGCTTCGATTTTCTCGAGTTTTGCGACCTCACGCCCGATGG
The DNA here is from genome assembly GCA_035643915.1 of Terriglobales bacterium. Taxonomy (GTDB): domain Bacteria; phylum Acidobacteriota; class Terriglobia; order Terriglobales; family Acidobacteriaceae; genus Gp1-AA133. Next base: position 16,127 of record DASQPN010000156.1, on the reverse strand, counting down.
TCTCGAGGTCCGCGCGCCGCTTCGCCAGGCAGCGCTTCACGATGAACGTGATCAGGCCCTCGGCGAGTTCCATGAGGTCGTCGATGGTTGCATAGGCGACTTCGGGTTCCACCATCCAGAACTCGGTCAGGTGCCGCCGGGTCTTGGATTTTTCAGCACGGAACGTCGGCCCGAATGAATAAACCTTCCCGAGCGCCATCGCGGTGGCTTCGAGGTAGAGCTGTCCGGACTGCGTCAGGTACGCCTGCTCATCGAAGTAATCCACGGGAAAAAGCGTCGTGGTGCCTTCGCAGGCAGCGGGCGTAAGAATCGGCGGGTCGGTCAGCGTAAAGCCGCGCTCATCGAAGAAATCCCGTGCGGCCTTCACGATCTCCGCGCGCACCCGCAGAATGGCCGCTTGCCGCGGTGAGCGGATCCATAGATGCCGGTGCTCCATCAGGAAATCGACGCCGTGTTCCTTGGGTGTGATCGGGTATGGATCGGCCTCGGAGACCTTCTGAAGAACCTGCACATGGGACACGTCAAGTTCATAACCGCCCGGGGCCCGCTTGTCCGCGCGCACCTTGCCCTCGACGATCACGCTCGACTCTTGCGTGAGCCCTTTCAACGCGTCAAAGGTTTCCGGCGTAACGGCGTTCTTGGGGACCACCCCCTGAATGAGGCCGCTGCCGTCCCGAAAGATCGGGAACAGAAGTTTGCCGCTCTCACGCAGGTTATAGAGCCAGCCTCGGATGGTGACCGCCTGACCGTCGTACTTACCTATTTCTGCAATCGTGGCTACAGGAGATGACATAAGTTCAAGGTTTCCATTGCCAATTGCCACTTTCCCATGGAAGAACTCCAGGGGGCTCTCGCCCCCCGATCACCCATGGGCAATGGGAAATTGAAAATGCTTCAGGCTGTTTCCAGCTTGTCGAACGCCGTTCCGATCTGGTCCAGGGGATTCACCTTCTCGTCACTCTCGATTTCGAGCAGGAGCGGGGGCGTGTTTGGGGCAGAACGCAACAACTCCATCGCTTCCTTCCAGTTGATCGAGCCTTGCCCGGGCCACAGATGCGTGTCGCGGTCTTTCGCGTTGTCATGGACGTGGGTCGAGCGCACGTGCGCCTTCACAATTTCGAAGGCTTCCGCGACGCTGCTCATCAGATGAGCGTGGCCAAAGTCGAAGCACACCCCCACGTCTTCGAAATGCGCCGCCTGAATGAATTCCACGAGCCGGTCGGGTGTGGAAAGCTCATTGGGGATGTTCTCGAGCAGGATGCGCACGCCTAGCGGCTTGGCAAATGCGCGCAAGTGTTCAATCGAAGTCATGGCCGCTTCGAGCTTACGGTCGTCGAAAGACTCGCCACCCGCGCCCAGATGCTGCACCAGGAATCGAAACGGAATCTGCTCGGCGATTTCGAGCGCCCGCTTGATCTCGTCCATGGCCTCGACCCGCCCCGCGCGATCGGTGGATGCTACGTTTACCGGAGGAGCTCCCGCGCGTCCGAACTCATAGTCGGCGTACAGCGGAGAATGCACCGAGTTCAATGGGATCCCGCTCGACCGGAACCAGTCCGCAATCTCGCGCACATGTTGCTTGCGGTTGGCGTAGTCCAGATGCTGCCGCGCCGCGAAGATCTCGATCGCCTGCGCTCCGCCGCGCACCAAGCCGTCCAGCAAGCCGGGATGCAGCCGCTCCTTCACGTATAGGTAAGTGGAAACCGCTTTTTGCATCTTTCAGCTCTCTCTCAGTCCGGCATGCACGCCCTTAAGAGTAGTCCGCTTAGAAGCCTACCGCCTTCCCGTTGTTTCGCCCGTCGCTCGCTCCCAGCCGTTCGCCGGTCTTCGGATCGATCGCAATGCACTCGCCATCGCCCCAAAAATGGCCGATCTGGAGCTTGTGCCCCTTGCCCTTCAACAAGCGCAGCGTGTCAGGAGAAACCCTGTCCTCCAGGCGGATCTCATCGGGCAGCCATTGATGATGGAAGCGCGGTGCATTCACCGCTTCCTGGATGTCCAGCCCGAAATCCACCACGCCGGTCAGGACACTCGCGACCGTTGTGATGATGGTGGGGCCTCCGGGCGATCCCAGCACCAGAAACAGTTTGCCATCTTTCAGCACCATGGTGGGCGTCATGGCTGAAAGCGGGCGTTTGGCGGGCCCGATCGCGTTGGCCGGGCCCTGGATCAGCCCGTAGGCATTCGGCACTCCCTGCTTTGCGGCAAAGTCATCCATCTCATCGTTGAGCAAGAAGCCCAAACCTTCCGCCGTAACGTGTGATCCCAGTGTATCGTTCAACGTGGTCGTGACCGCGACTGCATTTCCCGCCGGGTCGACCACCGAATAGTGCGTGGTGTTCTCGGGCTCTCGAACGCTCGTCGCCGGTGGATGCTGTTGCGCGTAGCGTTCGAGTTCGTTGAACACGGCCGGCCGCTGCAAGTCTTTGCTCACGCTGGCGTGCTCGGGATCGATCGATTCCCGCCAGCCCGCGGCATACTTCTTGTCGATGAGCTGAGCGACCGGGATCTTCGCGAAATCCGGATCGCCCAGAAACTCGGCGCGATCAAAGAACGCCCGGCGGTAGGCCTCGGCCGCGAGATGAATCATCTGCGCAGACCGGTTCCCGAACTTCGTCAGGTCGTATCCCTCCAGGATATTCAGGATCTCAATGAGCACGATTCCACCGGAGGAAGGTGGGGGCGCGCTGATCAGCTCGTAATCACGATAGGTTCCGCGGATGGCCGGGCGTTCCTTCACCTCGTACTGCGCCAGATCGTCGGCGGTGATCAGGCCTCCGCCCTTTTGAAGGCTGGCGCTCAGCTCGCGCGCCAAGGCTCCATGGTAGAAGTCGTCCGGGTTCTTCGCAATCCGCTCGAGCGTGCGCGCCAGCTCGGGCTGCCGGAAGATCTCGCCCGGTTTGTAGTAGTTCCCGTCGCGCTGAAAGATGCGCTTTGATTCGGGGAACTTCGTCAGCTGGTCGTCGCGCAGGTCTTCCGCATCCTCCCACGCCAAAGCAAAGCCGTCGCGGGCCAGCTGGATGGCAGGCTCCATCACTTGCGCCAGCGCCAGTTTTCCGTAGTTCTTCTGTGCATAGGCCAAACCGGCAACCGATCCCGGCACTGCGATCGCCTTGTATCCCACCAGGCTGGCGTTCTCGATCACGTTGCCCTGGGCGTCGAGATACATATTGGCGGTGGCAGCCGCCGGCGCTTTCTCGCGATAATCAACGAAGCGGGCGACGCCGTCGGCCATGCGAATCAGCATGAATCCGCCGCCGCCCAGATTCCCTGCCTGTGGATGCACCACCGCAAGCGCGAAGCCGGTCGCTACCGCTGCGTCTACAGCGTTCCCTCCCGCCTGCATCATTTCGACTCCAGTCCGCGAGGCGAGTTCATGGACGCTCGCGACCATGGCGTGCGGGGCGCGGACCGGCCGCATCGGGGCAGCCCACACTGCGTTCGTCAGGGAGACGACAACCAGCAGCGAAACCAGCAGGTTAGGACGGGATCGCATGAAGTTGGAAGTGGTAACGGAGCCTTCGTCCCACCCAAGCCGGGCGCAGCCTAGCAGTCTTGTCCATGGGGCGCGGCCAAGCTCGGACCTCAAGTCCGGGTAGACCTTTGAGGCTAGCCCAGCGAGCAACCGAGAGTCAAATGCCAACCGGTCACACCGCAGCGAGTTTCTTTTCCATATCCTCGAGCGTAATATTCTTGGTTTCCGGATAGATGACGAGGACGATCAGGAACTGCAAAACCATCATCGCCGAGAAGAAAACAAAGGGAGCCGCCTTCGAGGATGCGGCGACGATCGGGAACGCCCACGAGATGAGCGCGTTCATGATCCAGTGAGTGGAACTGCCCAGGCTCTGTCCCTTTGCTCGCACCGCAGTGGGGAACACCTCACTGATATAGACCCAGATGACCGAGCCCTGGGAGAACGCGAAGGCCGCGATAAAACCGATCAACAGCCACACCAGCAACCCTTCGCGCCGGCCGGTCCAAAAGATCGCCGCCACCCCCGCCAGGGCTGCGGCCGTTCCCACCGATCCGATGAGCATCAGCGTGCGCCGTCCTACGCGGTCGATGATCGACATGGCCAGCATCGTGAAGATCAGGTTCGTCCCGCCGATGGCGACCGCCTGCAGGTCGGAGGATACTTTGCTGAATCCGGCACGGGCGAAGATGTCATTCAAGTAATAGAGGATGGCGTTAATTCCTGAGAGCTGGTTGAACATTGCGATCGAAACGGCCAGGAACAAGGGGAGCCGGTTGCGTGCCGAGAACAAACGTTCCTGCCCGTACTGTTTTTCGAGCTGCACCGCCGCCATCATGGAGTCCAGTTCCGCGTCGATGTTTTCCTCACCGATGAGTTTCAGCACCCTGCGGGCTTCTTCGGTGTGGCCCTTCTCCGCAAGCCAGCGCGGGCTGCGGGGAATCCGGGACAACAGCAGAAAGAACAGGGCTGCTGGCAGCGCCGAGACGCCCAGCTTCCAGCGCCACTCGCTCGGACCCCCGTGGGTCATACCCACTATGTAGTTCGACAGATACGCGAGCAGAATTCCCGCCACCACGTTGAACTGGAAGAAGCCGACCAGGCGGCCGCGCCATTTCGCCGGGGCAATCTCGGCGATGTACATCGGACCGAGTACGCTGGACCCGCCAATCGCCAACCCGCCGACGAACCGGAAGCACACCAGCCCGTACCAATTCGAGGCGAGGGCACAGCCCAACGCAGACACCAGATAGAGGATCGCCATCACTCGCAGGCTGTCGCGCCGGCCGTAGCGGTCGCCGGGAACGCTGGCGAGCAGAGCCCCTACCACCGTGCCCCAGAGCGCGACGGAGACCGTCAGGCCCAAGCCCCGGGGCGTGAGATCGAAGAAGCCGGCCAGCGCACTCGTGGCTCCGGCGATTACCGCTGTGTCGAACCCGAAAAGCAATCCCCCGAGGGCCGCGACCACTGTGCTCTTTACGAGCGTGGAGTTGAGCGCCATGTGTCCTCTCCCGCCAAGGGTGCTGCGATGCTGGCGCTCGGATTCCGGTAGATGTGCTCGGCCAGCACCATGGCGCCAAGCACTCCGGCACGATTGCCTAGCTGGGGTGGCACCACGTACTGGTCGATTTCGCCCAGCACGGCGCTGGCGCGAATGTAGCCGTTCAGCAACTGCGCCAGATCCTGTCGCACCATGGGAAACAGCTGCTCCTGCTGCATCACGCCGCCGCCGAGCAGCATGCGTTCCGGAGAAAGCGTGCACACCCAGGTGGCCAGGCCCAGGGCGAGATAGTGTGCTTCCAGCTTCCAGCCGGGATGATCGGGCGGCAGTTCCTGCGCGAGTATCCCCCAGCGCGCTTGCATCGCCGGGCCCGCGGCGAGTCCCTCCAGGCAGTCATGATGATATGGACAGCCACCCGGATAAGGATCGGTCGCGAGATCATGGGGCACACGAATGTGGCCCATCTCCGGATGCAGGAGGCCGTGGATGACCTCGCCGTTCACGATGGCGCCGCCACCAATGCCGGTGCCGACCGTGAGGTAGATGAAATTGGGGATTCCTCGCCCCGCGCCCCAACGGGCCTCGCCGGCAGCCGCGGCGTTCACATCGGTGTCGAATCCGACTGGGACCTCAAGCGCTCGCCCCACTGTGCCCGCAAGATCGTACTGCTGCCACCCGGCCTTCGGAGTTGAAGTGATATATCCAAAAGTGGGCGATTCAGGATGAAGGTCCACCGGGCCGAATGATCCGATGCCGACTGCGCTCAACCGTCCGCGGGCGCGATGCTTAAAGAAAGCGATGACGCTTTCCAGGGTTGCGGCGGGCGAAGCCGTTGGAAAAGTGGCAAGCTCCAGATCGTCCGGACCTGTTCCGACCCCGCAGACGAACTTGGTACCGCCTGCCTCAATGCAACCGAAGACGCTCACGCACACCTCGCGTCGGCAAGTGTTTCATAAGTAATGAGCCGGGGAGAAGTCTTTGTTCCGAACCCGAGGCGCCGCCGGCTGCCAACCGGGTTCCCTATCACCCACTTATAGCGGCCCACATAGGGCGCGGGACGGATGTCTTCCCGCTCCATCAACTCCGCGAATCCTTCGAGGGGCGACGGGAAGCACAACCGCGGGGGGTCGAGCCCGCATATCCGGAAGATCTTCCCGCCAACCTTGAAGCAGCGGTCGTCACCCCATTTGAAGGTTCCCGGTCGAATGCGGAAAGGAAAGGCGGCATCGGCGATGGCATCGATGTCCGCGGATTGTCGATTTCCGATTGTCGATCCCGCGCCGTCGCGACCATCGAGAGCGCCGGGCGTCCACAATCGACCATTCCTTCCGCCGACCTAACTCTGAACCTTCTTCAACACCGTCACCTTGCTGTAAGCGACCCGGAACCCCAACCGCACGCAGTTCCGCTCAGAAACGCTTCCGCCTCGGGTCACCACCACGGCTAGTTCACAGCGGGCTTCCATGGCAACCCTGATGCGGGTTCGCAGCAGGGCGGTCTGAATGCCTCGCCCCCGAAACTCCGGGAGCGTGCCCGCAGCGAACAAGGCAAAGATGCGCTGCTCTCCTATGACGAGCCCTAATCCTTTCTGGTTGTTCGCATGGAACCAGGGATGAAGCCAGGAACCGCACACCGCTCCGCACGCGGTCCTTGCTCAGCCGCGGGGCGGCGGAACGAGCGGACGGCAGGTCATGGGCAGGAGGGAAAGTTTGTCATGCAGGGAAGGGTTCCAGCCCCCAAGGCTCGAACGCCAGGGGCATTTTTCGGGTGCTTTATACCTGTTCCCTGGCCTCACCGAGCGTCACCGCCACTTCCATTTTCTGCTTCCCGCGGTACAGTGTGACCTTCACACTGTCCCCCGCCCGGTGCGCATTCATCACCTGGGCCAGATCCTGCTGATCCTGGACATTGTCGCCATCAATTGCCACGATCAGATCCCCGCCCAGCATGATCGGGATATTTCCCAGGTAAGCGCGCTCCGTGCCCCCCCGCAAGCCGGCATGCTCGGCGGAGCCGCCGGGCGTAACTTTCACGATCAGCAAGCCGAAGTCGACGGGCAAGCCGATCTGCTCCGCCAGCTCCGGACCGACCGGAATGGTTGCCACGCCCAGCGCCGGACGCCGCACACGCCCCAGCGTGACCAGATCGTTGAGCACCGCCTTCGCAGTGTTGATGGGAATCGCGAAGCCGATGCCAGCGTTTTGTCCCACGTTGGACATAATCATGGTGTTGATGCCGATCACCTCCCCGTGCCAATTCATGAGAGGCCCACCCGAGTTGCCCGGATTGATGGCAGCGTCGGTCTGGATGGCCTCATCGATGGTTGCGCCGTTTGGTTCCTTCACCGGGCGGATCGAGCTGACAATGCCGCGTGTCATCGTCCCCGCCAAGCCGAAGGGATTGCCGATCGCATACACCTTCTGCCCCACCTGCAGGTTGCGCGAATCGCCCAACACCGCGGGGGTGAGATTGGGAGCGTTAATCTGGATCACCGCAAGATCGTGCGCAGGGTCCGAGCCAATCACCGTGGCCCGGAATTTCTTGCGGTTGTGCATCGTGACTTCGACCTGCCGGGCGTCCGCGATGACGTGGTAGTTCGTAAGGATGTGGCCTTGCTTGTCGATTACGAAACCCGAGCCCTGTCCTTCCTGGGGCACCAATCCATAAAAGAAGTCGAACGTCACCGCCTTTGAGGTGATATTCACCACTGACGGTATGTTCTTGCGGTAGACAAGGATGTTGTTCTGCTCTTCTGCATCGAGCGACTCGCCAGCCGCCGCTTCCGTAATTTCAACCTTGTTGGGGTGACTGATCCAGTTTGCCGGGAGCAGCCGTCCCGACCTCCAGGTGGTGAAGTAGAAGAAAGCCCCCGCCAACAGAATCGCCAGGACAATCGGCCGTAAGAGCTTCATGCGATTTCCTTCGTCCAACAGTATCAAATGAGTAGCGATCGATCTGGTCCAATTCTAGTCAAGGAACTCTATCGGAGCACCGGATTGAACCCTCGGTTCAGCGTAGAGCCGCAGGCCCTTTGCTTAGAATCTGATACGCAAACCCAGCCTGCCCAGTTCGTGGATCCGGCGAGTGCGGCGCAGCACGGAGGATCCGTTCCCGAGTTTCGGAACCGCTTACGCACTGCTCTCAGCTTCTTCCCGCAGGCGCGCATAAATTTCCCGGACCTGCTTCCCGGTTGCATCGAGCGAGCCGGAGTTGTCGATGACATAATCTGCAGCCTTCACCTTCTCTTCATCCGGTAACTGCGCAGCCATCCTTCGCTCCACCTCCGGGCGTGCCGACTCCGCATCGATCTTGAGACGTTGGGCGAACCGCTGGACCCGCTGCTGGTCCCGGCAGGTCACCACAATCAGGCGGTCAAAGCGATCGGCAGCGCCTGCCTCGAGAATCAGCGCGGCCTCGACCATCGCGATCGCGTGGCGGTCGTGTCGGCCCGCCTCCTCCATCCACTCATCTTGCCGGCGAATCACCGCGGGGTGCACGATGCGGTTGAGTTCACCCACCTTTGAAGGTCCGGTACCGCCAGGTGGTCCGAACGCCGCCTCGGCCAGGCGACGACGATTGACGCTCCCATCGGCATTCAGGATTCCGTTGCCAAAATGCCGGACGACCTGGTCGTACACGGCCTGCCCCGGTTGCATCAATTGATGCGCGATCTGGTCCGCCAGGATGAGGCGCGCCCCCAACCCGAGGAACATCTCGCCGATCACCGACTTGCCGCTGGCAATCCCACCGGTAAGGCCCACTTTCAGCAAATGGTCCTCGCAGAGGCGGAAGGCAGTGGATCGCACGATTCACCCCAGAGACACAGAAGCACGGAGAAAAGTGAGGAAACCAGACAGGCGCGCTTGCTGGAGGCTGGGTTTTTCACCAGGACTATGCCGTGCGGAAAGCTCACAAGGATCTGTTTGGTTTCTCCCCGGGGCCTCTTTTCCCTGCGCCTCTCGGTCTCGGTGGCGCTAGAGCCTTTAGCCGACTGGAACGGCCGCAGATCGCCGCAGCTTCCGAGCGCGGACCGTGTTCGCCATCAGCATCGCGATCGTCAGCGGCCCCACGCCTCCGGGAACCGGGGTAATCGCGCCGGCAATCTCCGCTACTTCGGGATGCACATCCCCCACCAGGGTTGATCCGTTCTTCGAGAAAGCCTGCTCACGCTTCTCGTTGCCCTTGAAGAACCGCTCAAACTCGGCCCGGTCGGTGATCTTATTCATGCCCACGTCAATCACGGTTGCGTCCGGCTTTACGAAGTCCCGGGTGACCATCCCCGCACGACCAATTGCCGCCACCACGATGTCCGCTCGCCGGCAGACGCCCGGCAGGTCTCGCGTCTTCGAGTGGCACACGGTCACCGTCGCATTCGCATTCACCAACAGCATCGCCATCGGCTTTCCCACGATATCGCTGCGCCCCACCACCACCGCGTCCTGGCCCGCGATCGCAATGTTCGACCGACGGAGCATCTCCATGATACCGCCCGGCGTGCAGGGCACCAGTCCCGGGCGCTGAGTAGACAGAAACCCCACGTTCATGGGATGAAATCCGTCCACATCCTTCGCCGGATCGACTGCCATCAGCACCTTCTTCGAGTCTACCTGCGGCGGCAGCGGCAACTGCACCAGGATGCCGTCGATCTCATCGCGCCGGTTGAGGTCTTCGACCAGAGCCAGCAACTCGCCGGTGGTTGCAGTTTCCCGGGGCCTGTGCTGCTCGCTGTAGATCCCGACTTCTTCGCAACTTTTCACCTTGCCCCGAACGTAGATCTCCGAGGCAGGGTCATGCCCCACCAAAACCACAGCCAGCCCTGGGCGTGTACCGCCCGCCGCCAGCGATTTCACTTCCGCGGCAACCTCTGCCCGGATCTCAGCAGCGATTTTGTTGCCGTCCAGAATCGTGGCCGCCATCAAGAAGCCTCGTCAAAGATGAAAGATGAATGTCCCCCGGCCAGGATTCCATTCTAAACTGCCGAAACACGTGGGCTGCTGAGCGACGGCACGCCCACAGAGGGATTCTTCACGAACCCGCCGAGGTTCGGTTCACTCTCAACTCCAACCATGCCACTTCTTTTCGGAAAGAAAAAATCCGACCCAAGCCCTCGACATCGTACAATCCCTCCCGAGATGATTGCGCAGGACTTTTTTGAGCTTTTGGTCTGCCCCGTTTGCAAGAAGCCGCTGGTGTTCAAGGTGGATCCGGAAGCGCTCAAGTGCAATGAGTGCAACCGCGTGTACGCCGTGAGGAACAACATCCCCAACATGTTAGTCGACCAAGCCACCACCGAACCGTCCTGATTTTCGGTTTTCCGCTTCCCATATTTTGTCCGCTTGCCATACTCGAAACCGCCGCTTTTCGTCCCATACCGACACCTTGTGTCACTCCCCAGACGGTACGTTCGGAACCCTGACGCTGGTTACCCCGATTTTGGTTGCCCACAACTCTTTATTTCCACACGGGTTAAAGAAACCAGAAGGCTATCTGGATCGTAGATAGGAACAGAGGCTGATTGCGGCATGTAAATTGCATGCAACATTTAGGACGGCCGATGAGTCTAATAGGTCCAAGGACGTCAAAAGAAGGTTCGGAGGTGAGCACGGCCATGAAAGAGAGATTCACAAGCATGGAACTGGCGTCTCTGCGGAGCGATCTCCTGCAAGGTGGGATGATCGATTCCCGCGAGGCCGCCGAACTGTTGCAGGTTTTCCTTATGGGCCGTGGATATGGGGTTTCCCCTCAGGCGGCTCTGGACGCCGCCGGTCGAGTCGAAATGGCCGGCTGCTCTCTGCCAGTCCTTCAGCATGAGCTGGAGAATCTGGCACTGGTCATGTAATTTAGCCTTGAAAAGCGGTGACTTTTCAAACCGGGCCCAGTCGTAGAAGCGGTGATTTCTTAGAGAATTAACAGAATCTGACCCGACCTCGGAACTCAGTGGCTCTGATCAGGTAAGAATCGACCAAGCCGGGCCAACCAGCCCGGCTTGGTTGTTTTTTGGGGCCGAGATCGTGGCACCGGCAACCGCGATGGACTGGCTGGTCGCGAGCCTCCAAAAGCCAAGAATCCGGCGGCGAAACCCAATTGGGCGGTTTCGAATGAGCTGTCGAAGGAAGCGGTCATCCTCGAAGGCGGCGCCCAGGAAGTTACGGACCCGTCTCGAATCAAAGAGTTAGCTCGTCCCGACCAGCGCAGTTACAAGCCCTGAAGCCGGACCCCGGCCGGGGTGCGCTCTTGGTGGTTCGTCTACGGGTAGTCTTCGCCGTCCAGGCGAAGAAGTTTGCCAATGCGGCGACGAAGTGGGGGTTTGAAGGCCGCGCTCCCGAGCTACTAGCCTTTGGCTCTTGGTTCCATGGCTTTATGGTTTAGCGGTTTAGCGTTCGCGGTTGGCGCTCCGATCCACCGAATCTACGGTCGAGAAAGCGAACATTTCCTCGGTTCGAGCTATAGGCCAGAAGCCAAAGGCTAGTGGCTGTTCCCTACTCGTACCTCAAACTCTCCACCGGATCCAATTGAGCGGCCCGGGTGGCTGGCAGGGTTCCGAAGAGAACTCCCACCAGGGACGACACCAGGATGGCGATGATCGCCGAGAGCCCCGAGATTGGAATTCGATAAGCCGTGAGGAAGCGCACGGAGAATGGGATGGCCAGGCCGATTACGATCCCGATAATTCCGCCCACCAAGGAAATCAGCACGGCTTCTGCCAGGAACTGAAAGCGGATCTCGCGATTGGTGGCGCCGATGGCCTTCCGGATCCCGATTTCCCGGATGCGGGAACTCACGGTCGCCAGCATGATGTTCATGATGCCAATGCCACTCACCAGCAGCGTGACCGCCGCGATCAGGAACAGCCCAACGGTGAGGGCAGTGGCCGTCCGGTCGGCAACCGTGAGCAGTTGCGTCAGGTTGCTCACCGTGTAGACCGATTCCGGGCGGTGACGCGACCGGATCACGCGCTGAATCTGGGCAGTCGCCGGCAGTACGTCCTCCGCACTGGCTACGGTGAAGAAGATCTGCTTGACCGCGGCGTTCTCGGTGAAGTACCGGCTGACCGTGTACGGGATGAGCATGGTGTACTCCTGTACCTCGGACTGGCCGAAGGTATCGACCCCTTCTTTGAAGGCGCCGATGACGGTAAAAGGCAACCCACTCAGCTTGATGACCTGTCCCACGGCTGCGTCCGCCGAGCCATAGAGCTCTTCTGCCATCTTCTGTGTCAGAACGCCCACTTTGTTACGGGATTGGGCGTCCCCGCCGTCGAAAAAGCGGCCGGAGAGCACAATCAGATTTCGCACCCGCGCGTATTCCGGAGCCGCACCCATTACGGTGATGTCCTTCTCTTTGCCCGAGCCGGCTGCGATGCGCTCGTTTAAGGCCACCAGGGGCGACGCATACTTGACGCTCGAGACCTGTTCCTGCACGGCCCGGACGTCATCCACGGTGAGGGGATCGGGCGCGCTGGCCGTGATCCGTTGCGCGCCGCCGGAGTACTCGACATAGATCATGTTGGCGCCGATGGCCTGAATCTGCCGCAGAATGTACTGCTTTCCGGTTAGGCCGATGGTTACCACCAGGATCAGCGAAGCCGTGCCGATCACCATGCCGAGGGCGGTTAGGGCAAAGCGCACTTTGTTCGACATGAAGGTGTCATAGGCGAAGGCGAAGATTTCGCCGATCGCCATCGATGGGCGCAGCTTGAGGGTGCGCAGCATGCTGTTTAGATGCTAAATGGCAAGGCCTGGAACGGCAATGACAGCCGCTGGCGGCCGACCCGGAAACGCAGCCATGCGAACCGTTCACTCGAGCCGGCACACCCGCACCGTCGCATTCTCGTAAGGACATTTGAGATCCGCCGGCCCGGGCCGTTCCACCACGACCCAGCCGACTCCAAAACGGGTCTTGAGGCGCTGAAAGTCCGCCGCGCCGAACTGCTCCCATCCTCGTTGAGCTTCTACCTGTTCGCGCCAACGGGTGGCGAGCCGCGGAACCTGGGTGGCGACTGCGGAATCCTTGGCAGCGTCCGCCAGCACGCTGCGCTCGGCCAGAGCGCGGAAACCGTGGTAATCCTCGCCCGGACGCTGCATATAGTCCGCGCCCAGCGCAAAATAGCTGTCGGTGGGGGTGTGGTCGCGAATCCACCGGAACGCCTGCGCCCATGGATTCCGCGAGCTTGCCTCGGGCCATTCCAGATGCGCCGATGCCGGGTAGGTTTGCCGTTGGGCGTAAAACATGCCGGCTGCGAGGGGAACGAACAAAGCCAGCCAACGTCCCCAGTGCCTCTGCAAGATCTTCTGCCCGAGCAAGCCGCCCCCCAGCAGGACGAACAACAGGTAGACCAGGTGCAGATAGCGCATCGGTTGAAACGGCCTCAGCCGCTCCAGGCTGTGCGGGACCATGACCGCCAAGGCGACCCCCAACTGGAGGACTCCGCAGGCGGCGAGCCGGGAGGCCACGTGGGCCATGGCCGAGGCGTCCTCCCGCAGCCCAATCTTGCGAAACCACCAGCAAAATACCAGCGGCGCAAGCACTCCGAGCCACTCGTACCACTGCCATCGCGCCAGAAAGTAGTAGTCCCGCGTGCCGGCTGCGGCCCGCCAGGCGTCGGAGGTCGGCTCAAAGATCCATCCCAGGGGGGCCAGGGCAAGGGCGAAAGATGCCGTGCGCGGCGCGGGTGGTCGCCAGGCTAGAAACACACACAGCGAAATTCCGAAGCTGGCCATGATCGGATGCATCACGACCGCCAACATCAGCAGACCGCCCGTCATCCAGTCTCTGCCATCGAGCGTAGCAACGATGGCCGCCAGAATCGCTGCCGTTGCGAGAGCCCGGGGATGCAGATTCTGGTCCACCAGGTAAAGCGCGCTTCCCGCAACGGGCAGGGTCAACAATACGGCGACCAGGCTCACCGCCGCCCACTGCGCATAGCTCTCGGAGAAACACCGACGAGCGATCCGCCCACAACCCCACAGCACCAGAACGATCGAGAGATAGTGCCAGGCGAGAACCACAAGGCCCAGCGGAAGGTGGGTCAGCCGGACAGAGCCCGCGACCAGCTTGTCGAAAACAGTCGCCTGGAGCTGTACTGTGAAGAAGTCGAAGTCGTGTGGGAAAAGAGCCGGATTCAGGTCGCGCTTGATGGCCGCGAGGTAGACTCCATCGTCTTCCGCCCCGGGGTGGTATCCCGCGATGAGGATGCCCAGAGCCGCGAGCAGCGCAAGAATGCTGACAGGTTTGATTCGGGGATAGTTTTTCAAGCGCTAAGATCTTAGAATTGTGCGCACATGGCCCTAAACGCCGTAAAGCTTTCGGCAGATGAGATCGAATCTCCTGCTGACAGCAGCGATGCTCGGGTCTCCGCGGCGCCGGGACCTGTGGCGAAACTGGCCGTCGTGGTGCCAACCCTTCGCGAAGCGCAAAACATACGGCTCCTGCTCAATCGCATCCGAGGGAGCCTCGACCCGCTGGGCGTCGCTTATGAAGTCATTGTAGTAGACGACGACAGCCGCGACGGAATCGACACCATCGTACAAGAAATCGCGGAAGCCGACCCGCGCGTGCGCTTGCTGGTGCGCACGGGAGAGCGGGGTCTGGGCGGTGCGGTGCTCCACGGCTGGAAGCACACCGCTGCGGACGTCCTTGGGGTGATCGACGCCGACCTGCAGCATCCCCCGGAACTCCTGCCTCAATTGTGGAAAGCGGCGGAAGCCGGGAATGACGTGGTCTTGGCCAGTCGGTACGCTCCGCTGGGCGGGTTAAGCAACTGGCACCCAGCGCGTCACCTGCTGTCGTGCATGGCGATCTGGCTGACGTATCCGCTGCAGAAGCCGGGGATCTACGTAAAGGATCCCATGGCGGGGTTCTTCCTGGTCCGGCGTTCCTGTCTGCGTGACGTGGACATGCACACCGAGGGCTTCAAGATCCTGCTGGAGATTCTTGTCCGGGCTGATGTGCGCTCGGTGGTCGAAATTCCCTTCACGTTTGGTCCACGGCACGCCGGCACCAGCAAGGCGAACCTGAAGGTCGGCCTCCACTACTTTGCGTTGCTCTACCGGCTCTGGAAAAGTCGGGCGCCGGCTCGCAGCCCGGTCTCGGAGTAAGGCGCGTTGCTCAGGCGGTGCGTTTGCCCGCAGCGCCGCGCGCGTAGTAGGTCATGCCGTTGGCTTCAAGTCTACGGCCTTTGGCGCTGAAGATCCGAAAGCTCCCCAAACCCCATTTCTCGAAAGCGAACTCCAGGGTCGTCAGGACTACCCCGAGGCCGTAGCTCACACTCCGGCGGAAGTCAATGGAGGATGCCTCCTCGAAGTACTTCGCCGGACAGGAGACCTCTCCGATGCGGAAGCCGAAGTGCACGCACTGCGCCAGGATCTGGTTGTCGAAGAGGAAATCGTCGGAGTTTTCGACCAAAGGCAGTTCGGTGAGAACCTGCCGGCTGAAGGCCCGGTACCCGGTGTGGTATTCCGAGAGCTTGACGCCCAGAAAAAGATTCTCAAAAGCGGTCAGCAGGCGGTTGAAGACGTACTTGTACAGCGGCATGCCTCCGCGCAGAGCGGTCCCGCCGAGGATGCGCGAGCCCAGCACGACATCGTAGACGCCGTAGGCCACCATGCTCGCCATCGCGGTTGCCAGCCGGGGTGTGTACTGGTAGTCCGGGTGAAGCATGAGGACAACCTCAGCGCCCGCCGACAGGGCTTCGCGATAGCAGGTCTGCTGGTTGCGCCCGTAGCCATAGTTGCGATCGTGCACAAACACCTGCAACCCCAGCTGGTGAGCCAACTCGACCGTGCCATCCCTGGAGTTGTCGTCCACCAGAATGCAAGCATCGACCAGGTCTGGAATCTCGCGGACGGTCGCCTCCAGGGTCCTCTCGGCGTTATACGCCGGCAGAACAATCACGATGCGCTTCCCGTTGATCATAGGTCCGCTGCCCACAACCGCCTTTCATCATACCCTGCGGGGTGAGGCACCGGAAGGACGATGGGGCATAGATCGGCGACGTCGATGTCTCCGGGTTTCTGTTCCGCCTTGCCAGCAGAGAATGAAAGCTGGACACTGGGTGGCATGCGCGCCGTCATCCAGCGGGTTAGCCGAGCTAAGGTCGTGGTCGGTCGAGAAGTCACCGGAGAGATCGGGCGTGGTCTGCTCGTGTTTTTG
>DASQPN010000155.1:0-23728 GCA_035643915.1 Terriglobales bacterium | reverse complement strand
ACGCAGCTCTTCCAGGCGCATGGCCCGGTGATTCATGCAGTCGAAGGAGATTTTTTCGTGCTCGTTGCCGGGCAGGCGGAGCATTTCGAGAGCGATCAGTTCGATCGAGCGCAGCAACTCGGCGCCCCGCTCAAGCATCAGGGGAGAATCGGGGCCGGCAAATTCCACCAGGATTTCCGGCCTCTCCCAGTCACGCTCCTCGCCGAGCGGCGGGTCCACCGTGATTCGGTATTTCAGGCGCAGGCCGGCGTTGACCACAACCCCCCGCAGAAGTTCGTTGATCTTATTGGCGGCAGCGATTTTGTCGGGCATGGGCATGGCGTTGGCTCTCAGTCATTCGTCGTCAGCTCTCGGCTAACGCGTCCACGAATCCTCGAAGAACGGTTGTCCCCAAAATTCCCGAAGCCCTTTACGGTATGGGACAACTGCTTCCTGGCCGCACGCTGACAGCGGACGGCTGAAAGCTACTTATCTTTCTTGCGCGCGCGTTTCTCCAGCATTTCCCTCATTTCGCGGCCGAGCGGGGTGCGGTTCATTATGGTTTGCTGCACGATACCGATCAGGTTGCCGATCGACCAGTACAGGCAAAGCCCCGCCGCCAGGTTCCAGCTGATGAAGCCCAGCATCACCGGCATGAAGAGGTTCATCATCTTCTGCTGCGCCGGGTCCATGCCCGCCTGCGGCGTCATGCGTTGCATGAACAGCATGGTGATGATAACGGCGATCGGCAGGATGTGCCACGGGTCCGGGGACGACAGATCGCGCACCCACAGCCAGTGCGCGTGGCGCAAGTCCAGCGCGACACCCAGCATGCGGTAGTAGGCAAACAGGAACGGCATCTGGATCACCAACGGCAGGCAGCCACCCGCGGGATTGACGCCTTCCTTCTTGTAAAGCGCGGCGATCTCTTCGTTCATCGGCTGCTTGCGCGGATCGCGCATGGCGTACTTCTTGTATTTTTCCTGGATCACCTTGATCTGCGGCGCCACGCGCTGCATCTTCAGCATCGACTTCATCTGCGAGATGCGCAGCGGCAGCAGGGCCAGGTTGATGATCACGGTCTGGATCAGAATCGCCCAGCCCCAGTTGGGCACGATGTGGTTGTAGGTCCACTTCAGCCACAGGAACAGCGGCCGCGCAATCACACCCAGCCAGCCAAAATCCACCAGCTTGCGCAAATCCGGTTCGACCCCAGCCGCCACCCCCGCGACCGGCACCGTCTCAAGCACATCAAGAGCCTTAGGGCCAACGTACAGGCGCTCGACCGTCGGCCCATCCAGGCGTCCGACGGCCGCGCCGAGAATCTCGTTGGGATGCTTGGCATCCTGCGGGTTGTCCAGGGTGTTGTGCAACGTGACCAGCGCTGCGCTGCGCGGGTCTTCGGGCAGAAACACAGCGGCAAAGTACTGGTCGGTGACGCCCGCCCAGTTAAAGGGGCCATGCACCGTGTTCCCGCCGATCACCTTCTTCAGCGCAATGCGCTCCACGTCGCCGTCGTTCTGGTACTCGATGCGGCTGGCAGCGTAGGAAGCGGGGTTGGTCTCGTCTCCGAAACCTGCAGGCCACATGGGAAAAGCAGAGACTACGGCGCCCTGGCGGAACACCGACGTCTCCACCTTCACGACGTAGGTGTGGTCGAAGTGGAACGTCTTGTGGACGGAGACCTCCGCGTCCACAAACTCGAAAGTGATGTCCGCCGGCGCGGTCAGCGCACCAGTGGCCGAGGCCACATAAAGCGCGGAGTTCAGCTTGCTGCGCAGTGCCTCGTCGTAAGACCATAGGGAGAGTGGATACCCGTATTTCTCTGCTGCAGCCTGGCTGACCAGTTCGAGCGGCTTCCCCTTGTCGTCGTCAAATTTCTTCAGCACCCAGGACTTCACCTGGCCGCCACGATTGGTGAACCGAATCTTGTAGAGATCGTTTTCGACGATCGTTTCCGACTCCGCCTGCGCCTCCGCCTGCTTCGCGCCCGCCGACGGCGGGACCGCTACGCTGGTTGGGAAGAGGGTGGCCGGAGCGGTCGGGCCCGCGGGCGCATTTTGCGTTTGCTTGGGAGTCTCGGGAGGCTTGGGCCCGTACCTCTTCAGAAGCGGCTGGGAGGCCAGAATGATGAGGAATGTGATTGCGAAGACGAGAAGAAGCCGTCGCTCCGTGCCTGGCTCTTGCTGTGGATTTTGAAAGTCTGCCAATGGCTTACCGTAAGAGCGTCTTCATTGCATTCCGTTCGCGATTCCGAACAGGGGTTTGCCTGTTCAGCGCGACCATCTCGTGAGCGTGACCGTTCTCGCCAACCACCGGGTCGTAGCCGCCCTTCGCAAACGGGTGGCAACGCAGGATGCGCGCCAGTGCCATCCAGCCTCCTCGGAAAGCCCCGTAACGCTCCACCACCTCCATGGCATACTCGGAGCAGGTGGGCAGGTAACGGCAGCTGGGCGGAAACAGTGGAGAAATCCCCCACTTGTATCCCCGCAACAAAAGAAGCGCGGTCTTCCTGGCCATCGGCATCACTCGACCCCACACCATCCTGTACCACCTGAGCACGCCGGATGTTTCACTCCCGGTTCCGCGGCCGCTCGGCCAGCTTCTGCGCGATCAGTTCGAAGGCGCGGCTGACCTCGCCCAGCAAATCGGAGAACGCAACGGTTCGCAGCGACTTCTTCGGGTTGATGACCACGTCCGCGGCCAGCCCGGCCACCGGGCGACAAAGACGAACCGACTCCCGCAGACGCCGCTTCATCCGATTGCGATCAACCGCCCCTCCAAGGACGCGGCCGACGGTAAAGCCAACCCTCAGTCCCTCTCCCGCCGCTCGCCGCAGATAAAACACGGTCATGTGGGTGGAAAAATGCCGGCGTCCCTGCTTGTAGACCCGCTCAAAATCCGCGTGCCGCAAAAGCCGCCCGCTGCGCGGATTTTTTCTCCCTGAATTCGGGGACGGGGAACTCCCGCCCTGCGGAGCCTGCGCGCTCACTGCTCACTCACAATCCGTCGGAGGATACCTAACTCGCTCAGGATGACTACCCTTTGGACACCGGTCACAACCCGGGAGGCAAAATGGAAGTTTATTCGCGGAATCCCGGTTTCACCGACACCCGCTTGCGACCCTTGGCGCGCCGGCGCGACAACACCGCGGCTCCGCTCTTGGTCTTCATGCGCGTGCGGAATCCGTGCTTCTTCGAGCGCTTACGCCGGTTGGGTTGGAAAGTGCGCTTAGGCATGAAAAATAGCTGCTCCTGATTCCGTCAATGGCCTTGAGGCAAACGATGAGTATAAATGACGCGGGCTGGAGGGGCAAACCAGCGAGCACCAGCGAGAGCCAACGTCAGGGCAGGTCGTAGACGCCCAGCCTGCCACATCGCACAACGCCCCGTCGGTTCCCGCTGGCTGACAGCGCAGGAGAGACCCACCCGAAGAACCTCGGCGGAGACAGAACCCGCGATGCCCTATTCCACCTGTCCAGGCTCGTCCATAAAACCGTACTGCCTGCGATCGACGACCAAACGTTTGCGCTGGCCTTCGTATCAGCGCACCCGGCGGGGATGGACCGTTAGAGTCCAGAACCGCCCCTGCGACAACGGCCCCGTTGGCTCCCCGCGGGTGCCTGCGCCTCAAAGCCCACGATTGACGCGATCGCATTCCTGAACCGAACGCCTGCGATGGTGGACGCATCATGGCGTCCGCCGCTGGTCGGGAAGGGATCGGTTTGATCGGAACCGACATGCGATCGGAACCGAAGATGGAGTTGAGAGACGCCGTCCGTTGAACACGCCCGGTGACGCAGCGACTGCGAGCTGCACCCTGAAGAGCCAACTGGGCAGCGCTCTGTCTACATCCTTGTGCTTCCTTTCGCCGGATTGCGCGCCGGACGGGCAGTTTGCGCGAGTCGCGCTCGGGCAACGATTTTTGCACCACTCGCGTTGCAGTTATATCTCCGCTACTTGACAAAAGATTTTCTTCGCGTGCTGAATCTGTGTGGTGGCGAAAATCTTTCGCGAAGTTTTCCACACGACGAAAAATTATGTGCTAGTATGCCGCCTGTTCACTTACTGAAACTTTCTTTCGTCCAGGCAACCGCTCCCCATCAAACGGGGCGTTCTGCACCAAATAGAATTTCTTCAGACCGAATTTAGCAGTGGGCTCGTACCAGCCGCCGGGCCCGAGATGAGCGTTTATGTCTGTTCCAAGCACAAGTCTCCCTCTTAATCCCTGGATTCGGATCCTCGACGCGCTCGAGAAGAAGATCAATCGGCATTCCTACGACACCTGGCTGAAACCCACGCGCTTCAGTCACGCAACCGGAGGCATCCTGTTTGTGCGCGTGCCCACGGTCGAGTTCCGCCACGTGGGCGACAAATATGCCGACCTGATTCAGGAAGCGATCGACAATCTTGGGCTCGAATACCAGGACGTGAAGTTCGTAACGTCCGACGACGATCCGGCGGCGACGCCCGTCCGTCATGACGGCGGCCTGGGCGGCCTCTCCGTCGTGACCGGCTTCGCCGCGGGACCCGTCTCCCAAGCCCGCTTCGACTGGGATGGCGCAGCGCAGCTGAATCAGCGCTACACCTTCGACGCCTTCGTGATCGGGAGCGGCAACCAGTTCGCACACGCCGCCTGCCAGGCGGTCGCCGAACGGCCGTCGAAAGCCTACAACCCGCTGTTCCTGTATGGCGGCGTCGGCATGGGCAAGACCCACCTGATGCAGGCCATCGGGCACGAGATCAAGAAGCGCCTCCCGCAAGCGGCCATCTGCTATGTCTCCAGCGAGAAGTTCACCAACGAGATGATCAACTCGCTGCGCTACGACAAGATGATCAGCTTCCGCGACAAGTTCCGCAATGTCGATGTGCTGCTGGTCGATGACATCCAGTTCCTGGCCCAGAAAGAACGGACCCAGGAAGAATTCTTCCACACCTTCAACGCGCTGCACGAATCGATGAAGCAGATCGTGATCGCCAGCGACCGGCCGCCGAAAGAGCTGGCCGAGGTGGAAGACCGCCTGCGCAGTCGTTTCGAGTGGGGCCTGATCGCCGACATCCAGCCCCCCGACCTTGAGACCAAGGTCGCCATTTTGCAGAAGAAAGCGGAGCAGGAAAAAGTCACCCTGCCGACCGACGTGGCCCTCTACGTCGCATCGAACATCCGGTCGAACGTGCGCGAACTCGAAGGCGCACTGATTCGCCTGGTTGCGCACTCCTCCCTGATCGGCGCTGAAATTACCCTCCCCTACGCCCAGCAGGTTCTCAAGAACTTTATCGATTCGCAGGCTCGCAAGGTCACGATCGAATCCATCCAGAAAGCCACGGCCGAGCAGTTTGGCCTGCGTCTGGTTGAAATCAAGGCGAAAAACAACTCGCGTGCGATCGTATACCCGCGGCAGATCGCCATGTATTTGTCCAAGCATCTGACGGAGGCGTCCCTGCCGGAGATCGGTCGTCAGTTCGGCGGAAAGCATCACACCACCGTGCTGCACTCCGTTGAGAAGATCGACGAGGCCCGCAAGAACGATAAAGATTTAAACAGGCTCCTCAATAAACTGACCGAGCAATTGGGCGGTTGATTCGGGCCCCTGCGCAGTTTTCCACGCAATGGGCGCTTCTTCCTTCGAATGCTCTGTGCAGAAGTTGTGGAAGCTGTGCAAGAACCGGCGTGACCACGGGAACCTGGCCAAAAATTGGTACGGCGTCCACCCATTCCGATACCTATTTTGGACATGAAAGGTGAGTCGGTAAGAGTGTGCTGAATCGGGAGTTGGCCTGGTTTTCCACTTTTCCGAACCACCTACGGTTACTGCTGGTTTTATAGGTTTTTAATTTGGTATAAACGAAGTACATAAAAGTAGCGCCGCCCTACGGGAGACTGTTATGCCGGTTGAAGTGGCCACTGCGACTGGAACCACGCTGGAGATCACCGTCAGCAAGTTCGAACTTTTGCGCGAACTCACGGCGACCCAGGGAGTGGTGGAACGTAAAACCACGATCCCAATCCTCTCGAACTATCTGTTTGAAGCATCCGCCGACAAACTCTCCCTGACCGCTACTGATCTCGACCTCAGTCTGCGCACTTCCTGCAATGCGAAAGTGAAAAGGGAAGGCTCCTGCACCATCCCCGCACGCAAGCTGTATGACTACGTGAAGCTGTTGCCCGATGCCGAGATCACCATCAAACTGCTCGAAAACCACTGGGTAAGCATCCGCTGCGGCCGGTCGAACACGAAGATGGTCGGTATGGCCAAATCGAATTTTCCCAGCCTGCCCGTGTTCCCGACTGCGGGGGTGGTGAAGATCCCGGCCCAGGTTCTACGGGCCATGATCGCCAAGACGGGTTTCGCGATTGCCAGCGAAGAGTCGCGCTACACACTCAACGGCGCCCTCATGGTGCTGAAGCCAGAGTCGATCACCATGGTCGCGACCGACGGACATCGCCTGGCGCACATCGAGCGCGGCGGAGAGAAATTCGAAGGCATCTCCGGCGAACTGAAGACGCTGATCCCAAAGAAAGCCATGGACGAGCTGAAGTCGCTGGTCGATTCGACCGATGTCGAGACCATCGAATTCGCCAAAGACGAGTCGACGCTGTTCTTCCGCATCGGTCCCCGGCTCCTCACCTCGCGCCAGCTCACCGGGCAATTCCCGAACTTCGAGGCAGTCCTGCCCAAGGACAATAACAAGCTCGTAAGCCTGAACGGCGACGACTTCAGCGCCGCCATCCAGCGCGTGGCCCAGTTCTCCGACGAACGCTCCCGCGCGGTCCGCCTGCGCCTGGAGAAGGGCGAACTGAAGCTGTCGGCTTCCTCGACCGAGACCGGCGAGTCGGAAGACTCCATGGAGACACCCTTCAACGGCGACGGTCTGACCATTGGCTTCAACGCGGTGTACCTACTGGACTTCCTGAAGGCGGTGGGCTCGGGTGACGTCAGCCTCGAACTTAAGGATTCCCAGTCTGCCGGGCAACTGCGGCCGCTGGGCAGCGAAGA
Source organism: Terriglobales bacterium (assembly GCA_035643915.1). Lineage (GTDB taxonomy): Bacteria > Acidobacteriota > Terriglobia > Terriglobales > Acidobacteriaceae > Gp1-AA133. The sequence continues at coordinate 16,752 of DASQPN010000155.1, read as the reverse complement.
CTACAGGTACCGCTACATCGTGATGCCCATGCGAATCTGAGCAGTAGCGCTGCCATCCCGGCGGCTGGCGCACGAGCGTCTCGCCCGTAAACGGATGCCAGCCGCCAAGTTCCCCGCCGCTCACACCCTCCGCTCCTACTCTTGACCTGTCCCTTCCCCCGGAAGTACAGTGTCGGCCACTCAGATTCGAAAGGGGCGAGCTATGCTGGAGGGTTTCAAGAAGTTCATCCTTCGCGGAAACGTAGTGGACATGGCGGTCGGCGTGGTCATCGGCGCCGCTTTCGCATCGGTGGTAGGGGCGTTTACGAAAGACCTGCTGACGCCCTTGATCAGCGCCCTTGTGGGCACGCCGGGAGATTTCGCTACCCTCAGTTTCAACCTTCGCAAAAGCGTATTCAACGTCGGAGACTTCATCAACCAGGCCATTTCGTTCCTGCTCGTGGCAGCCGCGGTCTACTTCTTTGTGATCACACCGATCAACGTCCTGCTGGCGCGCCTTAACAAGGGAAAGGGAGGGGAAGCGGCGCCGTCCACCAAGAAGTGCCCGGAGTGCTACAGCGACATCCCGATCCCAGCCAAACGTTGTGCGCACTGCGCTCAGCTGGTTCCCTACGATCGGGCGGCCTGACCGGTGGCTCGCCCGTAGCGTCGATGGCAGCTGGAATCGGCCAGCCCTCCGCGTCCTGTAACATGGGGCGAGATGGGTTCTCGCCCCGTTTCCGTTCTTGCCGTGCTCGTCACCTCGCTGACGGCCTGCCTGCTGTCGGCACGGCAGGTCCCAGCCGGAGGCTCCTCCTCGAAAACCAAGCAGAAACCCGAGCAGCACGGGAAGGCATCAGCGCCCGCCGCCTCGGCTGAAGGCGCCTATCACAATGCCGTCTTCGGCTTCACGTACAGGGTTCCCTACGGATGGGTCGAGCGCACAAGGGAAATGCAGGAAGAAGAGGACAACGATCCCTCGAAGGCGCAGCTTTTGCTGGCCGTCTTTGAGCGTCCCCCCGAGGTCACCGGCGACTCGGTGAATTCGGCCGTCATCATCGCATCGGAGAGCGTCGCATCCTACCCCGGACTGAAAACAGCCGCGGACTACATGGGCCCGCTGAGCGAGCTCACCACCAGCAAAGGGTTCAAGGTGGTTCACGAGCCCTACGAATTTCCGCCAGGCACGAAGCGGTTCGTGCGCAGTGATTTCGTCAAAGGTCTCGGCAAGCTCGCCATGCACCAGTCGTCCCTGGCGTTGCTGGAAAACCGATCCATCGTGTCGTTCACTTTCATCGGGGGCAGCGCAGACGAAGTGGACGAACTGGTAGAGAAACTCAGCCTCGGTGCAAGCGCCCGGCCCCGGTGATGGCTGGCCTAGGGCGAGACGAGCTGCTCTGGCGAGTCGAGCGCCCCGAGAAAGCTCCAGACCGCGCCAAGCGGACCGAAACGAGGCCCTCCACGCCCCAGCTAACCCCATCCAAAACCACGGGTTACCTCGCCGGTTCCGGAGTCGAAAAAACACCCCTTTTGTGATAGAATTTTGTTGAGCTTGGGAACGCCCTAAGTCCAATAAATATCAATAATTTGAAGTCGTTTGGGGGTGCTCGAAAGGCATCACCAGCCAGGACCGGAAACCAGGCTTTTTTCACGGAGCGGAATGGCCACGAAAGACACGCTGAAACCAATCGCCATCGAAGAAACCAAAACAAAAAACGAGAAGTTGGCGCCGGTCAACGGAGGCAACGGCGACTACACTGCCGACTCCATCAAGGTGCTCGGCGGGATGGAAGCCGTACGCAAGCGCCCGGCCATGTACATCGGCTCGACCGGCGAACTGGGACTGCACCACCTGGTCTATGAAGTCGTCGACAACTCCGTCGACGAAGCCCTTGCCGAATTCGCCGACAAGATCGAAGTCACCATCCACATCGACAACTCCATCACGGTGGTCGACAACGGCCGCGGCATTCCCGTCGACAACATGGACATCGACGGCGAGAAGATTCCTGCTGCGCAAGTGGTGATGACGAAGCTGCATGCGGGCGGAAAGTTCGACACATCCTCGTACAAGGTATCCGGTGGTCTGCACGGCGTGGGCGTCTCTTGCGTGAACGCCCTGAGCGAAGATCTCGAGCTCGAAATCTGGCGCGATGGTTTCACCTGGGAGCAGACCTACTCCAAGGGCGAGCCCACCAGCAAGCTGAAGAAGGCGGGCGCGACCAAAAAGCGCGGGACCAAGGTGCACTTCCTCCCCGATAAGAGCATCTTTACCGCGACCGAATACAACTACGACACGCTGGCTCAGCGGCTGCGCGAGCTGGCCTTCCTCAACAAGGGCCTGCTCATCACCCTCACCGACGAGCGCACCACCGACGCCAAGACCGGTGAGCCCAAGCACACGGAATTCAAGTACAACGGCGGCATCGCCGAGTTCATCAAGCACCTGAACCGCGGCAAGCAGGTTCTGCACGACAAACCGATCTACATGGAAGCCGAAAAAGACGGCGTCGTGATGGAGATTGGCCTGCAATACAACGACGCCTACTCGGAGAGTGTTTTCAGCTTTGCCAACAACATCAACACGGTCGACGGCGGCAGCCACCTATCCGGCTTCCGCACTTCGCTGACCCGCACCATCAACTACGCCGGTCAGCAGATGGGCCTGTTCAAGGACGTCAAGGAAAACCTGACCGGCGATGACGTCCGCGAAGGCCTGGTCGCGGTGGTCAGCGTGAAGCTCCCGCAGCCGCAGTTTGAAGGTCAGACCAAGGGCAAGCTCAACTCCGACATCGCCGGCATCGTGCAGGCGTTCGTCAACGAGAAGCTGGGTGCCTTCTTCGAGCAGAACACGACCGTCGCCCGCAAGATCATCAACAAGGCCATCGACGCTGCCCGCGCCCGCGAAGCCGCCCGCAAAGCCCGCGATCTGACGCGCCGCAAGGGCGCACTCGATGGCGGCGGCCTGCCCGGCAAGCTGGCGGATTGCTCCGAGCGCCAGCCCGAACGCTGCGAGTTGTTTCTGGTCGAGGGCGAATCCGCAGGTGGCACCGCTAAGCAGGGACGCGACCGCCGCTTCCAGGCCATCCTTCCGCTGAAGGGAAAAATTCTTAACGTCGAGAAAGCCCGCTACGACAAGATGCTGGCGCACGAAGAAATTCGCGCGATGATCACCGCGCTCGGTACCGGCATCGGCAAGGACGACTTCGATTCCGCGAAGCTACGCTACGGCAAGATCATCCTGATGACCGACGCCGACGTGGACGGCAGCCACATCCGCACCCTTCTGCTCACGTTCTTTTTCCGCCACATGCAGGACCTGATCAAGCGCGGCAACGTATTCATCGCCCAACCCCCTCTCTACGGCGTCAAGAAGGGCAAGACCCACCAGTACATTAAGGACGACCGTGAGTTCGTGAAAGTTATGGTGAAACGGGCGGCCGACGGCCTGGTGGTTCGTTATGGCGAAGGCGCGGCCAAGCTCGACGGCGCGAATCTGGCGCGCTTCATGACGGTGCTGAAGGAATATCTGGACCTGTTCGACAAGGTCGACAAACGCCTGCGCAACGACTCGGTCACCGAACTCCTGCCCCAGCTCGACCTGGCAAAGCGCGCCGACTTCGAAGGCGACAAGGACCATCAGCCGAAGAAAGTCGAGAAGCTCGAGAAAGAACTCAAGAAGCTCGAGAAAGACCAAGGCTTCAAGAGCGTCGAGGCGCGCTTCGACGAGGAGCATAACTTGTGGGGAGTGCACTTCGTGAATTCACAGGGCGCGGAGCACGTCATCAACTGGGAGCTGGTCTCCACGCCTGAGTGCCGTCAGCTGCTCTCCAAGTACAAGCAGATCGAGGAGTACATGGAGCCGCCGTTTGTGGTCGAGACCGTCGCGAAAGCCGGCGCTGCGAGCGATGAAAGCGAAGAGGAACCGGGCGAGGCCGAGGTCGGCGAAGGCGAGAAAGCGCAGAAGAAGGCGCCCAAGGCGGCCTCGAAGCGCAAGACCGAAGTCGAGGTGGTCGAGAAGACGAACGCCCGCGACCTCTTCGAGTACGTGCTCGCGGAAGGCAAGAAAGACTACACGGTACAGCGCTACAAAGGACTGGGCGAAATGACGGCCGAGCAGCTCTGGGAGACGACGATGGATCCCGAGCGCCGCACGCTGTTGTCAGTACGACTCGAAGACATCGCCGAAACCGAGACCATCTTCACCACGCTGATGGGCGAAGACGTCGAGGCGCGCCGCAAATTCATCGAAGAGAACGCCCTGGATGTAAAGAACCTGGACATTTAGAGCGCGCTTGGCCTCGGCCGTCCTGGGCCATCAATCCGGTACTGTGGGGCGTCCTCAGCGCCACCCGTTTCTTCGCCATGCCCCGCGTCGCGCTCGCCACTTCGGCAAAGTATCCCTCCCTGACGGAGGACGACCGCCTGCTTCTGAAACCACTGGGGGACCGCGGCCTCCAGGCCGAACCCGCCATCTGGGACGATCCCACCTATCCCTGGTCGTCCTCCGATGCAGTGGTCATCCGCTCCTGCTGGGACTATCACTTCAAGCCGGAAGAATTCCTGCGCTGGATCGCCTCTCTCGAGGCCGCCGGAGTGCCCGTATTCAATTCCGGGGCGCTCATCCGCTGGAACACAAACAAGTCCTACCTGCGGGCGTTGCAGGCCCAAGGCACTGCCATCGTGCCGACGCTGTGGTCGGAACCGGGTACGCCCGTGGACTTGCGAGAGCAACTGCACGAACTGGGCTGGAAGAAAGCGGTGATCAAACCGCGAATCTCAGCGACGGCGCATCGAACGAAACTGATTGCGGCGGAAGATGCCGACACGGCCCAGAATCTGTTCGACGAACTCCGCGACGGTGTCGGAGTGATGGCCCAGGCATTCATGGACAGCATCGTCACCGAAGGCGAGTGGTCCCTGATCTTTTTCGGAGGCGAATTCAGCCATGCGGTTCTGAAGACCCCCAGAACAGGCGATTTCCGGGTGCAGAATGATTTCGGCGGTACGGCTCGCCTTGCGGGCCCTCCGCGCTGCGTGCTGGAGAGCGCGACCCGCACCGTGCATTCGGTTGATTCCAGCGTCTACGCGCGCGTCGACGGAGTGTTAGAAGAAGGCCAGTTTCTGCTCATGGAACTCGAGCTGATCGAACCCGCACTCTTCCTCGAATCCTACCCTGCCGCGCCCCCGCAGTTCGCGGACGCGATAGCACGGGCACTTTCTGCTCGGGGATAACCCCGCGCGAATCACAGCTACCGCATCCGGCGAGTTGACCACCGCGCACCGGGTCCGTCCAATCCTCCATGCCTAGGTTGCTGTGCGTCCTCACGCTGTTGCTGATACCGCAGGCGACACCATCGCCGGGGAAGCTTGCCTTTGACGACCTGCCGCCCGCTCTTCGCGTGCAGGCCTCGGAAGTTCAGGCTGCATGGGACCAGTATCCGCAGAATGCCTGCGTGCTTTACCAGGTCGCTGCGCTGTACGCGCAGGCCGGACACAGGCAGGAAGCGTACGCTGCGCTCAAAGCCATGGCCAGCCAGCATGCCGGTCTCGACCCACGCGTGAGAGACGGCTTCGAGAGTCTCGCGAGCGATCCTGAGTTCCTCGCCCTGAAGCAGGAGATTCGCCGTGAAAACCCACCCGTCCGCAACGCCCGGCCTGCCTTCTCAGTCGCGGAAGGAGATCTCATTCCCGAAGGCATAGCCTGGAGTGCAAAGCAGAAGCTCTTCTACCTGGGCAGCGTGAAACGCAAGATTGTTGCGGTGGATGCAAACGGAAACGCGCGCGACTTCGTTCCACCAGCCGAGGCCGGCCTTGGAGTCGTGCTGGGCTTGCGCGTAGATGACGAACGAGGCGAGCTGTGGGCGGTCTCCGAGCAATTCACACCGCAATCGGGCCTGGTGCGTGGCATCTTCCGCTACCGCTTGCGCGACGGCAAGCGGCTCGCGAAGTATCCCGCGCCGGCCCAGGGCGCCGATCTCGTGAATGACCTCGTGGTGGCGCCGGACGGAAGTGTTTACGCCACCGCGAGCAAAGCCGGTTCTCTGCTGCGCATTCAGCCAGCCGGTCGGGCGATCGAGGTCTTTCTCCCGTCACATTCTTTGCCTGACCCCAACGGAATCACCGTGTCTCCCGATGGCCGCTTCCTGTTTGTCGCAGGCTGGTACGGCCTCAGCCGCGTCGACCTGAAATCCAAAGCCATCGTGCCGCTGAAGAGTTCTCCGGAGATTGCTGCGGGCTGCATCGATGGCCTCTACCAGTATCGCCGTGATCTGGTCGGCATCCAGAACTGCGTGCACGATACCGGTCGTGTTCTGCGCCTGCGTTTGAATGAACGCCGGGACACCATCGTCTCAGCCCAAGTGCTGGAGTCCTACAACGGGTCGTTTGAGGGCATCACGACGGGCGCGATTAGAGGAAATCAGCTTTACTTCGTAGCCAACACCCAGTTTCGCAAGATGGGCGCGGATGGCTCAATCCCTCGAGGAGTCTGGTTCAATCCACTCCACCTGTTGCAGCTGCGACTGCACAGCCACTCCCCTCGGCAATAACCCGAAAAGCAGATCGTCCGCGAGAGCTGAACAAAGGCCTCGAAGTCGTGGCGGGCAACCCGTTCTCCGGGACGGGAGACAGCCTATGTCAGGGATGGCAGCTTACTGGAAATCAGGGAATCGCGATTGGATAAGATTCGCGACGACTGGCGGGGTCATCTTACTGGCAGCCGCAGCCGCCGTTCCGAAATTGTTGCGAAGTCAGACGGCAGCCCACGCGGCCAGGTCGCAACCACTCGCTCCGCTTGGAGAACTGCCTCAGTACTCCCGATTCGCCAACCGCCGCAATGACTGCCCGTGGGGGCTGACCTCAAGGCCAACGGCCCGGCCGCGTCGCCCGCCAACATTCACAATTCCTGCACCGGCGGTGCGCTTCGAAGACGCGAAGGCCGGAATCAGCAAGCTGGCGGCGCGGGTCGAGAGCGAGAAAACCGATGCCCAGGATGTCACCCGGCGGTACCTCGACATGGAAGCGCGTCTGCGCAACCTGCGCGCCCAAGAGGCGCAGTATCCCGCGATCATGAAAAGCGCCTACCCGGCGCAGGACCTGCTCGACGTCAGCCGGAAACTCGCGAAGTTCGGGGCGAAATCGAGCAGCGGCAGGCGGAATTCCAGACGCTGCCGAAACAGACCAGAAACGGTCGCAATCCCCCGGGCCGGGTCCTGGCGTGGAGCCTAACCGTCCGGTTCACGGTCGTGATCGGCTGGTGCGCCTGGGGTGGGCCCCCGATTCTTCGCCCGGTCAACAGCGCCCGGGATGAACGAGAAGGCAACCAGTTCCGGCTCGCTCCTCCAATGGCTGCCACAAACCATGGCTGCCACAAACGTTCAGCCGCTGTCGGCCCGCCCGCATTACCTGTTGATTACTTCTGTGCGATCGCTCGCCCGGGTCCCCACAAAGCATTCCCGCAAGACTCGGTTGAGAGCCCGTTCTGTCAACAGGACGCGAAACAACTTCTCGTCCAACCGAACCAGCGGAGACCATGATGAAGCGAATTCTAATCACCCTGTTGCTTGCGACCACAACGGTCGTCGCGCAGGAAAACACAGCGCCACAGAACAGCACCCAACCTGCACTCACCCTATACAACCAGAATTTCTTCGTCGCCCGGGAACATCTCCCGCTCGAACTGAAGCCTGGCGCGAACCGTATCAACTACGTCGGCATAGCCGCGCACGTGGAACCGGACTCGGTCATCCTGCGCGATCCGGCCGGACGCTCGCTCCAGATCCTGGAGCAGAATTACCGCAACGACCCGGTTTCGCAGGAGCTGCTGCTCTCCCTCTACGAAGGGAAGACGATCGACTTCATGCTTCAGCCCGGGCAGGTCGTGAAGGGCAAGGTCGTGCGCAGCGGTTACGTTCCGAGTTACAGCTACGCTGGAGGATATCAGCAGCCCGCCTTCAGTCAGCCCATCATCGAAGTCGACGGCGTGCTCCGTTTTGGGTTGCCGGGGCAACCGCTTTTTCCCGCGCTGAGCGCGGATTCCATTCTCAAGCCCACTCTGAGTTGGCTGCTTGAAACCGACAAGCCCGGCCAATTCGAAGCTGAGATCTCCTACGTCGGCGGCGGTATGAACTGGCACGCCGACTACAACCTGGTGGTCGCCGATGGCTCCGCGGGCCAGACCCATCTGGTTGATCTGGTGGGCTGGATCACCATGCAGAACCAGAGCGGCAAGACCTTTGAGAACGCGCAAATCAAGCTGATGGCCGGGGACGTGAACAAGCTGGTCGAGGGAAGGTTTGAGTTGGCGAAAGCTGCCCCCATGGCGATGCGAGCCGCTGATGAAGCGATGGCGCCCGTAGTCCGCGAGAAGTCCTTCGACGAATTCCACCTCTACACGCTGGAACGCACCAGCACTCTGCACGACCAGGAGACCAAGCAGGTGGAATTCGTGCGCGCCACCGGAATTCACTCCCAGCGGCTCTACATCTACGACGGCGCTCAACTGGGCCAGTACACCTACTACAACCCGGAGCAAATCCGCCAGGACGCCAACTACGGCACGCAATCGAACGCGAAGGTCTGGGTGATTGAGGAGTTCAAGAACTCCGAAGCAAACCACCTCGGCATCCCGCTCCCCAAGGGCAGGCTGCGCTTCTATCGCCGCGACACCGACGGCCACCTGGAATTTGTCGGCGAGAATGCCATCGACCACACTCCGAAGGATGAAACCCTCCGCATTTACACCGGCAACGTCTTTGACGTGGTCGGCGAGCGCAAGCGCACCAACTATCACGTGGAATCAAACCAGCACTGGATGGACGAAACGTTTGAGATCCGGATCCGCAACCACAAGAAGGAATCCGTCAACGTACGCGTGCTCGAACACCTCTACCGCGGGAACAACTGGAAGCTGGCCGAGCAATCCACCGAGGCGCAGAAGACGGACGCGCAAACCGTGGAGTTCCCGGTAACGATCAAACCGGACGGCCAGACGGTGGTGACGTACACGGTCCACTATTCCTGGTGACCGCCCCTGTCGCCCATGCGGATGATTCCGAGGGAAGATCTTCCCGGATCTCTGTGCCTGCGCGGTAAATCAGCCTGGTAGTTCGCCTTGGGATAGACCCGGTCGAACACAACCCAAAGCAGCACCAGCAGCACGAAGCACAGAACGCTTCCCTCGGGACCCACGGAACCGCCCGTAAGCCACGCCGGCCCGCGGAAGGAGGAACTCAGCAAGTGGCCGGGTTGGTGGGTCCCGCTGTTGGGCACGCCGTAGAGAAAGGTCTCGCCCCAGTCCCAGGCAGCGTGGAAGCCGACGGCGAACCAGAGGCTTCCTGTGCGTCGTAGCGTGAGGCAAAAGAAGAATCCAATGGCAGCCGCTCCCAGCGCGCCCACCGGCCCCTCTCCCGGGTTGCGCAAATGAATCGCGCCAAAAGCGCAGGAGAGCAGCGCAGCCGCCGGCCAGAACCCGGCACCCTGCGCCAACGTGAACAGCAGGTATCCTCGCAGCAGGAATTCCTCGAATAACCCGACGAGCACAAAGTAAACGCCCCAGAACGCGGCGAATTTCAGGATGCGGGTTCCGTGCAAAGCCAAGTGCCCAAAGTAAACCGCCTGTGCGCCGCGCATCGCGATCAGCAAGACCGTGATGGCAGCCAGCCCCCACAGCGCGCCGAACCAGAACAATTTTCCGAACGCCTGACGGCGCGGGAGGCCATAGTCATCCACCGAGCGCCCCTCGATGTACCCCATGAGAAACGCCGGCAGCATGGCGCCGAGCAGCAAGGCACCTTCACCATACATGTCCTGCAAAAGCGCCGCGGGACCGTACACCGGGTCCGGGAAGAACGACTTTCCAAACCAGAGCAGCAAATACACGACTGCGCCGCCCGTGCCCAGGTAAAGCAGAAGTCGCCAGACCATGTGCACACCCTGCGGCCCTTCGAAAATGCGCTCGCCCCAGGTTGCCGTGGCAGAAGAACTAGACGGAGCGGGAGATCCCGGCGGTGGCGTGTCCTCGTCGGACGACAACGAACGTGGAGGGACCGGATCGTTCATCACGAAGTTCAGCAGGATCGGGCCTCGCCATGGTAAAACACTCGCTCCCTGCCGGGGACCGATTTTTCATGCGTGAACGCTTCGGGAAACCGCAACTGATTGCCGGGACCCTGCTTCTGGTGTTCCTGGCCCAGTGCGCCTGGCTCGTAAGCCGCAGCCTGGGCTCCGGAGCGATCGACCTGCGCGAGTGGTACCGCGTCGACACGGGTCTGGAGCGCTGGCGGAGCGCCTCGAACACAACCCCTGATCCGCACTCCGCACTCGCACCCGGACCCCCGCCGCGCATCCGCGACAACGACGGCTACGATCCCGATCACTCCGCGCTGTGGTATCTGGTTTCTTCCGCGCCGCTGCTGGTGTGGCCCGGACACTTCCAGTCGGGGTCGCTCGTCTACTGGGGCTGGCTCGCACGGGCTCCGTATTTGCTGTTCGGCGCGTTACTGGGGGCGTCGCTCTGGTACGTCGCGCGCCGGCTGTATGGCAACGAAGGCGGATTCATCGCGCTCACGCTGTACTGCTTCTCACCCGGAGTGATACGAGCCACCGCCGTCTGGTCAGCCGAGCCCGAGATCGGGGCGGTCTGGGGAGCATTCGGCGCAATCTTCACCGCCATCGCAGTCGCTCACACGCTCTATGCTCCACGAGAAGTCGTGCTCTGGAACTGGCGACGCATCGGGTTGCTTGGCATTTCACTCGCCCTGGCGGTGGGCTCGCAATTCTCGCTGATCATCATGGCGCCGATGGCGCTGGCCTTCATGCTGTACCTGGCGCCCACGCGTCGTGGCGCGGTCGTTGTGATCTGGACCGCCGCCTGTGCGCTTGCCCTCGGGATCCTGTTCGCGGCCTACTTTTTTCAGCCGTCCGAACTCTGGCAAGGCTTCCGCCACGCCACCTGGCTGGGCATCACCTGGCCCACGTTTGCCATGGCCGGCGCGTACCGCGAGCTGCTGGCGCAGCTAGGCCAGAACTGCCCGGCGCTGGTCCTGGCTGTTCCGGTCGCCTTGATCGGCTACGCGGCCTGGCCACGAGCCCGCTATTTCGGCAACACTGCGCCGCTGCTGGTGGCTGCGATTTCGCTCGTCCTCGGCTTGGCGACCCCGCGCTATCAGGGGCTGGGCTTCCAACTGGTAGCGCTGCCCTTCCTGTTTGTCTTTGTCGCAGGGATCAGCGCCGACCTGTTTGAATCGAAGCATCGCAGTCTGGCGATGGCCTGCGCCTTCGGCCTGCTGGCCGCCTACGCCTTCTGGAGCCTGAGTGAGCTCGCCCGGACACGCCCGCAGATTCTGCGGGAAGGGCGGGTTGCTTCTTACCCAGCTCCAACTAACCTCCCGTGCATCAATTGTTTAGATGAAGATGAAAGCGCAGCCATGCCCCGCGCTCTCTGAACATTCCCCCCCGATTCCTTCGTCCTCCGCTTTCCTGAGAACGAAACGCCGCCCGCCGCCATCTAATGAAAAAGGGGGAATGCCATGCAGGCACAACTGGGGTATGATCGCCCAATGCGGTACTGGACGCTGGTTTCCACTCTCTCTCTGCTCGTGATCCTGGCGCTTTCCGCTCACGCGCAGGTCAACGGCGTTCCGCCTTCGGTCACGTCATTCGGTTTTGGCGGACATCACGATTTCGGTGGCGTGCCGCCCAGCGTGACATCGCTTGGCCCAAACGGTTTCGGTCCAATGCGCGGCCCGGGCCGAATCCAGCAGCCGCCCTTCCGGCCAGCGCCCAACCACCGTCGCAACCGGACGGACGTCTACCCGTACTTCATTCCTTATTATCCGGTCGTTGATCCTTACGCCTACGGCGGCCCAGTTGCGGAAGAGTCGCCCGCAGTGGCGGAGGAAGAGGAGGAGCAAGATCCATACCGGGGTGGTCCGACGATTTTCGATCGCCGCGGTTCTGAGGCTCGCTCTCCCAACGACTACGACCAGCAAGACTCCAAGGTTCGAGTCCCCAGACCCGATCCCGCGCCAGAGACCAAAGCGGAGGCCGCTCCGCCGGCTCCTTCGCCGGTGGCCAGTCAACCAAACACGATCCTGGTTTTCAAGGATGGCCACAAGCAGGAGGTGGGCAACTACGCGATCGTGGGCACGAATTTGTTCGATCTCACGCCCGGACATCGTCAGAAGATCGCGCTCGGGGATCTTGATGTCCCTGCGACGCAGACGGCTAACGACGATCAGGGAGTAGACTTCAAGCTCCCCGAGCTCCCCGGCGGAAACTGACTTCGACATGCAGAAGCACGCCGCCAACCCGCTCCTGGCCGCAATCGTCCTGCTGACGCCGGTCTCGGCGCAGATGGGGCGCGCGCCCATGGCGCCGTCCCGATCTCGGACGTCTGTGTCGCGCTCCTTCAGCTCCATGATGGAGCACGATCACACCGCCCTGTTTCCGGGCGCGATCCCGGGCGCGATCTATGTGGGAGGGCCGCTGTGGTCCGACGAGCCTTCCTCGATCTACACACAGCCGCCGTCCGTGATCGTAGTCCAGACGCAACCCACACCCGTGGAGAGGTCGGGCGCACAAAGAGAGGAAACGAAGCCTGCGAGCCCGCTCCTGATCGAGCGGCAGGGCGACCGCTACGTGCGTCGAGCAGAGGTGGACGGTACCGGTTCACGCAGCAGCCAACCAGACTCCCCAGCAGAAGCCAAGCTCCAACCTGGGGAGAAGCACCCCAGCGCTGCCACTCCGCGACCCGCTGAGCCACCGCCCGCGACCTTCGTCTTCCGCGACGGCCATCGCGAAGAATCGAGCGACTATTCCATCATCTCGGGCGTAATCTACGCCCGCGGCGACTACTGGACCAACGGATACTGGTCGAAGCAGATTCCCCTTTCCCAACTCGACTTGCCGTCTACCTTCAAGGCGAACCAGGAACGCGGCGTAACCTTCCGTCTTCCCGGCGCTCCCAACGAAGTCGTGACCCGACCGTAAATGTCTCATCCAGGCGATGAGGTTTCTGAACCTTCCTCATCGCATTCGCATCCTTAAGTTCTCGATGAAGCCCCCGTGCGATGAAGCCGCTGTGCGCTCCGGGGCAGCGGATGCGCCCTGCGAGCCGGGATCCGGCCCATGGGTCCTGGCCGCCGCCATCCTGGGCACCAGCATGGCCTTCATCGATGGCACAGTCGTCAACGTCGCATTACCCGCTCTGCAATCCAGCTTCGGAGCAACCGTCATGGATGTGCAGTGGGTGGTCGAGTCCTACGGGCTCCTACTGGGCGCTCTCATCCTGGTGGGCGGATCCGCCGGCGACCTCTTCGGCCGCCGCCGTATGTTCCTGGCGGGCGTCACCCTTTTCGCGATCGCCTCGGCCGGATGCGGTCTTGCTCACAGCGTCCATGTGCTGATCGTGGCGCGTGCCATCCAGGGCACGGGCGCCGCATTTCTGGTTCCCGGGAGCCTGGCCATCATTAGCGCGTCCTATCCCGAACCGGACCGAGGCCGCGCCATCGGCACCTGGTCCGGGTTCACGGCCATCACCACCGCCGTCGGCCCAGTCCTCGGAGGCTGGCTCATCGAGCACGCTTCCTGGCGCTGGGTTTTCTTGATCAACCTGCCGCTGGCGGCCGCCGTAATTCTGATCTCCCTGTGGCGCGTTCCAGAAAGCCGAAGTTCCGCAGCCAAAAAACTCGACGCGGTCGGCGCTTTGGTCGTCACCCTTGGCCTTGGCGGCCTGGTGTACGGACTGATCGAATCGGCCCGGCTCGGCTGGCGTGACCACACAGTCGCGGGGAGCCTGGTGCTGGCTGGGGCATGCCTGGTCTCCTTCCCGTTCGTTGAAGCCAGAGCCGCCTCTCCCATGGTTCCCCTCAAGCTGTTTCGCTCGCGAACCTTCACGGCCGCAAACCTGCTAACCATGTTCCTGTATGCGGCGCTGGGAGCCTTCTTCTTCGTGTTCCCCATGAACCTGATCCAGGTGCAGGGGTACTCGGCCACGGCGGCGGGCGCGGCGGCTCTCCCCCTGATCCTGCTGTTGTTCTTCCTGTCCCGCTGGTCAGGCGGATTGGTCGCTCGCTATGGACCCAAGCTTCCCCTGATCGTTGGCCCGCTGATCGCAGCGGTGGGATTTGCCCTGTTCGCATTTCCCTCGGTGGGAGGAACCTACTGGAGGACGTTCCTCCCGGCTTTCTTGGTGCTGGGGTTTGGAATGGCCATCAGTGTTGCGCCTCTCACGACGGTGGTTATGGGCGCTGTCGATCAGGATCACGCGGGTGCCGCGTCGGGAATCAACAATGCAGTGGCGCGCGTTGCAGGATTGCTGGCCATCGCCGTGTTTGGGATCGTCATGGTGAAGGCTTTCGGCATCCGGCTGGACCATGAACTGGCCACCCTCAAAGTGTCGCAGCGCGCCCGAGACGAGGTTCGATCCAATCGAATCAGGCTGGGCGCGATCGATGTCCCCACCAACCTCGATCCGAATGCTGCTCGGGAAGTGAAGGTCGCCATCTCGGACGCGTTTGTCTTCGCCTTTCGCATCGTAGCGTGTTCCTGTGCTCTGCTCGCGCTCGCCAGCGCCGCCACGGCGACCCTGCTGCTCGATAGCAAATCGTCGCCTTAAATACCCACCCACCCAGCGCCTTTTTCAGCCCTGCGGTGGCCCAGGAGTAACCTCCCGATCTACTCCCCAAACGCTCGTTTCGTGGTATAATTTAGCTCGGTTCCAGACCCATTAACTTCCTGTAAATGCAACACTTTACGTAACATCTCGAGGCCTTCGAAAAAGATCGAAGGGGCGCCCCATTTGGCGCGCGCCCGAACAGAGAACCGTGCCTCAGCACAGGAAGCCAAAAGCGGGCGGCACTAAGAGCTAAGAGCTAAGAGTTAATTTCTATGGCAGACGATCCAAACCCTGAACTCCCCTTGACTCCACCTCCCGGCAGCGACGGCGGTGGTCCCGGCGCCCTGAACATTCAACCCGTCAACATCGAAGACGAGATGCGCCGGTCGTATCTCGACTATTCGATGTCGGTGATCATCGGCCGCGCGTTGCCCGACGTCCGCGACGGATTGAAACCCGTGCACCGCCGCATTCTGTACACCATGCAGCAGATGGGCCTCGCTCCCAATCGAGCCACCCGCAAATGCGCCAGAATCGTCGGCGAGGTGATGGGCAAGTATCACCCGCACGGTAACCTCGCCGTCTACGACGCGCTGGTGCGCCTGGCGCAGATCTGGAGCATGCGCTATCCGCTGGTGTTCGGGCAGGGCAACTTTGGCTCGGTGGACGGAGACCCGCCGGCGGCGGACCGCTACACCGAGGCGAAGCTGGCACAGGTGGCTACCTCGCTGCTGGAGGATCTGGACAAAGAAACAGTCGACTTCCGGCCCAACTACGACGGCAGCGAGGTCGAGCCCGATGTGCTGCCCACTCGCATTCCCAATTTGCTCGTGAACGGCTCCGACGGAATTGCGGTTGGCATGGCAACCAAGATTCCGCCGCACAACCTCACTGAGATTGTCGACGCCACCATCACACTGCTGAACAATCCTGGCGCGACCCTACCGGAAATTCTCAAATTCGTGCAGGGCCCGGATTTCCCGACCTACGGCATCATCCACGGCCGGGCTGGAATCCTGGAAGCCTACCGGACGGGCCGCGGCCGCTTCATGATGCGGGCCCGGGCCGCCATCGAAAACCTCACGAAAGAAAAGCAAGCCATCATCATCACCGAGATTCCTTACCAGGTGAACAAGGCACGCCTGGTGGAGCGCATCGCCGATCTCGTTAACAACAAGGTCATCGACGATATCTCCGACATCCGCGACGAAAGCGATCGCGACGGCATGCGCATCGTGGTCGAACTCAAGCGCAGCGCCGAACCCCAGATCGTTCTGAACCAGCTCTTCAAGCACACCTCGATGCAGGAGAGCTTCAGCATGATTTTTCTGGCGATTGCTCATGGGCAACCGCGCGAGATGGGCCTGATCCCCGCCATTCAGTACTTCATCGATCACCGGGTCGAAGTGGTGCGCCGCCGCACCGCGTACCTGCTCGCCAAGGCGCAAGATCGCGAGCACATTCTCGAAGGCTACCTGACCGCACTCGATCACCTCGACAACGTGATCGTCATCATCCGCGGCAGCGCCAACCGGGCCGACGCCCGCGAGAACTTGGCGGCCTATTTCGGCGGCAAGAAGATCGACATCAACACCACCGGACGAGCGCCGAAGCTGGATCCTGAGAAGCCTTTCACGGCCAAGCAGGCGGACGCGATCCTCGAACTGCAACTACACCGCCTCACCAAACTCTCGATCGACGAAATTTCGAATGAGCTGAAGGAAACGCGCGACCGCATCGCCGAATACCAGTCGATTCTGGGTTCCGAGAAGAAGCTGCGCGGCGTGATCGTGAAAGAACTTGAAGAAGTCAAGAAACAGTACGGCGACAAGCGCCGCACGGTCATCGAAGACGAGGCCGCCGAAATCCAGCTCGAAGACCTCATCGCCGATGAGCAGGTCGCGGTCACCGTAAGCCACTCCGGCTACCTCAAGCGCACTCCGATCTCGACCTATCGCATGCAGCGCCGCGGAGGCACCGGCCGCACCGGCATGAAGACGCGTGACGAGGACTTCGTCGAGCATCTCTTCATCGCCTCGACCCACGCCTACATCCTGATCCTCACCAGCGCCGGCCGCGTTTACTGGTTGAAGGTCTACGAAATCCCCGACGTAGGCGCCGCCGGCAAAGGCAAACACATGGGTAACCTCATC
>DASQPN010000154.1:0-21527 GCA_035643915.1 Terriglobales bacterium | reverse complement strand
CGTCCGTGGTCAACGCGATCGATAAAAACAAGTACGAAGTGGTGCCCATCGGGATCACCAAGGAGGGCCGGTGGCTCACCGCGGGAGATGCCGAGCGCCTGCTGCGGGGCAAGCTGCCCGCCCCGTCGAAGCATCTGCGCGCGGGCGATCCCGACGCCACACCCGGCGCTGCCGTGCTGGCGAGCGGAGAAGCCGTGGTGGTGCCCCCCGAGCCGGTGCATCGGGCAACCGGCTCGCTCACTCCCTTCCAGACGGACGCGCGCGCGCTCACGCGGCGCGCTTCCGATCGAGCCATCAACGTGGACGTGATCTTCCCCGTGCTGCACGGAACCTTCGGCGAAGACGGAACGATCCAGGGGTTGCTCGAGTTGGCTGACATTCCCTACGTGGGCGCCGGCGTGCTCGGCTCGGCCGCGGGCATGGACAAAGACGTCATGAAGGCACTGTTTCGCGCGGCCGGTCTGCCCATCGTGAAACACCTCACCATCCTCCGTGGCGACTGGGATGAAAATCCCAGGAAGGCCGAGAAGACCGTCGACCGCCAGCTGAGCTATCCGGTGTTTGTGAAGCCCGCCAACCTCGGTTCGTCCGTGGGAATCTCCAAGGCGCGCACCAAGAAAGAACTGGGGCCCGCCATCTACGAGGCGGCGAAGTTCGATCGCAAGATCGTGATCGAGCAAGGAGTAGGCGGCGCCAAGCACAAGGCGCGCGAGATCGAATGCTCGGTGCTGGGCAACGATCGTCCGCAGGCGTCGGTGCCGGGCGAGATCGTGCCGGTGACAGAGTTCTACGACTACTCGGCGAAGTATCTCGACGAAGGCTCCGAGCTGATCATTCCCGCAAAAATCACGAAAGCGGAAACCAAGAAGGTACAGGAACTCGCCATCCGCGCCTTCCAGGCAGTGGATTGCTCCGGGTTGGCGCGCGTTGACTTCCTCATGGATCCGAAGACGCGCAAGCTCTACGTCAACGAGATCAACACCATGCCAGGTTTCACGGCCATCAGCATGTATCCGAAACTGTGGGCGGCGTCGGATCTGCCCTATCCCGACCTGATCGACCGGCTGATCACCCTGGGGGTCGAGCGGCACGAGGATAAGAAGAAGAACCAGTACAGCCGGTAGAGGAATGGGGATGTGTGGTTTTGGATTGAGGATTGCGACCAAGCCAGTCAATCGTCCGCACCACCGGTCTTGTTCCTGTCAACCTCAGTGCGACAACGCAGTGGCTGATTCTGTCCTCCCTTCTCGCGATACCCCTCGGACTGCTTACGGCGTTCATGTCCCCCAACTCCGATGGTGGTCTTCCGTCTGTATTTTCACCGGGCGGTGCGGTGGCCGGGTATTTCATGAAACCGCAGGATCGAGGGCTGGGCGGCGACCCTCTGTTCACCCGGTCGCTGGATTTGACCAGGTCGGTCGGAACGTTCCTGGAAATTGCTTGGGCAAGGACCTGTGGCCTATCACGCCCGCCTAATTTTTGGCGTGCTCGTCGGGTTGTCTTCGCCAAGCACCGGCCCAAGCCTCCGACACGAAATCTCGAGCGACAAGAAATCTCAGAAATTTCGAGCCAGAAACCTCGACCGGCCTTGACACACCGACCTGTGACAAGTAACATTTACCTCCAAGTTTGCTCGTTTACGAGCAGACCTTGAATTTCATGCAGAGTGGCTGAGGGACGAGCCCTGGGAAGCCACGACAACCGGACCGGGATCATACATCCCGGTTGTCAGGTGCCAACTCTCTCCTGGAAACGGGGAACATGAGATTCGGGTAGGCGGCTTTTCTTCCCGCATTCCCGTAACCTCTTTTCCTTTTCCGGAAAAGAGGTCTTCGTGTTTAGGGCACTTTTCCCCAGGCTCGTCCTCAGCTACTGGCAAGATTGCGGGTAGCACGATGGCTCACTACGAACTGCGATGTCGGGAATGCGGCAAGGCCTGGGGCAACCAGCCTCGCTCGATCTGCGACGACTGTTTCTCTCCCCTCGAAGTCAGCTACGACTACGATGCGGTCCGCGCTGCATTTACGCGCGAGAAGATTGCGCAACGCGCCCCCAATATGTGGCGCTACTCTGAGCTGCTGCCACTGCCGGAGGGCTACCAAGCCACGCTGCCGGTTGGCTTCACGCCGCTTTTGAGCGCGTCGAATCTCGCGCAGCCCCTGGGCGCCCGCAAGCTATTCCTCAAGAACGACGCCGTCTGTCTACCCACGTTGAGCTTCAAGGATCGGGTGGTGGCAGTCGCGCTCTCGCAGGCGCGTGCGTTCGGGTTCGACACGGTCTCGTGCTCCTCGACCGGCAACCTTGCCAACTCGGTCGCTGCGCAGGCCGCGCGCAACGGATTCAAAGCCTGGATCTTCATCCCGGCCGATCTCGAACCGGCCAAGATTCTCGGCACGCAAGTGTATGGCGCGAAGGTTGTGCGCATCGCGGGCAGCTACGACCAGGTGAACCGCCTGTGTTCGCAGATCGCCGATGAGCATCGTTGGGGCTTCGTGAACGTCAACCTCCGGCCGTACTACGCCGAAGGCTCGAAGACCGTTGGCTTCGAGATCGCGGAGCAACTGGGCTGGCGGCTTCCGGACAACGTGGTCGTCCCAATGGCGGGCGGATCGCTGATCACCAAAATCAAGAAAGCGTTCGATGAACTGATCGCGCTAGGCCTGGTCGATCCCAGACCAGTGAAGTTCTTTGGCGCTCAAGCGACGGGCTGCTCGCCGATCTCCACCGCGGTGAAGGCGGGCCATTCGGAAATCGAGCCGCAGAAGCCAGCAACCATCGCGCGTTCGCTGGCGATCGGCAACCCTGCCGACGGTCACTACGCGATCAAGGCGATCGTGAAGAGTGGCGGATGGTCAGAAGATGTTTCCGATCCCGAGGTGGTGGAATCCATCCAGCTTCTTGCCGAGACCGAGGGAGTCTTCACCGAAACGGCCGGGGGTGTGACCGTGGGCTGCGCGCGCAAGCTCTATCGCGATGGGCGCATCTCCCGGGACGAAACCACCGTGCTCTGCATCACCGGCAATGGCCTGAAAACCACCGACGCTCTCACGGGCGTTTACCAGGCCGAGGCGGCGATCGCGCCCAAACTCGTGGAGTTCGAACGCTTCCTCGAGAACGCGCTGGAAGTTCCCGAGACCGTGGAGGCATAAGATGGCGATCACCGTTCAAATTCCGACGGCCTTGCGCCGGCATACGGCCGGCGTCGGCAACCTGAGCTGTTGCGCTGCCAATCTGGGCGAACTGTTTTGCGTGCTGGACGAAAAGTTTCCGGACCTGAAGCCCCACCTACGGGATGAGGCGGGCCAGATCCGACGGTTTCTGAACGTCTACGTGAACGAGGAAGACATTCGCTTCCTGGGTGGGCAGACCTACATCTTCCAGGATGGAGATGAAGTTCTGCTGGTTCCTTCCATTGCGGGTGGGGCGCAGTCGTAGTCCACCGCCATCGCGGCTCTTGCGTCACAAAGCGGCTGAAGTCAGGCTGCTTTTTCCCTTGCGCGCACGGTAAGAACCGGGCACTCGGCCAGCCGCACCACTTTCTCCGCAACCGAGCCGAAGACCCACCGCTCCAAGCCGGTTGAACCAAGCGTGGAAATCACGATCAGGTCGGCCCCCTCTTTCTGGGCGATCAGCACGATCTGTTCTGCGGCCCCTCCGTGGCCTACCATCGTGCGCACCCTGACGTTCTGGCCCACCCATTCCGCGCGCGCCTTGCGCAGTTGTTGCTCCGCGTCGGCGTGGAGATATTTCTCGTACTCCGGGATCTTGAAAACATAGTTTGGATCCGGAGGCGCACTCGGCAACGTGGGAACCACATTGACCAGCAGAAGTTCGGCCCCAAAATGTTCAGCCAACTCGCTCGCGACGCGGACACAAGTGCAGGCCGGTCCGCTGAAATCGGTCGGGCAGAGGATCCGTTTCACAGGGAGCATGCAGGATTTCCTCGAAGCGCTGCATTATAGAACAGTGGGGTGCTCCCCAGGCTTGCTCAATCGCGCTTGGCGCTTTTATAATCTAACTAACTGGTTAGTTAAGAAAAAGGAGCCGCAATGCCCAGGGCACACCCCCGGCCACGCCTGGGATCAAGAGGACGGCCGGAGGAGACCCGCACCGCCATTCTGCAGGCGGCGGTTCGCGAGTTTGCCCGGGAGGGCGTTGACGGCGCCCGCACCGACGCCATTGCCCGATCCGCCAAGGTCAATAAGGCGCTGCTCTACTACTACTACCGCGACAAGGACGCGCTGTACGGGGCGGCTCTCGATCATGTCTTTCATGAACGTCACCAGTGCCTGATGCGCGTGCTGGCAGAGGACGTCCCGCCCGGAGAAAAGCTCCTGCGCTACGCGGGCGCCTTCTTCGATTACCTGGCGGATCACCCCCTGCACCGCGCGATGGTACAGCGCGAGATGTTCACGCTGCCGCGCCGGTCGGGGATGCAGCGGATCGTGAAGCTCTACATGAAGCCGATGTACGAGGAACTGCTCAAGGTGGTTCGCGACGGGATTGCGAGCGGAGTCTTTCGTCCGGTCGATCCGCTGCAGTTCATTTCCTCCATGGCAGCCGTGATTGTCCACTACTTCGGCAGCGCCCCATTCGTGAAGCTGATGACCCACGAGGACCCTCTGAGTCCTCAGCGACTGGCCGCACGGCGGGCCGCCGTACTTGACTTTCTTTCTGCGGCCCTGTTCCGACCTACCGCCCTGCCGGTAGAAGGAGACGACCAGTGAAACCGCGCTACCGATTCTTCCTGTTGTTGGGCATCATTTTTCTCAGCGCGCTCACGTACTACTTCCTCTCGACGCCGAGCCACGAAGACCTGGTGCTGATCGGGACGGTGGATTCGAACCAGGTGATGGTGAGCCCGCAGATCCAGGGCCGCCTGCAGAAATTGCTGGTCGATGAGGGAACCCCGGTGAAGGCAGGCGAGCTGATCGCGGTCATCGATTCGGCAGAACTGGAGGCGCAGGAAAAGGCGGCCGCCGCGGCTAGTAGCAGCATGCGCTCGAAGGTTTCCGAAATGCGGTACACGGAGCAATCGACCAGGGGCTCGACCATCAGTGATGTGGCCAACGCGCAGGCGAAGCTGCAGTCCATGAAGTCGCAATGGGCGCAAGCGCAGGCTGCCCTGCGGCGGACAGAGAGCGACAGCCGCCGGACGATTGCACTGGCGGAGCAGGGAGTGGCGTCGGACCAGGATCGCGTGCAAGCCGAAACCAGTCTCGCGGCCGCGCAGGCGAACGTGCAATCGCTCAAAGACCAAGTGGGAGCGGCCGAAGCCGACCTGAGGGCCGCCATCGCCCGCACTCACCAGGCGGCCGCTGCCCAGAGCACCGTGGTTTCAACCCAGGCCGATCTGAAGAGTGCGGAGGAGCAGAAGAAGCAGGCCGAAGTGCGGTTGGGCTACAGCAACATTTACGCTCCCGTCACCGGCACCGTGTCGGTGCGCGCGGCGCGGCAAGGGGAAGTGCTCAATGTCGGACAGCCGATTGTGACCATCGTGGACCTCAGCGACACGTGGGTGCGAGCCGCGATTCCAGAAACCCAGGCGGATCATGTTGGCTTGGGGGACACGCTGCGCGTTCGACTTCCCGGCGGAACGATCAGCTCGGGCAAAGTGTTCTACAAAGCCGTGGAAGCTGATTTCGCCACCCAACGGGACGTCAACCGTCGCAAGCGCGACATCAGGACGATCGTGCTGAAGGTCCGGCTCGACAATCCCAAAGGCGCGTACGTGCCGGGGATGACGGCCGAGGTGCTGGTCTCGCCCGGGCAGCTACGCGGAGCGCCTAAGCAGAACGCGTCGGTGGAGCAGCGTCCTTGAAGATGGCTTCCAAGTCGACCGACGGCTCCGCCGAAACCCCCCGTCCCGATTGCGTAGGTCCAGACAAGCACGGGACAAACGCGATCGACGTGGTGAACATCGCCAAGAAGTACGGGGACTTCACGGCCGTTGATGACGTCACGTTCCACGTGGAAGACGGAGAGATTTTTGGTCTTTTGGGACCGAACGGTGCAGGCAAATCCACCCTCATCCGGATGATGACCACGCTGATCCCCATCACCGCCGGCCGCGCCATCGTCGCGGGCCACGACGTGTCAAAAGACCCGGACGGCGTGCGCCGTTGCATCGGGGTGATTCCGCAAGCGCTGACCAGCGATCTCGATCTCACGGTCGAGGAGAACATGAGCATTTACGCGAAGCTCTACGACGTGCCCGCAAAACGCCGCCAGCAGGCCATCGATGAGCTGCTCGAGTTGGTAGACCTCACGAAGTGGCGTCGAGCGCAAACCAAAACCCTTTCCGGAGGAATGCGGCGCCGGCTGGAGATCGCGCGTGGGCTTGTACACAGTCCGCGCATCTTCTTTCTGGATGAGCCAACCACCGGCCTCGATCCGGTCTCGCGCGTCGCAGTCTGGGAGATGCTCGCCAACATTAAGAAGAACCGCCAGCTTACGGTCCTCATCACCACCCACTACATGGACGAGGCCGACCGGCTGTGCGACCGCATTGCCATCGTCGATCACGGCAAACTGGTTGCCCTCGACACTCCAGCCGCCTTGAAGGCCAGTGTGCCGGGATCGAACGTGATCGAAGTGCAGTTTGAAAACCCGCCTGCGGATTGGGAACAGCGGCTGCGCGCGTTGAGCGGAGTCACGTCGGTGCAGCCTCAGGGCGGGGGGATGTACCGGGTGCTCACCGGCAACGGGTCGCGCACAACCACTGAACTGGTCGAGTTGGCCGTGCAGGCGGGCATTCCGGTGAAATCACTCACGGTGCAAAACACCACGCTGGACGACGTGTTCGTCTACTACACGGGGCGCCAGTTACGCGACGAACTGGTGAAGGCCTACGGCTTTGTCATGCCCCAACGCCCGGGGGTGCAGCCATGAACCGGATGATGGCCATCGTCGAACGCGAGATGCGCAAGTTCTTCCGCTCACCCACGCTGATGCTGGCGTCCATGATCTTCCCGCTCGTGCAGCTGATTGTGCTGGGCAATGCGTTCGGCGGCAAGATTCGTGACGCGCGGCTGGGCGTGGTCGATGAGGACGGCGGTACGCAGTCGCTGAAGATCCGCCAGGCCTTCGATTCGGTTCGCGCCAACATGCGGACGTTCGTAACGGTGAGCTACGACGACGAGGCCAGGGCGCGCGAGGATGTGCGCAACGGCAAGATCCAGGGCGCGGTGATCATACCGCCCCAGTATTCGCGGCGCGTCTACGAGCAGGATCGTCCACAGATCGCCCTGGTCGTCGATAACAGCGACAATTTCATGAGTTCGACTCTCGAACAGGAACTGGCGGACATCACGTTTGCGCTGAACTCGCCGACGGTCGAGCCGCGCATCCTGCAGCAGACCGTTCTGCAGATCGTCGAACTCTATCCCTATATCGAGTACATGAAATACCTGCTGCCGGGCTCCATCACGTTGGCGATGTTTGTTTCGGTGATGATCGGCGGCGGCATGCTTTATATCGATGACAAGGCGCGAGGCGTACACGAAGGGTATCTGGTCACGCCCATCACGAAGACCGAGATGGTGTTCGGGCTGAACCTGGCGGGAGCGATCAAGGCGGTGCTTACCGGAGTCGTCATTACCGTGATCGGATCTCTGCTGGCCGGGGTGAGCACGATTTTCAATCTCGCAACCGTACTCGGCCTGCTGATCATGATCGGGCTGACCTCGGTGGCGTTCAACACCATGATGTTCCTGCTCATGGTGCGGGTGAATGATCCGCTGGTCCCGCGCGCGATTTTCGGCATCCTGAACACTCTGCTTTTCTTCCCCAGTGGTTCGATCTATCCGGTGCAGGCTTTTCCCGCGTGGCTGCGAGTGATCGCGAAGGCGGACCCGTTCACCTATGCCGTGCACGGGTTCAAGGGGCTGCTGCTGAAGGAGTCCGGGCTGACTGCGATCGCGCCGGACATGCTGTATCTCGCCATCTTCGGGACGGTCGCCCTGGCGATCGCGACGCCTCTGTTCAAGCGGACTTTGTAGGCGCCCAGGCAAAAGGGAAGCCCATCACAGAGGACACGGCGGTTTCTCCCTTGTCCAACTCCCCTAGAGTCAGCCCTCCTCAGTGATCCTTGTGTGTCCCCGGGTGGCTGGCTTTGCGTTTTCTGGAACTTTTGGTGCTGCGCAGGTTTCCGTTATGCTAGAGGCCTATGACGCTGATGGACGCCCAAGAATACGATGCCGAGCGCGATCGCCGACGCCGACTTCGCGTGGTCTCAATCATATGCGCCGTGCTGGTTCTGGGATTTCTGGCTTACCAATTCCGCTTCTGGCCGGAGCGGCGCCTGGTGGACCGATTCTTCCGGTCGCTTCAGAAGCAGGACTTCGAAGCGGCCTACGGAATCTATTCGGCGGACCCGGCCTGGAAGCAGCACCCGGAGCGGCATTCCATGTATCCCTACAATGAGTTTTATCGGGACTGGGGACCGGGGGGAGAGTGGGGGCCGATTAAGAACTACCAGATTTATGCGACCGGCGAATGCCCCAAGGGCGGCAGCGGCGTGATCGTGGACGTCGTGGTCAACGGACGCGCCCAACACGAGCAGCTTTACGTCGAGAAGGCCGACCGGACCTTCAGTCCGTCCCCCTGCGGCTAGGCTTCCGATTCCGGCGCCTTTTGCGGGACTTACCCCCCTCCATGGGCCAGCTGCTCCAGGGTCTTCTGCAAGGATGCGTCGTCTCCCACGTTTCGAGTGATCTTGGAACGATCGATCTGCCGCATGAGCCCGCTGAGCACTTTCCCCGGACCCACCTCGACCGAGAGCTCGACGCCCTGCGCAATGAGCAAACGCATGCTCTGTTCCCACTTGACCGAACCGGTGACCTGACGAACGAGGGCGTCGCGACCCGGATCAGCCTGGTCGATCAAGGCAGCGTCGACGTTCGAGACCACCGGCACGCTTGGTTTGTGGAAGGTGAGCGTCTCGAGGTCGGAGGCCAAGCGATCCTGGGCCGGCTGCATGAGCGAGCAATGGAAGGGAGCGCTGACCGGCAGCATTACGGCGCGCTTCGCGCCCCGGTCGCGGGCCAGTTGGGCAGCGCGTTCGACTGCCTCGATGTTTCCAGAAATCACGATCTGCTCAGGGGAATTGATGTTGGCGGGCTCGCAGACTTCCCCCCGGGCCGCATCCCCACAGACCCGCACGACCTCTTCGAGGGCCATTCCCAAAATTGCGGCCATGGCGCCGACGCCCACCGGCACCGCCTCCTGCATGTACTTGCCCCGGCTACGCACCGCCCGGACCGCATCTCGGAAACCGAGCGTTCCAGCTGCCACGTGAGCCGAGTACTCGCCCAGGCTGTGCCCCGCCAGGAATGCGGGCTGCAACCCTTTTTCGCGCAACACACGCCATGCGGCGACGGAAGCGGTGAGGAGGGCAGGCTGGGTGATCTCGGTCAGGCGAAGCTGCTCTTCGGGACCTTCGAAGCAGAGCTGCGAGAGCTTGTAGCCCAGGGCTTCGTCGGCTTCCTCAAAAGTCTGCCTCGCGACCGGGTGGCGGTCGGCGAGGTCCTTGCCCATGCCAACCGTCTGGGATCCTTGCCCGGGGAAAAGAAATGCGATGGAGTTCGTCATCGAGATGGGTTTCTGCCGGTCGTTCCGAGCTGCAGGACTCCGCGGTTTGCTTGGCTCGCCGGAAAAGCAGATTCCTCGCCGGCCTTCGCCGGTGCGGCATGACAACATCAAACACCAGCTTAGCCGCCTACCGTGCTGACCGGCCGAATGGCTGCGATCCCGCTCTCAATCTTCTCGTTCACGTTGCTCTCGGCGAATTCGGAGGCTACGCGAATCGCATTCTTGATTGCGTTCGCGTTCGACGATCCGTGCGTGATGATGCAGACCCCCTTGATCCCCAGCAGCGGTGCACCGCCGTATTCCGTGTGGTCGAGGCGCTTCTTGAAATCGCTGAAGGCGCTGCGCGACAGAAGGTAACCCACTTGCCGGGTAATGGTCGCGCGGAGCGCCTCCTTCAGCGCCGCCCGCACCAGGTTCGCCACGCCTTCCGAAGTCTTCAAGGCTACGTTTCCCGCGAAGCCATCCGTGACGATGACGTCGACTTCCCCGTTGTAAAGATCGCGCCCTTCGACGTTCCCGACGAAGTTCAAGGGCAGTTGCTTCAGAAGCTGAAACGACTCACGGGTCAGTTCGTTGCCCTTGGTTTCTTCTTCACCGATCGAGAGCAAACCAACGCTCGGCCGCCGGGTGCCGAAGATGGAACGGAAGTAAATCTCGCCCATGACCGCGAACTGCTCGAGGTTGTGCGGCTTGCAGTCGACGTTGGCGCCAACGTCCAGAAGCATGGCGCCGGTCCTCAGCGCGGTGGGGAAAACTGCAGCCAGCGCCGGCCGATCCACCCCCGGTAATGCGCCCAGAACCATCTTCGCCGTGGCCATCGCCGCGCCGGTGTTGCCGGCGGTAACCAAGCCGGCCGCTTGTCCGTCGCGCACCAACCGAACCCCCACGCGCATGGTGGAGTCGCGCTTGGCGCGGACGGCTTGCGCCGCCTTGTCCTCCATGGTGATGACTTCACTGGCGTGAACGATTTCGATGGGGAGCTGCGAGCTCCAGCGATAGCGGCCCAGTTCGGCCTTGAGTTGAGCCTCAGGGCCGACCAAGAGCACGCGAGTGCCGAAGTGGCGGGCGGCTTGAATGGCGCCCTCAATTTCCGGCTTGGGCGCGCGATCCGAACCCATCGCATCCAGAGCTATGACGCTTGGCATGGAGTGCGGCGCGGGCGGCTAGCTGCCTTCCTCGACCTCAATCACTTCTCTGCCCTTGTAGTAGCCACACTTGGCGCAGGTGCGATGCGGCATCTTCTTCTCGTGGCAGTTCGGGCACTCCGAAAGCGAATGCTTCGATAGTGCATCGTGCGCCCGCCGTGTGGAAGTGCGTTTCTGCGAGTGCCGCCGTTTCGGATTGGGCATGGAAAATTCCTCACTGGGGCCGCGCCCTCTGAGGCGACGGCCAGATTTCGATCGTTATATCGCGAACCCTGGTTCCGCTGTCGTTACCCTTGCGATTCTTGCTCACGCGACCCAGCAGCGAAATCAGCGATCCAGCTTCTCGCGGATCTCTTTCAGTGCCGCCCACCGCAGGTCTTCGAGCGGCTGGATGCAAGAGCAAGGTTGGGCGTTCCGGTTCCCGCCGCAACTGGGGCAGAGTCCTTTGCAATCCTCGCGGCACACCACTTTCAGCGGAACCGAGAGCAGGACCTGTTCACGAAGAGCATCTTCCAGAAGTAACCCTTCGCCCTGATAGTAGCCAATTTCGGCTTCCGCAACCGTCACCGACAACTCTTCGTGCCCGGCATCGGTGCCCAAGGGGCGGTACAGCAGGTCAAACTTGCGCACCACGTTTTGAATCACCAGCTCGAGGCAGCGCGCACAGGGCAACTCCAGGCTGGTCGACAGATCGCCTTGCAGCCGTATGTCCTTGACCACCTGGTGTTTCCCGTGGTGCTCCTCGACCAGTTGGGCGTGCCCGCTCGTGGCAAGCGGCGTGCGCTGACGCACCTCGGGCCCCAAGTCGATGGCATCGGGAGGGAACTCCTTTTGAAAAGCAACAGGATGGAGTTCTAGCTCAGCGACTTCGATGAACATCGGGAACCTCCGCGCCCACCTTTGGATCTACCACGAAGGCCCGCGGGAACACGCTCGGTGCCGTAAGTTCTCCAGGGAGCAACATTTCAGAATAAAGGGCGGTGGCAGAGGGTGTCAAGAAAGTGCCCCGCGGCTGCAACCCGCCCGTCAGGGGCTGCGGGCGATATCCATCACGCAACCTGCTTGTCGGTCGCAGATCGTGGACCGGTCGCGTGCGAGGAACCGCGAAGCCGGTGCTGCACCAGAAACGCGTAGTGCACGCCCGAGATGATGGTGAACGTTAAGGTAGCCCACAGAAAAACCGTGCGGGCGATCCAAAACGGGCGAACAGGGTCGACCTGGAAAAGCATCACAAAGAAGACCGCTGAAACCTGTGCGAAGGTATTGGCTTTCCCGAAAATGCTCGGACTGAAATCGCGCAGGCCTGCGATGGTGTAAAGCACGGCACTCGCCGTCAGGATCGAGATATCGCGGCTGAACACCATCACCGTGTACTTCCACGGAATCTCGTGCAGGATTGCCAGCACCAAAAACAAAGTGCTCAGCAACAGCTTGTCGGCGATCGGGTCGAGATATTGTCCGAGCAGGGTTTGCTGATGGAGGCGACGTGCGAGCAAGCCGTCCAGTCCGTCGCTTAGCCCGGCCAGCACGAACAGGAGGAGCGCCATTGGATAGTGCCGGTCCACTAGGCTGATGACAATGAAGGGAAGAAACAGCATGCGGAGCAGCGTGAGCTGGTTGGGCGCGGTCAGAAGGTGCGAGATCTTCATGCGCGCTCCTGCACTGCGCCTGGGTTGGCGGCGGACGCGGTCCGCATCGTCCGGGGATCAAGCCCTGTTCTTGCCGTAAAGCGTTGCGAAAGAGACGGGATGCTGCCCTCGGGCAGATCAAGCTCCATGCGCTCCACCCGATGCATGGGAAAGAACACCACCCCGAGCGAGAACGGTTCTCCATCTTTGATGAGAGCCACCAAATCTTCGAACGACGCCAATTCGACCCCGCGCAGACTCACTCCCTCCGCGCTCAGAGCCAGGACGTCCCCCCAGAATTTCTCGCGGGGAGCGGCGAGCGTGACCACCACCATGGTCCCAGGTTGGAACGGACTGGCGGCCCCAGAAGCAGGCTGGGGCCCCTGCGCGATGTTCTGCATGCCAGCGATTGTCTCTGCCGGACGGGCAGATTGCAACTGGCCGGAAGCCCAGGAAACGGCCCCCCCTTCCCGTTGGCGGCGGTCCGCGCCGATTGAGGCGAAAACTCGTTGTTCGCTCTCGAGCTTGCGGTACAATTCGCTGATCCATTGAGGGCCTCTTGAATCGCTTTTTTCGTTCCGGTCAGCCGGCTTTCGCCCAGCTCGGACCGCTTGAACAGCGCCTGATGCGAGAAATCTGGTCGCGCGGGAATGCCACCGTACGCGAATTGCTGCAAGCAGGAAATCTGAATATCGCCTACACCACGGTGATGACGACGCTGGACCGACTGTACAAGAAACACCTTCTGACCCGCGTTGCCGAGGGAAGAGCGTTCCGTTACTCCCCCAGCGTGACCCAGGAAGAAATGCAGCGGGCAGCGGCCGGGCAAGCGATCCGGCAGTTGCTTGAATCGGGCACCGCGGCGTCCTTGCCTCTGTCCTACCTGGTGGAAGCAGTCAGCGAACATGATGTTCAGTTGCTCGACGACCTACAGCAAATGGTTGAGCGCAAACGCCGTGAACTGCATAAACAGGAGACACCGTAGATGTTCGCCCTGCGCGGCCTGGCTGTGTCGCTCGCGTTATATCTGATTCTGTATGGTGTGCTCTCGATGTTGGTTTTGTGGGGTTGGGGGCTCGCGCGCGAAGCCGGCAAGCGCCTGCTCGCAACACGTCTGGCGGATCTTCTTTTTGCCTTAAGGGGCTTGCCCGTCGCGGCGGCTGCGGTGGTTACGCTGGCATTTGTCGTGCCCTCGTTCCTTCTTCTCGAGCCGCGCACGTCCGCTGAGCCGGTCGGCGAGATACCTCTGGCGTTGGGCGCTTGCTGCTTACTGCTGTTGGGCGCCGGGGCGTTCAACGCTGTGGCGGCTTACGTGAAAACCTCTAAAACGGTGGCGGGCTGGCTGGCGGGTGCGACCGTCCTGCCCGCGCGCGACTCCGTGCCGGTGTTCCGCATTCGGCCGGGCGTGCCGGCTCTCACGCTGACCGGCGTTTGCGTTCCCAGGGTGCTGCTGTCGGATGCGGCCGCGGCCGTCCTGAGCCCGCAGGAGCTCGCGACCGCATTGCAGCACGAGATGGCGCATGCCCACCGGCGGGATAACCTGAAGAAGCTGCTGTTCCGTTTCTGCGCGTTCCCTGGGATGTCGCGGCTGGAAGCGGCTTGGTGCGAAGCGGAAGAAATGGCAGCCGATGACGCGGCGGTGGCTAGCGTTGGCGACGCTCTGGATCTCGCGTCGGCACTCATTAAGCTGTCGCGGCTGGCTCCCGTGCATCCGGCGGCAGCCCTGACCACGGCCTTGATTCACAACTCGCCAGCCTCGGTGAATGCACGTGTGGAACGCCTGGTGGCGTGGAATGAGAGGCGGATGCCAAGATCCCGGCGCCGCGCGCTGGGGTACCCCCAGGCGGCACTGTTGGGGACGCTTCTGGGCGTGGTCGCGACCTACGGAGCGATTCTCCGCGATATGCACGCTCTGACCGAGTGGCTGGTGCGGTAAACGCCCCTTGGTGGCTGCCCCTCGTTTTCACCGGGTCATTCGCCGGTTCCCCGCCGCCCTCCTAACTCTGCTCACTTCCCCAGGGCGGACTTCCCCAGTGCGGACCGTCAGCCAAGAAGTAAGTCAATTGATGCACACGTAGTTACCAGCCTCCGGCGTCGAAAGCTCCAGGGAAATACAGCCAAAACCATCCTCGAATACAGTCCCTTCGGTCACTTGTTGACCCCAACCTTTACGCATCAGACGTAAAGAGGGACACGGATGGGCCAGGGAGCGGGCTTCCTGGTCTTCAGGCGGAAACTTTCTGCTCGCCAGCGAGTTTTAGCATGTGTATGGGTCGGCTTAGAGTCTGGACGGTTGTGCTGTTATTTCTCGGGTGCAGTAGTGTGCTTGCTCACGCCGGCGCCACACTGCTTCTCGAGGAGCCTTACAGTTACGACGGAACGTTCGCGGGGACCGGCCACGTGGCCGTTTACCTGAGCCGGGTCTGCGCCGACTCGCCGCTCCTGCTCCGGCGCTGTGAGCCCGGCGAAAAGGGAGTCGTCCTCAGCCGCTACCACGGAATTGGCCAATACGACTGGCTGGCGGTCCCGCTGCTCCCCTACCTGTATGCCGTCGACACTCCGGAAAAGGTGCCGCTTTACGCCGATGCCAAGCTGGAAGCCTTTCTGCGCGATCGATATCGTCGGAAATACCTTGCCGCCATTGCGCCGGACGTGAACAACGGAGAGACGCCCGAGGGTCCGTGGGTCCAGTTGGTAGGGGCCGCCTACGACCGAACGATCTACGGCTTCGAGATCGAGACCAGCGAAGAGAAAGACGACCAGCTGATCGGGATGTTCAACTCCGGACCTAACGCCGGTCTTTACAAGCTGCTGTCGCGAAATTGTGCCGACTTTGTGCGCGGAATCATCAACTTCTACTATCCCGGAGCGCTCCATCGCACGGTGATCGCCGACCTGGGCGTCACAACCCCCAAGCAGATTGCCAAGTGCCTGGTGCACTACGGCAAGCATCATCCGGAATTGCAATACCGGACATTTATCGTCCCGCAGGTTCCGGGGACGATCAGGCGCAGCAAGCCCGTGCGCGGTGTGATCGAGTCTGCGTTCAAGGCGAAGAAATATATGGTGCCGCTGCTGGCATGGCATCCAGTGATCGTCGGCTGCTTCGCCGCGGCGTATTTCACCGGAGGAGGCTTCGATCCCGGCCGCCATGCCCTGGTGTTTGATCCCAGCCGGGATCTGGAACCCCCGATGAATGCTCAACAGCGGGTCGAACATTTGAACCGTCTGGAACGGCTCAAGCGCAGCCAGCTCGATCGCGACAGCGTAGTCGACGAGGCCAAATGGCCGGACTCGGGAGCCGACGCTGAGCCGCTGCTTGACCAGGCTGGTCGGCCCCTCCTGCGGCTGCGGGTGGGTGACAGCCCGGTGCAGGTTGGGCTCGCTCGCGAGAACATCCTCGCGGCATCCGAGTCGCCCCAGATCGCGCGCAGCCTTGTGCTGACGCGCCTGCGGGAGGAGTTGCGAAAGAGCCCGTCGAAGGTTGCTAACACTGACGTGGGCAAAGACTTGCAGCTCCTGGAAGAACTTAACTCGGTGCAATCGGAAAGGGAACGGCTGGCCGCTGGCGGGGAAGCGCCCGGCCTGGAAAGCGCGTCCAAACTTTGGTAATCGGGGCAATTGGCAGCCACGTGTTACACTGTGCTTGCGCTCGATACCACGGTTGTGTGGTGCGGTTCTTCTGGGTTCAGGAATTGATCTAAGGATTCCCGCCTTTAGTCCCCTCCGTACGTTTTCAGCGTAAATCCAGATTGAAGACTGGCAAACACGAGTTGTTGTGCCGCCCGGCGATCCCGGTGTGCACCGCGATCAATTCCACCAGACAGAAAGAAAGTACCGTTTGAAACATTTTGCAGAGTTGCCGATGTGCTCCTATTTACAGGAGCGCCTCGCAGCGCTTCGTTTTTCGATTCCCACTCCCGTGCAGGAAGCTGCGATACCTCCTGCACTTCAAGGTAAAGACGTCCTGGCCACAGCCCAGACCGGCACCGGTAAGACGCTGGCCTTCCTGCTCCCGATGATGGAGCAAATGCTCCACAACCACACGGCCGGGATCTACGCTCTCGTGCTGGTTCCCACACGCGAACTCGCGATGCAGGTCGCGGAGCAATACAACGCCCTGCGGGGCACGAACCTTCCGGAGGCGGCGCTGGTCGTAGGAGGCCTCTCCGAGAAACAACAGATCCACTCCATCCGGCGCGGAGCTCGACTGGTGGTTGCGACACCGGGTCGCCTGGAGGATTTTCTCGACCGGCGCCTGGTCGACTTCCGCGTGTTGCACCTCCTCGTACTGGATGAGGCCGATCGCATGATGGATATGGGGTTCATCCCCGCCGTCCGGCGCATTGTAGGAACCTTGCCGAAGAACCGGCAGACCATGTGCTTCTCAGCCACCTTGGAAGCGTCGGTGGCGCACTTGGTGACCGACCACATGCGGACACCGGTTCGGGTCGCACTCGGATCCGTTCTGAAGCCATGCGAGAATGTCCGTATTCAAGGCTTCGAGGTTTCGGCCGGTGAGAAGCTGGACGTGCTCCAGCGGTTGCTGGCCAAAGAAACCGGTCGCTGCCTGGTTTTTGCGCGCACCAAGCGCGCGACCGAAAGGCTGGCGCAGCGCCTGAGCCGCGAGGGCTTCTCCGCCGCGATGATTCACGGCGATCGTTCGCAATCGCAGCGTACCGCCGCGCTCACTGCGTTTCAGCAGGGACGCATCCGGGTGCTGGTGGCAACCGACCTGGCCTCGCGCGGCATCCACGTGCAGGATATCGCGCAGGTGATTAACTACGACCTGCCCCAGATCCCGGAGGATTTCATTCACCGCGTCGGCCGCACGGGACGCGCGGGCGGACAAGGCGTGGCCTCCACACTTTTCGAACATCACCAGCGGGCGGACATCCGCCAGTTGGAGCGTGCTCTGGGTATCCGGATCGAGTTGAAGGTGGCGGACATTTACCTGGCGGGCGTTCAAAGGCCCGAAAGGGAAGTTCGGAAACTGACGGCGTCTGCGGGCGCCGGTGCGCCCCGAGGCACCATGGTGGCCCTTCCCGGAGAATACTTCCAGAACGGCGACTAGCGGGATCGGCTCTCACAAGCAACAGGCTACTGCCCAACGGTGGTAGCCTTTTCTTTTGCGCCCGTCGACCCCGCACGCCTGGACCCCCGGAGATGCGGAGCAAACCTTGCGCTTCGAAGAAGGCACTCATGAACTTTCTGCTTAGGACCGATAGCTACAAATTTACCCACTGGAAGCAGTATCCACCGAAAACAACCGCGATCTACTCCTACCTGGAATCGCGCGGAGGCATGTTCCCGAGCACCGTGTTCTTCGGGCTGCAGTATTACCTGAAAGCCTACGTTGAGGGGCAGGTCTTCACGAAGCCGGACATCGAACAGGCCGACGAATTCTGCGGACAGCATTGCGGACAAGCTTTGTTCAATCGTGCGGGCTGGACCCGGTTGTTGGAGAAGCATGGCGGGCGGCTGCCCGTCCGCATCCGAGCCGTGCCGGAAGGTTCCGTGGTCTCGAACCTCAACGTGCTGGCAACCATCGAGAACACGGATCCCGACTTTCCCTGGCTGACGAACTATCTCGAGACGCTACTGCTGAAGGTTTGGTATCCCACCACGGTGGCTACGCTGTCCCGGGAAATCAAGAAAATCATCAAGGGCTTCCTCGAGCGTACGGGAGACCCTTCGCTTCTGCCCTTCAAACTGCACGATTTCGGTTACCGCGGGGTCAGCTCGGAGGAGACGGCCGCGATCGGTGGTGCCGCACACCTGGTGAACTTCATGGGGACTGACACGGTGGCCGGCATCATCCTGCTCGAGGACTATTATCACACCAAGGGAATGCCCGGCTTCTCCATTCCAGCGTCCGAACATTCGACCGTTACCGCCTGGGGCAAGGAACACGAACTCGACGCCTATCGGAACATGCTCACGGCCTACCCCGAAGGGGTGGTTGCCTGCGTCTCTGACAGCTACAACATCTACCACGCTTGCGAAAAACTTTGGGGTGAGCTCCTGAAGCCGGACATCCGGCAGCGCAAGGGAACCCTGGTCATCCGCCCCGACTCCGGAGATCCCATCAACGTCCTGACCAAAGTGTTCGAGATTTTGGGGGAAAAATTCGGCTACGAAACCAATGCCAAAGGATACCGAGTGCTTCCCCCGTACGTCCGGGTGATCCAGGGGGACGGCGTGAACATGTTCACCGTGCAGAACATGCTTTATCAGCTGGCGAAATTTCACGGCTGGAGTGCCGATAACATCGCTTTCGGCATGGGCGGCGCCCTCCTGCAGCAACTGAATCGCGACACCCAGAAATTCGCATTCAAGTGTTCGGCGGCACAAGTCGATGGACAGTGGCGGGCCGTGTTCAAGGACCCCATCACCGATCCAGGCAAGAACTCCAAGCACGGAAGGCTCTCCCTGGTCCAGACCGCGCCCGGAACCTTTCACACGGTTGAGAACGTCGAGGCCGCTGCCGCGATGAGCGAAGATCGTCTTGTCACGGTGTTTGAGAATGGGGAGATTACCAAGGAATATGACTTCGACTCCATTCGCAAACGTGCTGACCTGCCCGCCCTCGAATCATAAAAACAAAACGCCCTAGCCTTTCGACCAGGGCGTAGTGGCGCGCAATTCTTTCTAAAACAGGTTCCAGAGGAACTGGTTGTATACCTCGTGGTGATACTGGACTTCGGGAGCTTTCACAAACGTGCCCAGAGCACGCGGACAGCGATCCGCGGCGGCCTGCTTCAGGTCCGCGTAGCGAGTCTTCACGTCTTCACCCAGAAGCTTCGTCGTCCAGTCCGCTTTCCGGAAGTTGTCTAGCGCATCGTAGATGTTATCGGGCAGGTACCGTTCCGCCTGGCGCAGGTTCTTGATCTTTGCCGTTTCCCCATCAATGCCGGTCTTGAAGATCGAGTACATCACCAGGTAGGGGCTGGCGTCCGGGCTGACCGAGCGAACTTCCACGCGCATGCTCTTGTCGTTGCCGATGGGGATGCGAATCATGGAGCCGCGATCGGTGGGCGACGCTTTGATCTGGTTGGGGGCTTCGAAGTGCGGATCCAGACGGCGGTAGGCGTTCACGCTGGCATTGAGCAAAAGACAGATATCGTTGCCGTGGGTGAGGATGCGGTCCATGAACGCGTACCCCAGCTTGCTGAGTTTCTCCTCCCCTTTGGCGTCCCAGAACAGGTTCTTGCCACTCTTGCTGATCGAGACGTTGGTGTGCATGCCGCTGCCGTTTACGCCCACCACTGGCTTGGGCAGGAATGAGGCCGTGAGGCCCGCCTTGGTAGCCACTTCGCGACAAATCAGCTTGTAGAGCTGAATCTGATCCGCGGCGGCAACGACTTCGCCATAACCATAGTTGATTTCGAACTGGGAAGGCGCAACTTCCGGATGGTCCTTCTCGTTCTGGAATCCCATGGCGCGCTGTACTTCCGCAGTCGTGTCGATGAACGTCCGGAGCAAATCGCCGGGCAGGGAGTGGTAGTAGCCCCCAGTGTTGACGTACTCGAACTTGCCGGTTTCGTAGTAGTGACGCTCCGCGTCCGGCCCCTTGAAAAGAAAGCCCTCAATCTCGTTGGCCGCGTTCAGGGTGTAGCCTTCCTTGTCGTACAACTTCTGCGCATAGCTCTTGAGTACGCCGCGAATATCGGCAGAGTAGGGCGTCCCGTTCTTGTCGATGACTTCGCCAAAGACCATTACCTTGCCGCCGCCAAAGAAGTCAGCAGGTCCCCAGTAGAACGCGGCCCAGTCAATGCCCAAGCGCAGGTCGCTCTCCCGCTGCGCCGTGAAGCCGCGGATGGAAGAACCGTCAAACGTGAGGTTGTCCCAGCTCTTGATCAGGAACTTCTTGTCGTAGTCGAGCATGTGCAACCGGCCTTCGAGGTCGCTGAAGAGCACGGTCACAGCCTTGATGCGTTTTTCGTCGGTCAGGTACTTGATCCGCGCCTCTTGAATCTTGTGCAGGGCAACGCGATTCTTGCGCTGCTCTTTAGCTTCCAGATTCAGTTCTTCCAATTCTGAATACGAGAGCGCCAGAAAATCCCGCAGTTCGTTCGACATGAGTCTCCTTAAGTTTGATAGTTGCTCGTACAGTGAGCTTGGCCGACTGGTTGTTAATAGATCAGGTTACCGTGGAGCGCTTTCCCTCGCCAATAAAAAGACCTTATTAGGCATATCAAAGAGATTTATGCACGAGGACCTGTCTCTCGAAGCCCGGCGGCGAGGCTCCTGGGCATCCGGGGGCACAATTTCCGGGCCCCTGAAGAGCCCCGCGGCCCGGCACAGGCCTCGCTTGCGAGAGCTTGGCCGTGCGGCTGGGTGGCCTCCGCCCTCCTGCAACGTCCCGGGTTCCAGATCGGGCCATCGTCCGGATCAACCGCTTTCTTCCGGAACTTTGTCTCGCTGCCTTCCGTACCCTAGAGCAGGCAATGATCCTCTACACGGTTGCGGCGCGAGCGAAGTGCCGGAATTAAGGAGCGGAGTATGGGAGACATCGTGGGTCTGGCGGCAGTCATCATGCTGTTTGGGATTCCCATTGTGGGAATAGGTTCGTACACTTTCTATCGCGTCAACAAACTACGCACGGAAGAGCGCCTAGCGGCGATCGCCCGGGGCGTGGCTGTTCCGCTGGAGCCGGAACTGTCCCAGACGGCGCGTTCGCGCCGCGCTGGCATCCTGCTGGTGGCCGGGGCCATCGGCTACATCACGACCTTCGCAATGATCGCGCGGGTTGAGCCGGATGCTTGGGTGGCCGCGTCGTTCGGAGCCGTCCCGTTCACGCTGGGGCTGGGATTCTTCCTGGATTCCGCTCTGGTACGGCGGGATCTGCACGCCTCCTGATCGCGCGGAGATTTACCCGTCAGCGGCTTGATTTTCTGCCGCGCCTCGGCTTCGAGTTGCATGGCAATGCGCGAGTCGAGGGCCGCGATCTCGATGGCTGGACCGTTCATCAGCGCAACCAAGGCGTTGCGGATGGGCGTGCTGTAATCCGCTCCCGGGCTGTTGCCCTGACCGAGCTGCGCGTCGGGTGGGTGCTGCCCCGACGCGGATTTTCCCCGGGCCTTGGGCCGAGGACCTGCGGAGCGGCCACTGGAGCGCTCGCGGGCTGGTTGCCATGCCGTCCGGGCAGGCTGGTCATTCC